>PLZN01000266.1:2090-3211 GCA_003152195.1 Acidobacteriaceae bacterium
TACGGAAAGCCGCACACGCGGCCATCGGTGGTGCCGCGCAGCAGGAAATCCGGGTTCGCTCCGGTCGGGATGACAACTTTTTTGCAAGAAATCAATGACTCAGGGGACCAGAACCGGTCTCATATAGGGTCGGTTGCGATGGATGCAGCCCGATTCTTGAGCGGTTTTCTTGCCGATGTTTACCGGAAGAGCATGTTTGCGCGGCTTGTGCCGTTAAGAAAAGGGAAAACAGCAGAAATGCTCTGGCGCCTGTGATTCACTGGTAGCTGCTGTTAGGCGGCTAATGACCCGCGATGCATAATGTCTTTCCCCCGGCGAGCAAAGCAGGCCGGGCCGGGCGACAAGAAATGGGACCTCAATGGGAAATGGGACTGCACTGGCAATTCCTCTGAATCGTTCCAAAACCATCCTGAGGCCAGATCCATCACGCGTTCTTTTGCGGCAATTCGAGCCGGGGGATGCGGGACGCATGAGCAGGATCATAGAAAGAATCATGGCGGTTCCGGAAACGGATGTGGGAGCGCTGCTGGCGCAAGTCTCGGCCGACTTTGCACAACGCCACCTTCATATGTGGCGGCGCTTTATGGAACGATTTGAGGAGCTGCGGGAACTGCTGCCGGAAGGCGCAGAGATTTCCGAGCAGCGGCGGCTCCTGATGGGCTCCTACTTTCTGGCGGAATACTCCCTGGAATCAGCTGCGTTGTTCAGTCCATCGATGGTGCCGCATCCCGACCAGGCGAACTTGCCGGAGGGCGCGGTGCGCTTCATTCTGAGCCTGCGCGCGACCGGCGAAGGACATATCTCCTCGATCACGTTTCGCAGCGGAATCGTTCATCGCGATCTTGGCATTGAGGTAGATCCGGTGGACGGCTTGCTCACTGAGCCACGGCAGATTGCCAACACGGTGTATGACGAGCCGCTGTTCCAGCGAAAACTTTGGGAACTCGGGTTAGAGAGCGACTTTACCGGGCGGGTGCTGAAGAGGCTGGGAAGCTCGTTTGGACTGGAGGCGCTGCGGGATGCCCTAACAGCTGAGTTGCAACATTCCAGCCACGCTCATGGAGAGGCTGGGGAAGATCAGCTGAGGGCACAGAGTATCTGGATGCTGGCCCGGTCCAACT
>PLZN01000564.1 GCA_003152195.1 Acidobacteriaceae bacterium
CCCGCAACACCGTCATCGCCTTCGATTTCAAGGAGGCCCTCAGTTTCGAAGGAGAGACCGGACCTTACGTGCAATACGCTGTCGTGCGCGCGCGCAATATCTTTCGCAAGGCCGGAACGACGCCGCAGGCGGCATTAGCGGAGGCCAATGTAGCAGACTATTTCGAGGGTGAAGAATCCGGTGGCCTATGGGAGTTGTGGATCATGTCGTCCCGGCTGAGCCTGTTGCTCGAGCAGTGCATTGCCGCGGCCGAACCCGCTTATCTGGCCAGGCATGCTTTCCAGCTGGCGCAGCTTTTCAATAATTTTTATCATCGCCACCACATCCTCACCGAAGAGGATCCCGCGCGCAGGCAATTTCTATTGGCCACCGCCGCTGTAGCTGAGCGCGCGCTCGTCCGCTCGCTGGCGTGGCTGGGAATCGCCGTTCCCGAAGCGATGTAACGCTATCGCTATTCTCTGTAGATTGTGGTCGACCAGAATCCGCCTCATGACCTGCGCCGCGATCCCGAAAAAGTGCGCCCGGCTTTGCCAATCGATCGAGTGATGCTGCACCAGCCTGATAAAGGCCTCGTGTACCAACGCCGTGGGCTGCAGGGTATGATCGATTCGCTCCCGCCGCATTTAGGCTTCCGCCAACCTATGTAACTCCTTGTAAACCAGGGGAATCAACTTGTCCGCCGCCTCCTGGTTACCCTTACTCAGTTGCGCCAGAAGCGCAGTTACTTCTCCACAAGGGTCTTCACCAGCTCGATGATCCATGCTTCACACTTCTATCTACTGGGCGGCAGTTTAACCCGGAAGCCGTGAGAAACCCGCTTGGGCGCTAGATGGGCCACCGCGCGCACCCAAGACTAGAAAAAGAGGCACGGAGGTCGGGGTATGCCTGCGGCAAGTTGAAATCCTTCCCGGCTGGGCCAGGTTTCCCCGCAATGGAGATGGAGCGTGGCCCATTCAAGCCTGGTTTTGGCTCAGGCTACGGGCTTTTGGCCGGTCATAACTCGCGCTGGCTGGACAAGCAAGGTTCGGGATGTCCCCTGGTTTTTATAAAGTTCGATAAAATTCGATCTTTTTGGGTCTTTTGGGTCTTTTGGGGCATGCGGAGCGAGTGCATGGGTTTCGGTTTTCTTTCAGAAGCTCAGCGGCGCCGGGCAAAGGGGTTCTTTTCGATAGAGAAGGGGACCTTGGTGTCTGGAGCAAAAGCGGCATGAGGCGGCGATTGCGTTTCCGCGAGGCTCAAGCGATTGGCGAAGGTGGACTCGCCGGGGTCAAAGATAGGGCCGGGGTCCGGAGGCGCGTCTGCCGCTGAGCCGGGAGCGGGTTCGGCCTCGGGAACGGGGAGCCCATCTTCTTCCTGGGCTTCTTGGTCAAGGGCAGGGTTGGGTTGGGGGCCGGTGGTTTTCCCCTCCTGCCTGCCACGCCAAGCGGAGGCATAGATCTCCGGTTCGGGGGGCGGAGGAGCGGGGTTCTTCTCCGCCGAACCGGCACGACGGTCCGGGATCAGGCCTTGTATGGCTACGATCATCGAGAGAGCCTTGACTTGGCCGGTAATGCTGCCTCGGGTCATTTCGGGGCCCAGGTTGGCGATTTCCCAGAGGCGGGCCAGGACTTGCTCGCGGCCCAGGTTCAGCCGGCGCAAGCCCTCGGTTTCCTGCTCGACGAGTTGTTGCTGCGTAACGGCACGGTGCTCGAGCATGTAGGCGCGGACACGGGGTTTGGATTTGGTGTAGGCGGCGGTAGTGGGGTTGAGGCCCACGGCATCGGCGGCACGATGGTCGGTCATGGTTCCAGAGAGGATCAAGCGGGCAAAGGCTATTTCCTGATCGGTGATGGGGTCGCTGACTTTATTTTTGGGCATAGGTGGCTCCGGGAAGTTGGGAAGTTGAGTGAAAGAGGCTATGGGCAGAGGTTTCTATAGCGGTTTCGCAATTACTACGGTCCCAAAAAGTTCGCGAGGAGTGGTTTTCCTTGAGAGAAAACCACGAAAGGCTTTTTCGCTTCGGTCTACACCAATTGCGAAACCGCTATACTGCGCAGCGAAGCGCGGTGGGGATGCATAAAAAATCCCGCCGCGGCGGGATGTCTGTGGTTGGTGATTTGTGACAAGGATCGGGTGGGACACCGGACAGCGGTAAAACTGTCCTTCGCTCGCGTGTAGGCCGAAACTACTGGCACCTGCCGACCAGAGAGCGGTGACGCGAGAATCCGCTGCCTGCCGAAATCGTCTTTCAACAAGGTTATATCCGTCCGGGATCGGATAAAGGCGCCGGGACGCTATTTTGAGCCGGGGGTACCCGTTTTGGAGGTTACTCTTGGTGTATTCGGGAATGGGCGAAGCGAAGTGCCGCGCCTTCGGCGCTCGCTCATCTTCGGATTGATCCCCAGGCCTGCCCCTTGCTTCCCCCCTTGGCCGCGGTGGAGAGGGTCGCGAGTGCGGTTTTCTACGGAAAACCGCATAGAGTGCAATGCGCCAACCAGGGGCAACGCCCGCTTCTCCAGCCAGTCAGCCAAGTATAGGCGGTCGATCTTATTGGCGTTGCCGACCCGATATGCCTTGAACTTTCCAGCATTGATCCAGTCGCACAGTGTGTCGCGGTGGATGTCGATGAACTCGGCTGCTTCAACTACGCCGAGGTATCCAGGACGGGAGCGGAGGACTTCAATTGTGTTCATACCGGTCAATACCCAGCGAGTGCCAGCGGCCCCCTTTATTGGTGTCGATTTTTTTATTGGTGTCGATTTTTTTGCTAGTTAATCCAGTCGGATCCCGTACGGCGATTCCGGCTTTGATTTCCCATGCCTGCGCAGCGCAAAAAGGGGGCCTCGGCTCAACTCCCGCCTGGTCTCTTCCTGTCTCCACCATTGAACGGTGATACCTTCGGTTGCATGGAAAACGCGAAGGGTGAAGCAGACAAAGTCCGAGCATATCTGGCTGCAATGCGGTCAGCCATCCAGGACATTGCCATCTATCCCCGCAACCCGAAGTATTATATTTTCGATGCCGTCACCTTCGGACTTCTTTCAAAGGCGTTCTCGCTTGCTGATGCTGTCAGCGTTCTGGTCGAAAATCAGCATCCGGAAGAGGGTTTTGGGTTGGTTCGGACGTTGGTGGAATGCACGCTCAACCTCCGCTACCTCACGAAAGACCGTGCACATTATGAAGCACGCGCCCAGCGCTTTGCTCAGTTCTACTTCAAGGAACAGGGGTATTGGCTACATCAGATGTTGGAGTACTTCAAAGACGATCCTGAGATGATCGCAAAGCTCGAAGCAAATGCCCGGGAGCAAAACCTAACCGCCAATAAAAAGCGCCCGAAACACTGGTCAGGTAAGAAAGATTTCACGTGGCGCGTGGCGACAGAAGACCACCCATTAGACGGCGTATTCTACACGCCCAGGCATCGCCAAGCGGACTATGAGGCTGGATTTTTCCGTACCTCGCCATATGTGCATGGTTCACACGATGCCGTCTATAGTTTTTACCCCGATGCCAATACGGTCTTCGTCCCACGGCTCCAATCGAAAGGAGCCGGGCGAATGGCGCATCTGGCTTGCCAGATGACTGTCCGCTACCTCCATCAAGCAGTCCGGCACACCTTATTCGGAGCGCAGATACTCGACATGGATGCGATCGAAGAGCACTTCAAGCAAGCCATGCGCGCATTTGATCGTTGACCTGCGCCGAACCGTGGATTGAAGGTACGGGTGTCAATCCTCCAATACCGGCCCCGAGAATCTTTTACCATTCGCGATGGTTTTTACCATCCGGGAGGCATTTTTATGACTGCAACTCCCAGCGATCCCCAGCTATAATCCTTGATAAGGCGAAAGCCTAAATACTTGGCTCCAAAGGCGTTATGGGCTCAAGTCCTTCAAGACAAAAGGGAAGCTCCATTACCAGCGAGCGTACCCGGATTTCCTGCTACTCGGCCGTAGACAGGGCTGCGTGTGCGGTCCCGGTCAGCCGGGACCGCATGAAGCTCGCGGAACCCATTGAATTCAACAGGGAATCCGGGGGAGCGAAGTGGAGGAATCTGCAGTTCTCCCTTTACGTCGTGGAATGACCTGGGCAGTGCCTCAATTCACTGCATCGGGCTGCCGTTGACCGTCATCTGGCTCAACGTCTGTGTGTTCTGTTGTTTCACCGCGTCGGGAAGGGGAGCGTAGCTCAGTCCCGCCGCCGCCTGTTGACCGTCCGTGACGACATACTGAAGAAATTGTTTCAAGGCAGCGCGCTTCTGAGCATCTTTGCCGTCTTTGGGAATGATCAGGAAGGTGAGTGTTGAGATGGGATAGGCGTCTGCCGCGGACGCAGGCGGGTTGGCGATTGCACTGCGAGGGTCCTTTGCCAACTGGTCCTTGAACGCATCGATGGCAGCCGTTGTCCCGGCCGTGCTGGGCAGTACATAGTTGCCGGCCTGGTTCTTGATCGCTGCTACCGGCAGCTTGTTCTGGGTGGCGTAGGTCAGTTCGACGTAGCTGATTGCCCCCGGCGATTGCTTAACCTGGCCCGTCACTCCCTCGCTGCCCTTGGCGCCGAGTCCCACCGGCCACTTTACCGAGGTGCCTTTGCTGACCTGCTGCGACCATTCCGGGCTGACTGCGGCAAGATAGGTGGTGAAAGCAGCGGTGGTGCCGCTACCCTCGGCACGGTGGACCACCGTAATCTTCACGTTAGGCAATTTCTCGCCTGGGTTGTCCTTTTTGAGTAGCGGATCCTGCCAACTGGTGATTTTGCCCAGGAAGATTCCCGCAAGTGCATCGGAAGAGAGTTGCAGAGGCTTCTGCAGACCATCCAGATTGTAGGTGACGCATACCGGGCCGGCCGATTCCGGAATCTGGATCACGGGAGCCGTCTGCGCCATATCCGCGTCGGACAGCGGCGCATCCGAGGCGCCAAAATCAATCGTGCCCGACTTCACCTGCTGAATCCCACCGCCACTCCCAATGGACTGATAGTTAATCCGCACATTCGCATGAGACTGCTGGAAATCCTGAATCCAACGGCCCATTACCGGATAGACGAATGTGCTGCCGGCTCCGTTGAGCGCGATAGTGCCGGATGAGGAATTGCAGGAGGTCAACAAGCTGACCGTCGACAAAATCGCAATGACGCAAACGGTGGTTCTGCAGATCTTTTCGTAGGGCATTAGAAATCCTCCACACACGACTGGGTTGTCGAACAGCATACCTGGGATGCCCGCTGAGATGGATCTTCATCCAAATTTCATGAGAGGACCAGCTGTTTTGCTCTCCTTGCCGGCAGCCCGATTACCGGGCAACGAGCGGGAGAGAACGAGCCTCTTAATAGAGGTAAGACGAGAACGAAGCAAGCGTGATGCACGAGGATCCAACAACCAAGGGGTTTTCAACTATGAATGCAAAATTGCAGGGAAAGAGAATCGCGATACTGGCGACAGATGGTTTTGAGCAAGTGGAGTTGACGGAGCCGAAGAAGGCTCTGGAAGAGGCGGGAGCTACCGTCGATGTAATTTCTCCAAAGCCGGGCCAAATCAGGGGCTGGAAGTTTACCGAGTGGGGCGAGAATACCAAGGTGGACAAGACCCTCGATGAGGCTAAGCCTTCGGATTATCAGGGGCTGGTATTGCCGGGTGGTCAAATCAATCCGGACAAGCTCCGTTTAGAACCCAAGGCCGTAGCTTTCGTGGCCGACTTCTTCAACTCAGGCAAGCCCATCGGCGCCATCTGCCACGGCCCATGGATGCTGGTCGAGGCTGGGGTGTTGAAGAAAAGAACTCTGACCTCGTGGCCTTCGGTTCGTACCGATATTCGCAACGCAGGCGGTCACTGGGTCGATGAGGAGGTAGTAACAGATCAGAACCTTACGACCAGCCGAAAGCCGGACGATCTCCCAGCGTTCAACGAAAGGCTCATCCGGGAGTTCGGCCAAGGAAAACTATCCCAGGCAAAACATACTCTCGAGAAACAAGCGACAAGAGCCGCTTCCTAGCTGTTTTTGGGGCCACATCTGATGCATTGCCGGATGTGGCCCTTGGTGTGGCATAAATCCTATTTTGCGTAGCTGCGTACCCACTCGGTGATCGTGCGTACCGCAATGCCGGATGGGCCCTTGGCCATCCACGGCTTCGGCTCTTCCGTCCACGCCACGCCCGCGATGTCCAGATGTATCCAGGGTGTGTCTTCGGCAAATTCCTTCAGGAACATCGCGGCGGTAATCGCTCCGCCCCAGCGGCTGCCGCCCGTGTTCATAATGTCGGCAATGCTCGACTTGATCTGCTCCCCGTATTCATCCTCGAGGGGAAGGCGCCAGAAACGCTCTCCCGAAATCTGCAGCGCATCGGCAAAGTGCTTATATGTCTCCTCGTTATTAGAGAATGACCCCGCGTTGACCATGCCCAGCGCCACCACACAGGCGCCGGTCAGCGTCGCTGCATCGATCAGGTGGGTTGCGCCGAGTTGCCGGGCATAACTTAGCCCGTCGGCAAGCACCAGCCGCCCTTCGGCGTCCGTGTTAATGATTTCGATGCTCTTGCCGGACATCGCAATCTGGACGTCTCCCGGCTTCATGGCATTTCCGGAGGGCATGTTCTCTGCCGCACAAACAACGCCAATCACCTTGACGGCCGGTTTCAACTGCGCGATCGCCTGCATGGCGCCGATCATGGCTGCTCCGCCCGCCATGTCATATTTCATCTTCTCCATGCCGTCCGNNGAGATGCCGCCGGTGTCGAACGTAATGCCTTTACCCACCAGGCCCAGCACCGGACTGGCGGGGGCATTCTTCGGCTCGTAGGTCATCACGATCAGGGCGGGTGGTTCCTCCGAGCCCTTCGTCACCCCCCAAAAGGCGCCCATCTTCAATTCTTTCAGCTTGTCTGCACCGTAAACTTCACACTTCAAGCCGTATTGGTGGCACATTTCCGTAGCTTTTTCGCCCAGCACCGTGGGCGTCATTACGTTGCCCGGCTCATTGACCAGGGTGCGGGTAAAGTTCTGTGCCTCGCCAATGATCACGCCCTCGCGCAGGGCAGCCTCGATGGCAGCCTGGTCAGCCCCACCGGTGACCACGCTAAGCTGCTCGATACTCTGGTCTTTCCGGTCCGAACGGTAGGTATCCGGATCGAAATCTCCGATATAAGCGCCTTCCACGAGAGCTCGCGTAGCCGCAAAAGGATCGAGCCCCTCCCACGACGGAATCGCAATGGATAGCTCGCGCAGTTTGCGCGGCTTGGCGAACCGGACCGCTGCCCCCGCTGCCTTACGCACTTCAGAGGGGGTGACCTTGCCCAGGCCTACCAGAAGGATCCGCTCCGCCTTAAACCCGCCCGGGCCATGCAGCAGGACGGTCTCGCAGCTCCCGGCGGCAAACTCACCGCTGCTCAGGATCGCCGCGGCCGCCTTCGCCACCGCGTTGCCGGTGGTCAACAGCTTGATCGCCGGCTTGGTCTGCTTTGCCGGCTGCTTTTTCTCCGCGGCGTCGAAAGCGAAGACCACCAGCAGCTCGCTGGCCACGCGCTCAAGCTTGCCGGATACAAGTTTGCTCTTCATGTTGTCGCGCTGCTCCTTTAAGCCTATTAAATTGTGTGATTTATCCAGAAGCCGCGCTACTTGTGCTGGGCGCGAACGATGGCCGCGCGAGCTTCGCGTTCATCTTCGCGCCGCCGTTCGGTCTCCCGCTTGTCCCAGTCCTGCTTGCCCTTGGCTACTGCCAGCTCGCACTTAACTCGCCCGTGCCGGAAATAAAGCCTGGTGGGAATGAGCGTCAAACCCTTGAGTTGCGTCTTCCCCATTAGCTTTTGCAGTTCTCCGCGGTGTAGCAACAGTTTGCGGGTGCGCAGCGAGTCGTGGTTGGAAGAGTTTCCGTGCGAGTAAGGGCCTATATGTGCGTTCAGCAAATACGCTTCGCCGTCTTTGATGATCCCGTAGGCATCCTTGAGATTGGCCTTGCCTTCGCGGATGGACTTCACTTCCGTACCTCGGAGCGCAATCCCGGCTTCAAACTTGTCTAGTAGAAAGTAGTTATGTCCCGCTGCGCGATTCACGGCAGCGTCTCGCTCACCGGCGGCGACTGGTTCCCGAGGCTTCGTTTTTTGAGGGGATGAAGTAGTAGGTTGACTCAGTTGCCGGGGCATACATTTGGTTACGAATCTTAATGCTAGCACGCGAGTTAGGACGGGAGTTCCGCTCCCGGCGAATGTTATACTCGGGCCATATAATCAAAGGCAAAAGCTCCTGATCTGGAAAGAGTTCGCGCTGATTCAGGACCCAAAGGAAGCGCGTGCCGTGACTATTTGGACACGTCGATTTCCCCCTAAGATAAAAGCGGTTTCGCTATCTGGAGCGCAATGAATCGCCGGAAGAAGAAGTGGGCTTTGTCCACGGGGTTGACCGTGTTTTTGAGCCTCGGCATATGCTGCCTTGCAGCTTCCGGCCCCAAGGCCAAAACGCTGTACGAGCGCGGCCAGACAGCTGAGGCCAAGGACGACCCCATCACGGCCTATGAGGATTATTACCAGGCCTACCAGAAGGAACCCAAGAATCTTCGCTATAAGACCGCATTCGAGCGCTTGCGCTTTGTGGCGGCGTCCGCGCACGTCAGCCGAGGGGAGAAACTCAGCAGTCAGGGCGACGTGAGCGGCGCATTGACCGAGTTTCTGCGCGCCCTCGAGATCGATCCCAGCAACGAGTTGGCTCACCAGGATATCCAGCATGCGCGGGACAAGCTGGCTGCTCCCAAGGCTAATCAGGAGACCTCGATTCCAGAGGCGAAGGAAGCAGAGCTCAACCAGGTCGGTAGCCCGGTACAGCTCAAACCCATCTCCAATGAGCCGCTGACTTTGCACATGACCGAAGACAGCAAGGTGGTCTACTCGACGGTGGGCAAGGCGGCAGGGATCAATGTGCTGTTCGATCCCGAGTACACCTCCAAGCGTATCCAGGTCGACATCGCGAACGTCTCCCTTTTGGACGCTTTGCGCATCGTCGGCACCGTCTCGGGCACATTCTGGCACCCCGTCACCGCCAACACGATCTTTGTGGCGATGAATACGCGGGCCAAGCGCCAGGAGCTGGAGGAGGAGGCAGTGCAGACGTTCTATCTGGCCAACACTGCCCAGCAAAACGATCTCAACGATATTCAGACCGCGTTGCGCAACCTGTTGGTCAATGCCAAGCTCTACGGGGTGCCGAGCCAGAGCGCCATCGTGATGCGCGCTACGCCGGACGAGCTGCTGCTGGCGCAAAAGCTCATCAACGATCTGGACAAGTCTCGTCCGGAGGTAGTTGTTGACGTGGCACTGCTGGAAGTGAATCGGGACAAGACACGAACCATCGGCATTCAGCTCCCAGGCAGCTTTGGCCTGCAATTGCAGCCGCCAAATGCCACCAACACGACCACCGGCACCACTGGCACCACCGGTACCACCGGTACCACGACCACCGGTACCAGCACGACTAATTTGACGTTGAACAATCTCGCTCACCTCAATGCCACTAACTTTGCGGTGACCGTAGGCCAGGCTACGGCGAACCTGCTGCTCTCGGACTCCGATACCAAGGTCTTGCAAAACCCCAGTCTCCGGGCGACGGATGGGCAGAAGGCGGACCTGAAGATCGGCACGCGCATACCCGTGGCGACCGGTTCCTACCAGACGGGCGCGGCTACGGCTGTGGTCAGCTCGCTGGTGAACACGCAGTTCACCTATCTGGACGTTGGTGTGGAGATCGAGATCACGCCCGTCGTGCACTACGACCGCGATGTAACGCTCAAAATCAAGCTCGTCTCCTCCGAGGAGAGCAGCTCAGTCAACATCGGAGGCATTACGGAACCGATCATCAGCCAGCGCACCGCCGATCAGGTGGTCCGCCTGAAAGAAGGGGAAGTCAACATTCTGGGCGGATTTTTGCAGAAGCAGGAACTCATCACCATCGGCGGAACACCGTTTTTGGGCGAGCTCCCGATCCTGAAATACTTGTTCAGCTCCACGCAGCATGAGGTGCAGGAAGACGAGATTATCTTCATGCTGACCCCGCATGTAGTCCGCGCCACCGATATCAGCCCGCTGAACCTGCAGGAGATCGATACTGGAACCGGCACCAACGTGGAGCTCCGCCGCATCTCTGCGCAGGCGCCGGCAAACCCACAGCCAGGTGGAGTAGGTTCTCTGCCCCCGGGTCTGCAGCCACATCCTGCACCCACACCGCCGCCCGCTGCCGGTCCACCGGTGGCCGCCGCGACACCAGCTGCCGCAGCTCCTGCATCGGGATCTGTGACCCTGCATATCACTCCGCCGCCGGCTGTGCCAAAGGTCGGCAGCACTTTCCAGGTCGCCGTCAACCTGAGCGGAGGTCAGGATGTCTTCTCGGTGCCGATGCAGCTGCATTACGACACCAGCAAGCTGGCGTTGATCAACGTCGATAGTGGCGATTACCTCGGTCATGATGGTCAGGCCATCGCGTTGGTTCATCGCGACGACGGCGCCGGGGGCGTGGTCATCTCGGCTTCACGTCCGCCCGGTGTCGGCGGGGTGAACGGGTCCGGAGTCCTCTGCCTGCTGACCTTCCAGGCCAATGCGGCTGGAGACTCGGATGTGCAAATCACTCGAGCCTCAGTCAAGAACAGTACACAGCAGGCAGTCAACATCGCCGGCTCGCAAGCCACGGTACACGTGCAATAGGGCCCCTGGATGCAGTTCAAGCTTCGTCAGCGCAGTGCAGCGGTCACGCCGGGCCATCAGGTGGGACTGACCTTGGTCGAACTGATCGTGACGGTTGCGATCCTTGCCATCCTTGCCTCCGCCGCCGTTCCCCTGGCCCGCTTTCGCGCCCAGCGCGAAAAGGAAAGGGAATTGCGCTACGACCTGTGGCAGATGCGCGATGCCATCGACCGGTACAAAGACGCCGCCGACCGTCACGCCTTTCAGATCAAGCTCGACAGCCAGGGGTATCCGCCCGATCTCGATACGCTGGTCAAAGGTGTGGACGCGCAGGGCAAAAAGCTCAAATTTCTGCGTCGCATCCCGGTCGATCCGATCACCGGCAAAGCTGAGTGGAATTTGCGCTCCATGCAGGACGAGCCGAATAGCGATTCGTGGGGAGGGCAGAATGTCTTCGACGTTGGCTCCAAGTCGCAAGCCACTGCGCTCGATGGAACGAAGTACTCCGATTGGTAGGTTTGTGAGAATATCCGGCTTCCGCTTTCGTACCGAATTCGCGCGCTCCACCCGGCCGGCCCCCGCGTCTGGCTTCACTCTGGTCGAGTTGATGGTGGTGATGCTCATCATCGCGATTCTGGCTGCAATCGCGATCCCTGCTTATATGTCGTCCATTCGCGCCGCCCGGGAAGCGGTCCTCAAGGAGGACCTGCACGTCCTGCGCAATGCCATTGACTCCTATACCAACGACAAGAACAAGGCACCACAGACGCTCGATGATCTGGTCACCGGCGGATACTTGAAATCGATACCCAAGGATCCAGTGACGGAAAGTGCCAGCACCTGGGTACCAAGCATGGACGACACACTGCAAAGTCCCGACCAAACCGACCCGGGCATGACCGACGTGCACAGCGGGTCGGATCAGGTGGGCAGCGACGGGCAGCCCTATTCCACGTGGTAGGCCGCCGAACCTGCAATCAGGCCCGGGTGCCCCATATCTGACACGTTGTTTGTGTCAGATGTGGGAAACCACGCCACGCTTACTCGTGTGCCTTTAATCCAAGCGAGAATGCAGGGCGGTCACGATTGTCTATGGGTTTGTGGCAGGACGACAAGGTGCGACTGACGTCGTGGAATACCACATCTCCCCACAAAACGCATTGTGAGATACGGGGGCTTTGCGACGACCGCACGTCGCAAGAGTCGTCGATTTCTTGCAACAAATTTGTCATCCCGACCGGAGCTCACCCGGATTTCCTGCTGCGCGGCACCACAGATGGCTGCGTGTGCGGCTTTCTTTGAGGAAAGCCGCATGCAGTTCGACAANNAGTGGAGGGACCTGCGGTTCAACCCTCGTTCTCTCAGATCTGCTTGCACTTCTAAGTGGAGCTTCTCAGGCGCGGGAATTTTCTTCAGCCCGGGACAGGATCTGCGTCCACAATTCTTTCAGCCCAGCCCCCGTTTTCGCTGAACACAGCAGCATATCGGTCAGCCCCAGCCCCTGCTTTAGCCGCACGACAGCCTTGGCGCGCTCGTTCCCCGAAAGCCGGTCTGCTTTCGTCCCAACCGCGAGAAAGTTGCGCCCCATTCCCTTCAGAGACGCAATCAGTTGCTGGTCACTGGCTTGCACTGGAATATTGCTGTCGACCAGGCAGATGCAGAGAACAAGATTGGGCCGCTCTTCGAGATAGGGGTTGATAAATTTGGGCCACTCCACGGAGATCGACCGGGAGACTTTGGCGTAGCCATAGCCTGGGAGATCGGCAAAGAGCAGGCGCGGCTCCCGAGCGGAGGGTGAATCCGACAGAGCGAAAAAATTAATGGACCTCGTCCGCCCCGGTGAGGCCGAAACCTTGGCCGCCTTCTCGCCTAACAATCCGTTGATCAAGCTGGATTTGCCGACGTTGGACCGCCCCAGGAAAGCAAACTCCGGTGCCGAGGCGGCAGGGAACTGTTCGGGAGACATCGCCGACAGCAGGAACTTCGTAACCAGGCGCATGCCTACTGTGCGCGTGGCTGATCGGCTGCTACAGGCGGTTTAACGGCTGCCAGTGCCTCGGGCGTCTCCTCGCGCAGCTCCGGAAGCGGACCCTCGAGCGCGATCCTCAGCACCTCGTCCATCTGGTCCACGAAGTGGAGTTTCATAACGCTGCGCAGGTTCTCCGGAAGATCTGCCAGATCCTTCTCATTGGCTCGCGGCAGGACAGCCTCAAAGATGCCGGCCCGGTGGGCTGCCAGCAGCTTCTCTTTCAACCCGCCAATGGGCAGAACCTTGCCCCGCAGCGTAATCTCGCCGGTCATGGCAATATCCCGCCGCACGCGTACCTTGGCCAGAGCACTGGCCAGCGCCGTGGCGATGGTGATGCCTGCTGACGGGCCGTCCTTGGGAATCGCGCCTTCCGGCACGTGCACGTGAATATCGAGGTTGCGGTAAAAGTCCTTGGGGAGGCCCAGGTGCTGCGCACGGCTGCGAATGTAGGAGAGCGCGGCCTGCGCCGACTCCTGCATAACGTCGCCCAGTTGGCCGGTCAGGGTCAACTTTCCCTTGCCATCTAGCACCTGCACCTCAGTGGAAAGAATGCTGCCGCCCACCTCAGTCCAGGCAAGCCCGGTAACCAGTCCTATTTCGCTGGTCTCGTGCAGTTGAGAATCGCGAAACTTGGCCACTCCAAGAAATTCGTTCAGGTTGGCGTCGGCAATCTCTTCCTTGTGCTTGATCCCGTTCCGAACCACGCGGCGCGCTACCTTGCGGCATACGTTTCCGATTTCGCGCTCCAGGTTGCGAACGCCGGCTTCGCGGGTATAGCCGCGAATGATGTCCACCAGCGCCGAGTCGCTGAAGATAGCGTTCTTATCGCTCAGCCCCGTGGCTTCACGCTGCTTCTTGACCAGGTACTGCTTGGCAATTTCGAGCTTTTCCGCCTCGGTGTATCCGTGCAGGCGCAAAATCTCCATGCGGTCCTGGAGCGGCGCCGGAATGGTGTGCAGCACGTTGGCTGTGGCGACAAAGAGCACCTGCGAGAGGTCATACTCCACGTCGAGATAGTGGTCCTGGAAGCTTGCATTCTGCTCCGGATCGAGCACCTCGAGCAGTGCCGAGGCGGGATCTCCGCGCAGGTCGGAAGCCATCTTGTCCACTTCGTCCAGCATGAAGACCGGGTTCTTGGTTCCCGCCTTCTTCATGGACTGGATGATCTGTCCCGGAAGGGCCCCAATGTAGGTCCGGCGATGCCCACGGATTTCCGCCTCATCGCGCACCCCTCCCAGGGACATGCGGACAAACTTGCGCCCCGTGGCCTTGGCGATCGACATCCCCAGCGAAGTCTTGCCGACGCCTGGAGGCCCGACAAAGCACAGGATCGAGCCCTTGGGGTTTTTCACCAGTTGGCGGACGGCCAGAAACTCGAGAATGCGCTCCTTGATTTTTTCCAGCCCGTAGTGATCCGCATTCAGCACCTTCTCGGCGTGATCGATGCTGCGTGTTTCCTTGCTTCTCTTCTTCCACGGCACCGCCAGGAGCCAGTCCAGATAGTTTCTGGAGACGGTCGACTCGGCCGACATCGGCGGCATGGCCTCCAGCTTCTTCAGCTCCTGAACTGCTTTATCGAAGACGTCCTTGGGCATGCCTGCGCCGTCGATCTTCTTGCGCAGTTCATCAAATTCACTCTTCTCGCCGCGCCCCAGTTCCTTCTGAATCGCCTTGATCTNNGCGCGCGCTCCATCTGCCGCTTCACCCGGCTTTGCACGCTGCGATCCATATTCAGCTTCTCGATTTCGATATCGAGTACATCCGCCACTCGGGCCAGCCGCTCGCTGGGATCGAAGATATCGAGCAGTTCCTGCTTCTCTTCGATCGAAAGCTGCAGGTTGGCGGCGATCGTATCGGAAAGCTTCGCCGGCTCATCCATGCGTACAGCGGCGATCATCGTTTCATAATTCAGGGATTGCTGCAGCTTCACGTACTGCTCGAACAGGGAAGTGACCCGCTGCATCACCTGTTCGATTTGAGGATTTACTTCCAGCTGCCGGTTGGCGACCCGCACGGTGGCCACAAAAAAGCCATCCGCGTCGTTCATCTCGACCGCCTTGGCTCGCTCCAGTCCCTCCACCAGCACCTTGATGTTGCCGTCCGGCATCTTCACGCTCTGGACGATGTTGCCAATGGTTCCTACCGAATAAATGTCTTCCGGCCGCGGTTCATCGATGCCCGCGTCGTGCTGCGTGGCCAGGAAAATCTTGCGGTCCCCGGTCAGCGCCTNNCGCACGCTCGACTCGCGGCCCACCACAAAAGGCGTCATCATGTAAGGAAAGATCACCATGTCCCGAATGGGCATCATGGGGAGCTTGCGAAGATCGCTTTTGTCCCGGGTCTCTTTTGCTTGTGTCACGCGATTTCCTTTCACTTAATTCCCTTATACAGAGGAAAGGGGAGTTGCGCCAATGGCCGGTCGATGAGGGCTTCAACCAATCAACAGAGTAAAACCGGTTCTGCCGCGCCCACGAGCTGTGAAAAAACTGGCTATTCAGCTAAGGCCGCGTGTCCCATATCCCCGGATTTCCTGTGGTACTTGGTGGAATCAACGAACTCCATGCGGCTTTCCTTACAGAAAGCCGCACACGCGACGATGGCTAGTGCCGCGTGCAGGAAATCCGGGTCTCGCACGTCTTTTTGTGCGAGATGGGGGAAACCACGAATCTTATCGTTCGCCTCCAAGGACGAATCGAGATTCAGTGTTCACGAAGTATGGGGGTAGACCTCGTAGGCTGAAGGGTACGGGCTTTAAGCCCCTGAGGTATGCTTTCCGCCGATTTCACCCGAATCCCGACTTT
Organism: Acidobacteriaceae bacterium; assembly: GCA_003152195.1. GTDB lineage: Bacteria > Acidobacteriota > Terriglobia > Terriglobales > Acidobacteriaceae > PALSA-350. The sequence continues at coordinate 15,467 of PLZN01000564.1, forward strand.
TTCCGCAGCTTGTTCAGACCGTACGCAAATGCTTCGAAATGAACTCGGCTTTAGCCGCTGAGGTATCGTTTCGCCTCCAACCAGCACTTTTTTCGCAGCCTGTTTGGCCCCGAGGCACGGGCTTTCTGAGGCGCGACAAGATCGCTACCCGGCCTTCTCCAGCAAGGTCACAGAAAGATCGCGTTTCTGCACCATCTCCGCCGTGATGTCCAGCTCCTTGATCTTCTTATTGCTTGGGAGGTGGTACATGAGGTCCAGCATCAACTCTTCGAGAATCATGCGCAGGCCGCGTGCTCCAACCTTGCGATTCAATGCCTCATGGGCAACGGCCCGGGAGGCGTCCTCGGCAAACAAGAGCTTTACGCCTTCGTACTCGAAGAGACGTTGATACTGCTTGAGGATGGCATTCCGGGGCTTGGTCAGAATCTCCACCAGGGCAGCTTCATCGAGCTCGTCGAGGATGCCGATGACCGGGAGACGTCCGACAAACTCCGGGATTAGACCGAACTTGATCAGATCCTGGGGTTGGGCCTGGCGCAGAAGCTCGGTGTCACGCTGTGCTGGCAAGGTGCCTGCTTCCTGAGCATCCTTGTCCGAAAGCGCCTTGAAGCCCAATGCCTTCTTGCCCACACGGCGCCCGATCAGCCGTTCCAGCCCGACAAAGGCACCACCGCAGATAAACAGGATATTGGTGGTGTCGACCGGTGTGAATTCCTGGTGCGGATGCTTGCGGCCGCCTTGCGGCGGCACGTTCGCCACCGTGCCCTCGAGAATCTTCAGCAAGGCCTGCTGCACGCCTTCTCCGGAGACGTCCCGGGTAATGGACGGGTTCTCGTCCTTGCGCCCGATCTTATCGATTTCATCAATATAGATAATGCCGGTTTGCGCTCGGGCCACGTCGCCATCGGCCGCCTGAAGCAGCTTCAGGATGATATTTTCAACGTCTTCGCCTACATAACCGGCTTCTGTCAGCGTGGTTGCGTCGACGATCGCGAACGGTACATCCAGCATCTTGGCTAGCGTGTGCGCCAGCAGAGTCTTGCCGCTTCCGGTTGGGCCTACGAGAAGAATGTTCGACTTGGAAAGCTCGACGTCATTGCCCCGCGTCCGGTTCATCTGGATACGCTTGTAGTGGTTGTAGACGGCTACGGCCAGCTTCTTTTTCGTTTGCTCCTGGCCGATGACGTATTCATCGAGAAAGCCCTTGACCTCCTGCGGTTTGGGCAGGTGCGCCGGCGCCGCCCCGGGCTGTGCCTCGCCCCGGTCGTCTTCCAGAATAGAGTTGCAAACCGCCACGCATTCATCGCAGATGTATGCCCGCGGATAGTCGCTTGGTGAGGAGATCAATTTAGCAACGGCGTCCTGCGATTTATGACAGAACGAACAACGGAGCGTATCGTCTGTTCCCCTCGGCGTTTTCATACTGCAACTCCTTTTGCCCTGGTGGCCTTCAGGTTCGTGGCCGGTCTATGATTTCGTCAATAATCCCGTATTCTTTTGCTTGTTGCGCGTTCATGATGAAGTCTCTCTCAACGTCTCGTTCAATGCGTTCCAGCGGTTGCGCAGTGTGCTTCGACATCAGCTTGTTGGTGATCTCGCGGATGCGCAGAATTTCGCGGGCATGAATATCGATATCGGTAGCCTGGCCCGAAAGGCCGCCCATGGATGGCTGATGGATCAGGATGCGGGAGTTCGGCAAGGCAAAGCGTTTGCCCTTGTTGCCGCTCATCAGGAGAAATGCTGCCATGCTCGCCGCCTGCCCGATGCAGTAAGTGACTACGTCGTTTCTGATGAATTGCATCGTGTCGTAGATCGCAAGACCCGCGGTGATTGAGCCGCCGGGGGAATTGATGTAAAGCTGAAGATCTTTCTCTGGGTCCTCGCCGGAGAGAAACAGCATCTGGGCGATTACCAGGTTTGCTATCTGATCGTCGATCGGCGTTCCCAAAAAAATAATATTGTCACGGAGCAAACGAGAATAAATGTCGTAGGCTCGCTCGCCCCGACTCGTCTGCTCGACCACCATAGGTACAAGTGCCATGCGCTCCCTTGCTTCTGCTTCCCGCAGGCGTCGTGCGCCCCGGTCTGAAAGTTGCCCGTTTCAGGCTGACATCCTTGTTTCAGCCCTGTTTGTCCCTGTTCAGGACGCTAATCGCTCGTACAACAACGCGCTCATCTTCTCTCTACGTAAGCGTTCCCGGATTCTAGCGAGGCTACCGTCCTCAGTCAAACGAGTGCGCAGGGCATCCACCGGCTCGTGCATTTGCAAGGAGATAGCCTGCAACTCACTTTCGACATCTTCTTCCGGCATCCGGACATTCTCAGCGTCGGCGATGCGGTCCAGCAGAATTGAGCCTTTCACCTCGGTCGTGGCGGAGGCTCGCTGCGCCGCGCGCAGGCGATCGAAGTCGAGATTGCGCATGTCTTCCGTACGCATGCCTTGTGCGGCAAGCGCCCGCAGTCCGCGATCCAGCCGGGTGTCAATCTGTTGCTGCACCAGCGACTCCGGAACCGGAAACGCGAAGCGGTTGACTAGCGCGTCCAGCAGCCGGTTCGTGGTCTCGCCTTCCAGCCGGCGCCGCTTATCGATCGCCAGGTGTTCGCGCAGCTTTTGCGTGAAGTCCCCCAGGCTCTGATAGTCGCCGAGCTCCCGGGCAAAGTCGTCGTTCAATTCCGGTTCAATCTTTTTCTTGATGCCCTTGACTTCCAGATCGTAGGCCACCCGCTTACCGGCCAGTTGCCGCTCGCCGAAGTCCTTCGGATAGCTCACCTCGAACTTTAACTGTTGCCCCACGGAGGCTCCGCGCAACGCCGCATTAAAGCTGTCAAGCGTATTGGGGCCACCCACCTCGACTATGACATCCTGCCCCGAGATCGGTTGCTGGGCCGCCGTTTGGGTTTCGCTATCAGCTTCCGCTGGCTGCACGCTGCCCGTAAAGCTGATCTGGGCAAAGTCGCCATTGGCCAGGGCGCGCTCCTCTGTCACCGGCTCCATGGTCGATCGGGAATCACGAATGCGCGCGAGCTCGGCATCGACCTCGGCATCTGTCAGATCCGTCCCCGGTTTCTCCACCTTCACATCCTGATAGCCGTCGATGGAGAACTCCGGGACCACCTCGAAGGCAGCCTTGAAGCGCAAAGGCTTACCCTCTTCGAGATCGATGCCGGTAACCTGCGGCTGAGAAATGGGCTTAAGCTGCTGCCTCTCGATGGCGGTGCGGAAGTGGCCTGGCAACACGGCCTCCATTACATCCTGTCGAATCTGTTCGGCGAAGCGGCCACGGATCAGCGACTCTGGAACTTTGCCCGAACGGAAGCCTGGAATGCGCGCCATTTTCTGATAGCGTTTTGTGACCGCCCGGAAATTGCGGGTAACTTCGTCAGCGGGGATTTCGATTTCAACTTCTCGCGTGCAATCCGGGTTCAGGGTCGCCGTGGTGTGGGAGTGTTCGTGGCCCTCTTCGTCATGCCCGGCAGGCTCTTCGATAGCGGTAGACACTCCATCGGATTGGGGTGTAGTTTCGATCATTTCAGTTGAACTCAACGTATGCCTTCCAGGTTTGCTCGCTTTCCGTGCCGCCGAAAGGGCGGAATCGATTCGTACGCGGAGGGCTCTAAACAGCCTGCTTTCATCGTATGAGCCTTTCCCGGGAGGGTCAAACCCACAGCGCAAAGAAAGCAAAAGCAGCTATTAACTACGATACACCCTTTTCCGGTTACTCTCGTCGATCCCACCGGCCGCCCGCCGCAGGCGGATTGCGTTTAACGCTGGATTTCGCTGTGCGGCCAGATCTCCTCCTCCCGGGGCGTGCGTACGTGCGCAACAAACCGCGGATCGGCAGCCTGGTAGTGCTCGTAATTGCGGCGTCCCTCGCTGAGGCTCAGGCTACCGTTGACCGTTCTGCGGACTTCGTCCGCATCGCGGTCGTCCTGCCCGTCATCCTGCCACCAACAGACTTGACATAATTCCAAGGCTTCGGGCATGGCTAGCGTTTTACAGCCACAGCACGGGCAGCGGGCGGCAGTCGCTCTTCGCATTCATCAAGTATGCGCTGGGCAAAGGCGAAAGCAGGCGAGCTTGCGTATCGAGCCCTATTACGGGGGTAATTGCCCGCGGAGCTTTTCGTTGGTTTTATGACCCGAAGGAGTGATAAGGATGGCCTATTGGTCGAGCTTTTCCGGCGTAAATAATTCCAGCCGTACCTTCCACGTGACCGATTGGCCGGGCCGCAGGGTCACCATGCCGGTATCCATGCCTTTCCACTGCTTGCCGAATGGGTCCACGTAGTTGAACTGATCCTCGATCGCGACAAAGGTAGTACCCTTCGGCGCATACGCCTGCACCGTCCTGATCTCCGGCGATAGCGCAGAGACTGTCAATCCGTAATTCGACTCCGGATCAATCACCCTCACGTCGGCCGCGCCCTGGGTTCGTTGCAGATGGGAGAAGTTATCGTCGAGAAAATGGTCGTCGAGGGGTACACCGCCGGGCGCGGTGTAATCGAACACCGTGCCCTTGACCGGCTTGAGTTGGCCGGTAGGGAATACGTCACTGTAATTGTTCACTACGGCCATCATGGTGGCTGGGATATGCAGTCGAGCCTGGGCGCGGTGGCCGCTCGGTATTTGAAAGTAGGGATGCCAGCCGATCGACATTGGCTCCGGCTCTTTGCCAACATTTTTGGCCGTGATCGTGGCCTCGACCGCGCCCCCGGTGAGCGCGATGGTCAGGTTCAGGTCAGTCTCCGAGAGCCAATGGCCGCCAAAATTTCCGGCATGGATGACGCCCGTCACCGTTTGTCCATCGGCAGTCGTGTGGGTCTCCAGATCCTCCACCTTCGCTTTCGCGATCAACCCATGAATCGCGATTGCCCGTCCGCCGGGTTTCGTTCCCGAGTTCGCCGGCAGAGCCAGGGTGTGGCCGCGCCAATCTGTGATCACTGACTTGCCATCGGGCGATGCTTCGCCCACGATGCGGTTGGGGTAGGGAATCAGGAAGGCGCCCCCAAGGCTGGTAGACATGCTGCCCAACTGATCCCTGCCTGTGCCGGTGAGCCGGCTCGCGGCATCCTCGACAGAAGGCGAACGGAGCAGTGGTATCTCCCCTTTGCCTGGGATGGCGGCGGTGACTTGCAGCATATTCATGCCGCGCCCCGGAAGCAGGGTCACGGAGAGGAACTCGGGTTTGCTACCGCTGTTCGTGGCTTGCCGCGACAGCTTCAGCACATCCTCGCCCCCGATCTGAATTGCTTTTGGTGCAGCTGGCTGCGGTGCCGGTTCGCTTTGCGTTGCCGGCTGTCGCCGGCAGCCGGCCACCAGCAGGACGGACGCGGTAAGAATCCCAATGAACCATCTGTTTTTGTTGCCCATGAACATCCTCAAAGAGTCCGCAGATCGCCGTTTTGAAACTGAAGGTTGCCAATCCCATTTCCGGCCAGCCCCGGCGCAAAAAACGCAAAAATGATTTTACGCTGTCTGTCGGATGGGCCTTACAATCCGCCTATGAGCGCCAACCCCCAGCCGAATCGCGGTCCGCTGCATCCTGGTCCACTTACTGCCGATCCCAATCCGCCTGTAGCCAATCCTGGTTTACCCGTGGCCAATGCAAATCCGCTCGTGCTCTTCAACCAGGAGGTCATCGGTTGCCATCGCTGCAGCCGCTTGCGGCGGTATTGCGAAGAAATCGCCACCAGCAAACGCCGCGCGTATCGTGACTGGATTTATTGGGCCAAGCCGGTGCCATCCTTCGGCGACGAGAAGGCCCGCGTGCTCGTCCTGGGCCTGGCTCCGGGCGCGCACGGTTCCAACCGCACTGGCCGGCCCTTCACCGGCGACGGTTCCGGCGACTTCCTGTATCCCGTTCTCTACGACGTCGGTTTCGCCTCCCAACCGGCTTCCGTCTCCCGCGGGGATGGGATGAAGCTCCATGACTGTTGGATCAGCTCCGTTGTCCGCTGCGCGCCTCCTGATAACACGCCCAAGCGCTCCGAACTAGGGAACTGCGCGCCTTAC
>PLZN01000561.1 GCA_003152195.1 Acidobacteriaceae bacterium
CTGCTCAACTTGCTCACTCCTGGCCGTCAACTCTCCGAAAGACCAATGTACCCGACCGAACTCCCCTATTTGCACCAGGGCCCCATTATCCGCTTGGTCACGATATGGAAGGCGTCCCTTCTGGTCTGCAAGAGTAACCATCTAAATAGGGTATACGCCACCTGGACAGGCCAGCTTGACACTTTATCTGTCCAAATAGGGTCATTATCTGCGTTCCTTGACATTCTGCCGCTACAGCCTAGACTCTACTTAGACACGTGGAGGCAACCAGGAGTGACGCCAGCAAGAAAGCACGACAAGAAAGTCGGCTACATCCGCGTGAGCAGCCTCGACCAGAACTCGGTCCGTCAGCTTGATGGGCAGAACCTGGACAAGGTGTTCACCGATCGGGCCAGCGGCAAGGATACCAAGCGACCACAGTTGCAAGCCTGCTTGGAATACATCCGGGAGGGCGATGAGTTGATCGTGCACTCCATGGACCGGCTGGCCAGGAACCTGGATGATCTGCGCAGGATGGTCCTCGACCTGACCAGGAAGGGCGTGCACGTACGCTTCGTGAAAGAAAACCTCACCTTCACCGGCGAGGATTCACCCATGTCGAACCTCCTGCTCTCCCTGCTGGGAGCCGTGGCCGAATTCGAGCGATCAATGATTCGGGAACGGCAGCGGGAAGGCATTGCCCTGGCAAAAAAGGCCGGTGTCTACAAAGGTCGGAAACCGTCGCTGACGGCAGACCAGGTGAAGGAGATTCGCAGGCGGGCCAAGGCCGGAGAGCGGAAGACCGAGTTGGCGATGGAGTTCAAGGTATCGCGGCAGACGCTGTACTCAGCGCTGGCTTGACACCTCGTTGCGAATCAACCCCGGTGTGTGCCGCCCGACTACCGATCGACACCGATGCTGTGAACGGCACCGCCGTCAGGATTCATTCCGTCCCCTGATACCGAGGTTGCCTAATGAAGAACAAGATGGTGCCCATCCAGTTCCCGCCGAACATTGACGAAATGCTCGACAACTGGGCAAGCTGTGCCGAAGAAAATGTTGGTTGGTGTCTTCTCTGTGACGGCCCGATCCGCAGTGAAAAGGACCTGATCCCGAAAACCACTACTCACAATTGCCCGGCGGGTCTCAGACTGGAACTCCGTGCAGACCGACCAGGAAGGTAGATGGTCAGCAGCGCCCCGGGCCGGGAGTGTTGGTGAGACCAACCTGGTTGGCGATACTCGTTGGATGTCGAAAANNAATGAACCCCAGCAAGCCGCCGGGAGGCACGGGCGGCCAAGGTGTTCCGCACACAACGTTTAATCTCTTAAACCTTTGCTGCCATAATGTTGCCGTGAAGCACAACCCCACTGAGGCCGACATCAGGGAATACTTCTGGTCCCTCGTGGACAAGAACGGCCTCTTGCCCGATCCTGCAACCGGCATCAAATCGAAGTGCTGGCTCTGGCTTGGATCGGTCACAGATCAAGGTTATGGCCGCTTCAAGGCTGGCGGTAAAACATACATGATCTCGCGCTACGCTTGGCGAGAGAAGGGCAGGCGAGACCCCGGCGCACTCACTATTTCGACCCGCTGCTCGAACAAGCTCTGCGTCCGGCACCTGTACACAAGGACCCGCGCCGAGATCATGGCATCAGTACCACGCCGTCGGGCCTCTGGTGAGGATTCTTACCTGGCTCGCGCCACCTCCAAGCAAGTGCTCCTGATGCGCAAGCTATACGCAAAGGGCAACGTCACCCAGACCGCGTTGGCCGAGCGCTTCGGTATCTCGACATCAAACGTGAAGAAGATCCTGACCCGGCGCTCCTGGAAACACATCTAGCCCGACTGCCCAACCCAACGGTCTGCGAATTCTCGAAGCACATCGGGGCTCTCTGCGTCACCCGGGAAACCAACGTCCACAAACTCGGGGCGAAGCTGGGCATCGATCCGATGGAGTTGCTCAGGATGATCAACGGCAAGGTGGTGCCGACCAAGGCGGTCGTCCAGGGTTGGCGAACGATCTGGGCAGCGACCTCGTCCTAATCTTTGGGGAAGCTGGCTGACGAGATCACGAAGAGCAGAAGCTGACCGACGGTGATACCCTGACTCGCATGATTTTGATCGTCTATGCCGTGGTTTGTATTGGATGCATCCTCTACTGGGCGGTGAGGCGGACTCCACGGGGAGGGTGGGGGCTTCTGGCCCTGTAGGTTTTATATGGGTGGTTCAGCTAGGCTGCATTGTCTTTGTGAAACTTCACCACGACAGCGCCCTTCGTCTTTTTTGGCTGGTTCCTGTTGCCATCGTCGTGTACATGGTAATCGCCAAAATCCTCTACGCCACCGGTTTGTACGAGAGCGGTGTGTGAAGAAGTTGCGTGGCGATGGATATGGGAGCAAAACTGTTTAGGGGGAAGGAGGATGCTCATGGACCTTGGGATGACCGAGGAAGAATTTACGAAGGTTATAAGCATGTTCAGTAGAGCCCGAGACAAGTTCGACCGAATCGGCAGACACGACAGAGCGCAGGACTGTGAGGATGCCATCGCTTTGGTTCAAGAAATCGCCTGGGTGCTGAGCGGCGACCAACCGCCCGGCATCTGACGTTGCTGGCTGCGGCCAGGTTGCAGCCGCACCAGAAGAACCACTCTGCCGCATCATCTTGCTCGTCCAGGTCCCAGTCCGACATCGGCTACCCCCGCTGGCTCAATCGTGAAAGGCAATGACATAGGCCAAAATCGAGCTGCTCACCGCCGTCGCCGTGTTGGTGACCATATGCTGTTTCAAATGCTCCGCCACCGCCGTCGCGAACTTCACCGGCATCGCGTTCCCGAGTTGCTTGTACTTCTGCCTCCGGATGATCCGGCTAACACGAACCCCGGCGGCAAGGTCCGGATGGCGGCGAACTCTTGGACCGATAGCCCGCGCAATTCATCCGGGTGATAATGCGGGGATCGCTGATCCGCGATGCGAGTAAGGGTGCAGGCTGGCTCGTCCCAGGCGGAGCGGTGGAACCAGGAAGTACTGCTCTTCGTGATTTCAAAAGCCAAGTGGATCGAAACTCCAGATTCAGGGGAGATAGTTATCTGCACGCGAAAATGACCATGATGACCAGGGAGGAAATCCGGACCGAGTTAGGGTGGACCGACTCTATGATCCATTCCCTTCTCCAGATCCCAGACTCGACCAACGCCCGGCGTTGCAAAAACACAGGCGCATACACATATGGGCTGTACAAACGCGCACGAGTCCTGGCCGCCGCTCAGACGAGGGAAGGCCGGACCACCAAAAGGCGATGGGATGAGACGCTACCCGGTGACAAGCCCAACCCAGGCTGGACGACACGACTGGGCGACATAGGGCAGCGACTGGGCATCACAGCGGTCGCTGTCGGGCGGATGCTGGAGCGACTTGGTTACCGCGTCGACAAGCGCGTCACCGATAGCGCTGTCGCGGCTGGATGCGGTGTCCGCCGGTGGGACGGTTACGCCATGCACGATGACTGGCACCTGGATCGCG
>PLZN01000574.1 GCA_003152195.1 Acidobacteriaceae bacterium
CGCGACCCTCGCCTTGGCAAGGCGATGCTCTACCACTGAGCTACTCCCGCATACGTCCTGAGGCAGTATATCGGGCGGCTAGTCGCCGGTCAACGCGGGCCGGGCTTCCGCCCCTCGGAACCCCCAAAAAGGAGCTCACAGACCGGCATTCTCCACCTGGGCTGCCGGCTGCGCGGCAAAGCCAGCGATCCGCTCTTCCCCCACCAAGTGGCCGTCGCGCATGTGCAGGATGCGGTCTCCAATCGCAGCCGCCTCAGGATTATGGGTGATCATGAGCACGGTCTGGTGGAAATCCTGGTTGGAGCGCCGCAGCATGTCCAGCACCGCCTTGGAATTTGCGGTGTCGAGATTGCCCGTCGGCTCATCGGCAAGAATGATGGCGGGGCGCGTAATGAGCGCGCGGGCGATGGCAACGCGTTGCTGTTCCCCGCCCGAAAGCTCCGCCGGACGATGATCGAGCCGGCCGGCAATGCCGAGCATCTCGGTGAGATACGTCACGCGCTCTTCGTCCTGCGCGCCGCAGCTGCCGGCGATCTCCCGCGCGATTTCGATGTTGCCTCGCGCCGTGAGCGTGGGCAGCAGATTGAACTTCTGAAACACGAAGCCAATCTTGGTCTTGCGCAACACGGTGCGCCGGGAGTCGCTCAGCTTGGCAAAGTCTATTCCGTCGATCAAAACGCTCCCGGAAGTCGCGCGCGTCAGCCCACCAAGAATATAAAAGAGCGTGGATTTGCCGCTGCCCGATGGCCCAACGATGCTGACGAACTCGCCCGGCTGAACGATAAACGAGACATTGGTAAGGGCAGGCACATCTACTTTACCCGCCCGGTAAACCTTGCTCACGTTCTTGGCCACGATGATGGGCTGCACGTCCATGATTGTAACTGGCAGCGCCCTGTCCCTGATCAGGAGTCTTGTTTGAGAGCTGCTATTAGCTGCATTTTCACTTCTACTGTGTACTGGCAAGTGTAGCGAGGTGCGGCTTTTCTTGAGGAAAAGCCGCGACGGGATTGGTTACTTCATATACACCAGAAGTGAAATTGCTCTAAACGCTGACCACAACCGGATCGCTGGTCTCCGCCTGGTGCTCCACAACCAGGGGTCGCAGGGCGTTCCCCTTCTTGGGGCCGCGCTTCCGGGCCACCATGACACGAATGCGCTCCAGCATTTCACCCGGCGAACAGGCGCCCTTGGGCAGAAAGGCGTCGGCACGATTAGCGCGGTCAAAAGCCTTCACGCTCCCGCTGATAAGGATCGTCGGCACTTCCGGGGCCAACTCCTTCATCCGCCGGACAAGTTCGTTCCCGTCCATATAGGGCATGATCAGGTCGCTCAAAACCAGGTCGATGCCTCCGTCGCGAAACAACTCCAACGCTTGCTCACTGCCGAGCGCGGCAAGCACGCGATAGCCTCGGGTTTCCAACATGAATTTGCGAACGGAAAGAGTTTGTTCATTGTCGTCGACACACAAAATCGTCTTCTTCGGCCTCATGGTTTTTTTAGCTTCTCCTTTCAAAGGAGCTGTGACAGACGGCAGCACAATGGCTGCGCGTGTCCGCTGGGGTTGGGGGAGGACGGATTAAAAAGCGTTATGGATGGCTGCGGCTCGAGCGGAACAGATCCTGCACGCGTTCAGCAGCAGCGCGCATCCAAGCGCGTCCGTCTGAATTCAGTTTTCAGCTAATGGCCCCGGAGTCGCATTGCCTCTCAACGGCAACGCTTGCCCAGAGTACGGAGATGAGAGCGATGTGTAAACGGGGAAGATCAAGCGAAGTGCTGCTCACTTTTTTGCGCAAGTTCCACCGCAAGCCGGTGTCGTGTTGCCAGTGTTGCGTATACGCGTGTTCAGCCCTGTTGAAAGGGTGTGAATCGTTCAAGGAAAAGCGGCTCTTTTGCTACAGGATCAGTGCTGCTGCAAAATAAATTCGCGGCAAACACTCTCGCGAGGCTCCCGTTTTGGAATCCCTGCTTGCAGCGTCGCGGCACAGCCGGCCTCCACTCCCCATGCGTCTGCTGGACTCGTGTGCTTGCTGGTCCTTGCCGCCGGCCGCATCGGAGCGTTTGACACCTCCTGCCGCGGGTTTTATGCTTAAATCACGCACGAAATGGCAATCACCTCTCACCGCCCGCGCTTCTGCTGTTGTTGCTGCACGCTGCGGGTGTGTTGCTAGATCGAATCGCAAGCTTCGAATCCTGAAATACTCTTTCACCCGCAGCTGACCTCTGGCGCGGGTTTCCTCGTTCTGAAAGCAAGCCTGGAAAGCAGCGCATCGAAGGCCAACTGCCAACCGATTTTTGACGAGGAAGAAATCATGACCACTACGATTGAGGGACGCATCCCACGCATCCTTGAGCAGGCGCCCGACTTCAAAGCGAAGAGCACGCATGGCGTCATCCAGTTGAGCGATTACACATCCAAGGGCAAATATGTATTGCTCTTCTCCCACCCCTCCGATTTCACGCCGGTGTGCACGACGGAGTTCATTGAATTCGCGCGCCGCTCCGACGATTTCGAACGATTGAATGTGCAGCTGATCGGTGTTTCGATTGACAGCATCTACTCGCATATCGCCTGGGTGCGTGATATCGAGCGCAACGCGGGCGTGGAGGTGAAGTTCCCCGTGATTGCCGACCTTGACCAGAAAGTATCGCAGGCCTACGGTCTGGTGCATGAGGCGGTCTCCGATACGGCCACAGTTCGTGCCGTTTTCGCCATTGATCCGAAGCAGAATATCCGCGCCATTGTGTACTACCCGATGCAATTAGGGCGCAATGTGGACGAGTTGATCCGCATCTTCGAGGCACTGCAGATCATTGACGGCAATGGCGTCTCGGTACCTGCTAACTGGAAGGTGGGTGAGCCGGTCATTGTTCCGGCGCCGGCCACGGTCGAAGACGCGCGCAAGCGAACCAACGGCGGAGGAGCGGGGCTGCAGGTAGAAACCTGGTACCTGGCAAGAAAAGATCTTGCCGCCCAGGCCAAGTAGCTGATCTTCTGAGGGCAGTCTCGCGAAACGAGACTGCCCCTGGATCTGAGCACCGGTGGCGAAGTGGCTAACGCGCTGGTCNNCAGTATTCGAGGGTTCAATTCCCTCCCGGTGCTCCAAGCAAAATGATTCGCTATCGTCTCCGCGGAATGGACAGATCCAGATCGCAGTCTTTGAGCTGCTTGGTAAGCAGGATGATCTGCCCGGTGTGCATTTCCAGGTGGCTGACAATTCGATAAATTGCTGCGAGGATGGTCATCGGCCCCCAATTTCCGGTTGGCTGAGGGTTGACCGTTTCGAGTAGACGCTCCGGCGGAAGCGACCCGATGACGCTTCGGCCTTCTGCGAGGGTGGCGGCGAAACGCTTACGAATCTCGCCCGGTTGCACAGCGGGTGAGAGCGCGAACTCGGAGTCTCGAGTGCGCACATCCGGCTGACCGTCGATGCCGTGCAGGAACCACTGACGCACATTGCCCTCAAGATGGAGTAGAAGATTGGCAATCGTATTTTCGTAATCAGCCCGGCGATGGCAGATCTGTTCGTCAGACAGCTTATCGAGACAACGATTGATATTGCGCTCGGCGACCTCCATTTGCTTCACGGAGGCCTTAAGAAAAGCATCAGTCACCTGACTAGGTTGCATGAGGAAAGATTCCTTCGTGTAGCGTTCAAGTTCGCGGCGCAGCGCATGGGCTCGCGCAATTTATCTGGCACGATTGTACGTCAACCAGCATGGAAACCGGACTGCGAATGACAGATCATGGATGCTCGCGGGCAAGTTCTTCAGGCGCAATGGCAGGTTGGTCTTCTGAATTGCTTTGCTCACTCGGTCAGAATATCAACGGTCCTCATAATTCTCCGGCAACCCAGCGTGTCATGGAAAATGTACACTTGTATCGTGCGGCGGCTCTTTCAGTTCGGGACTCTGATACTTTTGCTGGCGACGTTTCTTGCGCCACTGATCGAGTTCTTTGACCATTGGGACCCGCCCGGGCCGAGTAACGACACTGAAATGGCGGTGTTTGGCCTGATTCTTGTTTTGTGTCTGGTACTGCTTGTCAGCAAACTGACCGCCTCTTCAGCCGCTCGTATCGCTCTCGTCTCTGTCCTTAGACCTCGTCTGAGCCGTGGTTTGCGACTGCGGCCGAGCCCTGTGTTCGCAAGTGTTTTCGTTCCTCCGCAGTCCCCGCCCCCACTTCGAATCTGATCCTCNNCAGGGCGGCCCCTCTTTTCGCACGCGGAGAATTCGTATGTCCTGCATCAGATTCCAGAGCCTTTGCGCGCTTCTTTGCTTCATTGGTATCGTCGCGGTCCCCGCACGCGCTCAAATCGTCCGCAGCGGTGCAATTGCCGGAGTGACGGCAGCGGCCGATGGAAGTCCGCTGGCTCAAGCTGTGGCCACTCTCTCGGGACCGGACGGCTTGCAACGCGTGGTATCCACGCCTCCGGATGGAACCTTCACGATGCTGGATCTTCCCAGCGGCACCAATGCGCTTGCGGCTTCCGCCTCGGGCTTCAAGACATCGACGCGGTCTTCGGTGTCAGTTGCGATAGGGCGTACGACACAACTGACGCTCACCCTTGCAGTGGCGGGGTCGGCGGAGACGGTGAATGTGACTGCCGGCCAATCCGCCTTCGATACGACCCAAACCTCGTCGGTAATCAATATTGATCGTGATCGCGTCCAAGAGCTGCCCATTCCCAACCGCAACTACCTGACTTTCGTCGCCCTCTCGCCGCAAGCAACTCCAGCGAATCCCGTGCTCTCGCAACAGACTCTTACGCAATCCGGAGACGGTTTCGGCTTTGGAGGCCTTCGCCCTGGCAGCAATGCTGTCAACCTTGACGGTGTCGGCGATGATGACGAGTTCGGCGGCAGCAGCCGGACCCAGCTCTCTCCGGAAGCAATCAACGATTTTCAGATCATCAATCACGGGTTTTCCGCCGCGTCTGGCGGGGCTGCCGGCGGCTCCATCGACGTTCAGACCCGAGCCGGTCTCAACCATCCTCACAGCGATGCGTTCCTCTTCGGCCAAAACGGAATCCTCAATGGAACTCTGCCCCTCGGTTTGAATCCCTACAAGCCCGACCAGAGCCGCCTCCGCGCCGGCGTTGCACTGGGAGGGGCGATTCAGCATGACAAAACTTTTTACTATCTTGCTGCCGAGCAGGAACTGGCTCGGGGCGAAGATACCAACGACCTTAAACCTGCGGCCGTCTCGCAAATCAACGCAGCAATCCGGCAGTCAGACTCCCTGAAGGGTCTCACTCTCCAGACAGGATTCTTCCCGGCAACCGATCAGGAGACTGAACTTTCGGGCCGGATCGATCGTGTCTTGTCCGCACGCCAGTCAGCCATGCTTCGCTACGCCTTTACGAATACCCGCAACGTCGCAGATGCCTTCAACACCGGCGAATTAGCGGATCGCGCGGCTCGCGGTTCCTCTTTCACCTCAGACAACAGCGTCAATGGAACGCTCACTTCGACCGTCTCAACCAGACTGCTCAATAAGTTCAGCTTTGAACTCTCGCAACGCCGGACGGTCGAGCAAACCGTTTCACTCTCCGGTCCGGGCGTTCTCATTCCGGGCGTAGCGCTCTTCGGCACTCCCTACGCTGGGAATAATCGCCGATTTGAGACCCATCTGGAGTTCGCAGAAGGCGCACTCCTGCAACGGAAGCACCACCTCTTTCAGGCCGGAGCTGGAGTTGATCGAGTCGCTCTGCGCTCTCAGGTTCTCGACGGTAGCCACGGCCTTTTCGTGTTTCCGTCCTTGGCGGCGCTCACCACTGGAAGCGCCGATTTCTACATCCGGTCTTTCTTCAACAATCCCGACACCAACTTTGCGGAGTACCGAGTCAATGCCTACCTGCAGGACCACTGGACGTCTGCACGCAGTCTCGCGGTGGACTATGGCCTCCGCTATGAAGACAACCATCTCCCTTCGATCCTGCCCCAACATCCACTCAACTTCAGCCCACGCGTAGGCGTGGCGTGGACGCCGCTGCCCTCACTCGTCCTTCGGTCCGGGTTCGGCATCTTCTACGACCGTTATCTACTCTCGACCCATTTGTGGCCAGACCGCAAGAATTCGGGCAAAACTCCCTGGCTACTGCATCCAATATCAACGTTGACCTGCGTGTTCTCAAGATGATCCCTATCGGCGCCGGCCACCTGGATGTCGTCGTTGAGTCCTTCAATTTGCTCAATCACAGAAACGTCTCCCTCCTCAACACCACATTCGGCTCGGAGAGTCAGCCGGCGGGGGGATGTGGTTCACCTATTGGGGCAACCACGCCTCGTCGACTTCAATTCTCACTGGATTACGAATTCTGATCTTTCCGGCTCCCTAGTGTCTCCACAAAAGGGCTTTGCAATCTCCATCTACAAAACGAGGTTTCCCTATGAAAGACAAACAGATTTTCTGCCATTCCGCACCTCTGAGGCGATGCTGTTTCTCGATCGTCGTCCTTCTTGTTGTGGAAGCGGCCATCGGCGGTCATGCGATAGGGCAAAATACGCCGGCCCCTGCGGACTCCACATCGCTACCCAATGCGCCTTTGCCTAAAAGCTCGGATAGGGCGATCACTCTTCGCGATCTTCCGCGCCGGGTCTTGCAAGACCAACAAGCCATTTGGACGAGCCCACTTAAACTGCGGGCACGCGATCTGCGATGGCTCGTTCCGCTTGCAGCTGCGACGGGAGCCGCCATTGCCACTGACCATCACACCATGAACTCCGTGGTGTCGCACGATGCAGATTTCAATCAGGCAAATGTCGATGCGTCCAACGTCATGGTGGGGGGCATCTTGATCGCTCCGGGCGCCTTATACGGCATAGGACTGGCGAAGCATGACGAACATGCGCGCGAAGCAGGTCTGCTGGGCGGCGAAGCAATCGCTGACGGAGTCGTCGTCGAGCAAGGGATGAAACTCATTTTCTGGAGAGAGCGGCCCAGCCAAGACAATGCGCGCGGACTCTTCTTTCAGGGTAGATCCGGTATCGACTCATCTTTTCCTTCGAGCCACGCTGTCCTCGATTGGTCTTCCGCGGCAGTCATTGCAAGCGAGTATCCCTCACGATGGACTCAGCTAGGGGTCTACTCGTTGGCAACCGGCATCAGTTTGACAAGAGTCATGGGGCAGGAGCATTTCCCAACAGACGTTCTGGTGGGAAGTGCCGCGGGTTGGTTGATTGGGCATTACGTCTACCGAGCGCATCATCGACACCCTCGTTACAATCCGTAAGGCTTGTAACTGGTGTTAGCGGCACAACGTTTTGCCGATTCTACGTCACCGAGTATATGAATAGACGCGGACCGCCGATGATAGGGTCGATCATGGATGCGCGCCGGCAAGTTCTTCCAGCGCAATGGCAAGTTGGTGAACGCCCCGTTTGATTTCTTTTGCGTTCACTGCGGCGAACCCCATCTGCAATCCTTGCCGCTGCATCGGACGGCGGCTGTAAGCACTGAGTGGCGTTACTTCTACCTTGCGAGCCTCCGCAGCCCGCCTCGCCGCCTCACTATCGATTCCCTCGTGCAGCCAGCCCACCGTCTGCAGTCCAGCTTCGACGCTGGAAAGCTCCAGCAATCCCGCAAGTCGCTGTCGCGCGCTCTGCATCAGTATCGACAGCCGTTCGGCATACACCTCGCGCATGCGTCGAAGGTGCCGTCCAAAGTGGCCCTCGACGATAAAATCGCAGAGCACAGTCTGTTCAAAGGGAGGAGCATGCCGGTTGACGACAGATTTCGTGGCTGCGAAGCACTCGACAAGATCGGGCGGAAGCACTAAGTAGCCGAGACGTAACGAGGGGAAGAGTACTTTGCTAAAACTTCCGGCGAAGAGCACCACTCCCTGTCGATCCAATCCTTGCAACGCGGGTACAGGCCGCCCCGTGTAACGAAATTCGCTGTCGTAATCGTCCTCGAACCTGATCGCCAGGATTCAAAATCAGCCGCCCTGCCAGATCGAGCGCCTCCTGCATTCCGGAAACGATCATCACCTGCTCGGGCTTACACTCAGTTCCGCGCGAAGTATTCAAGTAGTCGGCGACGGCAGTTCGTAGCGGGAAATAGCCCATCGTGTCGCAGCCAAGCAGTTGAGGTATGGAGAGGCGCTGCAGACGACGGGCCGCGATCTGCGTCCAGATTTTGCTGGGGAACAGATCGAGCGCAGGCAGGTTGGCCCGAAAAGCCCGGGTAGGACCGCTCTCTAGATTTGAGAACAGCTGAACCCGCTCCGCATAGCCGGAAAGCTTGCGTGACTGCTGTTTCTTCACTGAGAGTTCCTGGGTCGGCTTTTGTGCAACCTGCAGCAGATGTTCCGGTAGCACGCTGCTTACATAGGTGCCCGATCCCCTGCTTCCAATGCAGGTAGCCTTCGGACTTCAACCCTTCGAATGCGTTGACCACCGTTCCCCGTGAGAGCCCATATTGCCTGGCCAAATCCCGCGTGGCAGGCAACCTTGATCCCGGCCGCAAACGACCGGCCAGAACGTCGGCCCGCAATGCTGTGTAAAGCCAACGGCATGCGGGCGTTTTTGTTCCACGTGCCGGCAGCAGCAGGTTGAATGAAGCGGTGCGCTTGGCCATAGAAAGTGGTCCAGTAGGAACAAGGATAAGTGGGCCTGTCCGACAGTACCACTTATCGCTAGGCTGGGGTGCATGTGGAAACGATCCTTGATCCTCAACCTGTTGCTCTCTTCGCTGTGGACCGCCGGTGGCGCGAGCCTGGCCGCGGACTCCCCTCATCCTTCCCAGCCGGCTCGTTTAGGCCCCCGCTCTCACGTCGCATTTTCACACGCCTTACCCCCGCTAGATGGAACCCGGCTGCAGGTGACGACGGTCGAAGTAACCTATCCACCGGGCGGGTCGTCAGCACCCCATAGCCACCCCTGTCCCGTGGTTGGATATGTGATCGAGGGCGCAGTTCGGATGCGGGTTAAAGATGGAGCCGAGTCCGTTTACAAGACTGGAGATAGCTTCTACGAAGCGCCGAATGGCATCCATCTCGTTTCCGAGAACGCTAGCCGGGAAAAACCGGCAACCTTCCTTGCGTACTTTATCTGCGATCATTCCGTTCCTCTCTCTGTCGCAGTGCCAAAGAACAAATCTGAAGGAGATAGTCAACCATGAACAACAACCGTCAGAGTGCATCGGCTCATCGCGGCTCTACAACCAGCGCTCATCCGTTCAACTGGGAGAAGATGGCAATCCTGTATGCCCGGACCGCCCTGGGAATCGGTTTCCTATCCGGCATCGCCGGCCGGTTCGGCCTGTGGAGAGGCAGAAACGTGGGATACGGAAACTTTGTGGTCTTCAACATGCATACTTTGATCCTAAACGAATCGTCCATGTCAAGGAACCAGCATAATGCCAATCATGCAGGCAACCGAGCCCCAACCAGCAGATGAACCGCCGCCGAGCCATCTTGACCATAATCATTCCTCGATGCGGCGGCCATCTTGTTGGATATTTTCTGCCCTTTGAAGGGACGAATGATGTTGCATGGGGTCTGATTGCGTTCGATAGTCTCGCCTCGTATGAGACCTACCGGGCACGCTTGAAGTCAGATCCTGAAGCGCGTGATAGTTTCACTATGGCGCAGAACAAGCGACTCGTCCTCCGTGAAGAGAGAGACTTCGCGGAAGTGGTGGATGGGACGTTTGGCCTTCCCTCAACACTCGCACGACATGCGTGATCGCCCATGACGACACAGACTGAAAAAGGCCGGACCTTTCGTGCGCTCCATGAGCGCGACCGTGCATTCATCATTCCCAACCCGTGGGACATTGGCACTGCGCGGCTGCTGGCACACCTCGGCTTTGAGGCGCTGGCTACCACCAGCGCCGGTTATGCATTCTCTATGGGCCGGCCGGACCAAACGATTGGCCGTGACAAGATGATGGCGCACGTCTCCGCGGTGGCATTAGCCACCGGCCTGCCCGTCAGCGCCGATCTTGAGAATGGCTTTGCAGACGCTCCTGAAATCGTCGCCGAAACCATCCGTCTTGCGGCAGCCGCGGGACTCGTTGGCGGTTCAATCGAGGATGCGACCGGGCATCCGGACCGTCCCCTCTATGAAGAAGCGTTTGCGGCTGACCGAGTCCGCGCAGCGGCAGAGACAGCGCGTGCCCTGGGCTTTCCATTCACGCTAACCGCACGAGCCGAAAACTACCTGGTCGGCCGGCCTGACCTCAGAGACACGATCAAGCGTCTGCAGGCCTATCAGGAAGCGGGCGCCGATGTTCTCTATGCGCCATGCCTCACCAGCGAGGACGACATCGCCGCGGTGGTCAGCTCTGTCGATCGCCCGGTGAACGTCCTCATGGGATTGCAAGGCGTCCAGCTGAGCCTGGCCGCCCTTTCGGCGATTGGAGTCAAGCGCGTCAGCGTCGGCAGTGCTCTCGCTCGCGCCGCCCTTGGCGCCTTTCTTCGCGCTGGGCGAGAAATGCGAGAGCACGGCACCTTTACCTTCGCAGAGGATGCCGTCAGCTCTCGGGATATCATGGCTATGTTCAAGACATAGCATTCGGCGCAGTGCAACAGCTGCCACACAAGAGGAAACGAGAGGAACACATTGATGCCTGAGCAATTGCTGGTGGCGGTAGCACTGAATTCATGGAAGTCCACCGTCGAGAGAGCGGATCGCCTATTTTCCGCTCTCACCGAAGAACAACTCATGAAGGAAGTAGCGCCTGGGAAGAACCGCCTGATCTATCTCTGGGGACACCTGACGGCCGTTCACGATCGCATGCTACCGCTGCTGGGTTTCGGCGAGCGCCTCCATCCGGAATTCGATGTCCTCTTCCTTTCCAACCCGGACAAAACCATTCCTGAACTGCCACCTGGCGAAGAGATAAAGAGCGCCTGGGATGAGGTAAACGGCAAATTGCTCACAGGATTTGCAAGCCTTTCACCACGCCGCGCGCCACTGCGGTTTAGGGTTGGCACGGACAGCAGGGAAGGAAATTACCTTTTAAACAGCGGACACCCATGACCATCAATCTCAAACCCGAACAGCAGCGCGTGATCGACCTGGCCGTCCGGTCCGGCGCCTATCAGAACGCCAGCGAAGTTCTGGATCAGGCTTTTGAGATCATCCGCGAGCAACTCGATCTGGAAGACTGGATGCTTGGGCAACGCGAGCAAGTGGCCGCCCACATCGCAGTGGGCTTTGCTCAAGCCGAGCGCGGTGACTTGATCGAAGGAGATGCGGTCGTAGAGATATTGCGGCAACGGCGCGCCGAGCGGCTGAAGTCGGAGGGATGAAGGCATCTTTTCAGTTCACGCCGCAGGCGACGGAAGACCTCGATGCCATNNTCGTCTACCGTCCCGAAACCGTCCCGTTGCAGGTGGTCGCCGTTCTGCACGGAAGGCGTGACTTAAGAGATGTTCTCGAAAAGCGCTCCTAATCCTGGGTGTGGCCATGTATTGCCGCTTGTCTGCGCGATGCTTGCAAGGAGTGCCTATTCCCAGTCTGCTTCACCGATGCTCGGAACGGAGCATCACCAGTCTATTTTATCCATGAATGTCCGATTTGAGATTGATTGAGTAAATCGGCGTGATATGGGTATTTCATCCATATCGCTATTTTGGAGGACATGTGCGCCTTGGTTCATTTCGGGACTCGAACCGAATTGGAACCTGTTCTCCACAGAGGGCTGATTCTCCACAACGGGAGAAGGAATTCTGACCGTTACCCTTGGGAATGCGTCTGCAAGCTGACCGGTGTTTGATCGTAGAGTCCTCGTCTGCGTTGTTGTTGCCAACTGAAGACTTCACCGCTATGGTGAATTATGGTGTAATACCACGAATCGGCGGTGTACCTGGGATGCGCGTGTCGAAAGGAAAGCCGAATACAGACGATGCGTCTGTGCGGGCGTCCATCAGCTTTCCGCGCGAGCTTTACCAGACATTGGAGCAAATAGCCCACCAGAAAAAGGTGTCGCTGGCCTGGATTGTGCGCGATGCCGCGGAGCAGTACGTCTCCGGCAAGTGGCCCCTTTTTGAGCAGGAACGGCGAGGCAAGCAATGAGGAAAACCAAACCCGGACCCCAATTGGTCTTCTCAGATTGCAGGAATTCACGCTCCGCCGCTGAGGACATGCCGCTCCTGACCACGATCGATCTCTTTAGCGGTGCAGGCGGCATCACGGAGGGCTTCCGGGAAGCCCGCTATGAATGCCTTTACGCAAATGACTGCATGCCGGAAGCCATCAAAACCTTTGCGTTCAATCACCCCGAGACCTGGGCGGACTGCCGTAACATTGAGCATGTGAAACCGGCGGAAATCCGCACGGAACTGAAAATCCCTAAAGGTGAGCTTGACGTGCTTGTGGGCGGGCCTCCCTGCCAGGGATTCTCCATCAATGCGCCGGATCGCTTTCTGACTGACCCCAGAAACAAGCTTTTCAAGGACTATGTCCGCTTCCTCGAAGAGTTCGAGCCCAAGACCTTTCTTTTTGAGAATGTGCCTGGGCTGCTCTCCCTAGGTGACGGAAAGGTTCTCGACCGGATCCTGAGCGAATTTGTGCGGCTTGATTATCACGTCAGGGTGAAGATTCTGTTTGCGGCACATTACGGCGTACCGCAGGAACGCTGGCGTCTGATCCTGCTCGGTTCAAAGTTCGGTGAAATCCCTCCGCCCGAGCCCACTCACTACGCGGCCGGACGTCCGAATTTCCGGGGTGGTGGTGGTGTGCTTACCTTCCAGCTCACCGAGTCGGATAACCGCCTCCTCCTGCCGGCTGTAACCGTGGGCGAGGCTATTGGCGATTTGCCGCGGCT
>PLZN01000076.1:0-22897 GCA_003152195.1 Acidobacteriaceae bacterium
ATGTAGAAACTCCAGGGGACGGGCTTTAGCCCGTCCGTCGATGGACCCAAACATTGAGGCTTTAGCCTCTGAGGGAAAGCATGCGGCCGGACAGAGAGAAACCATCCCTCAGCGGCTAACGTCCCCAGGGCCGGGTCTCCCGGCGGGGCTGAAAGCCCCGCCCCTTCAGCATAAAAGGACAACTGATGAATCCTGGTCAGCGCCTAACTCAGGATACTGGTCCGTTCTCACCACGACGCAGTGCAATGGAAAAGAGGGCTCTCGTCAGCGGGAAGTGCAACAAATCTGCGGGTGCCCCATCCGCCGGATTTCCTGTAAGGCTTGGTGGGGTCAACCAACTTCATGCGGCTTTCCTTATAGAAGGCTGCACACGCGACCATGGCCGCGCAGTAGGAAATCCGGGGTCCTTCGTGCTGTTCGCGAAGGGTGGGATACCGCGAATCTCAATGCACACAGTTGCGTATCCCACCCTTGAACCCAACAAACGGGTTCAAGGATGGGCCGCCCGTTGTTTTGTGGTGCTAACTACCGTGACCGAATAGAACGCTGCCGCTCGGGGCCTCAATTCTGGTGAGAGATCCAGGGCTAGACGGCCAAGCTATTTTCCTGGCCGTAACCGACTCGCACAACTCACTTTCCGAGCGCGTAGTAATCGTAAGTGTATTTCCAGGTAAACTCCTTTCCCGCCTCGATCGACATATGAATAAAGGGCTCCATGGCGAGAATGGATCGAATGGACCACAGCTCTTCGCTTTCAAGAGGCTGATCGCCGGTTATCCTCATGCCCGCGCCGACGTGCCGGTTTTCGATTGTGATCTCGTAGTCTTTGGAAGTCTTCCCGAATCCTTCGATATTGACTCCAAATTGGTCGTGCCCCTCTAGTTTCTTGCGGTAAGAAATAGTCTTTCCATTGACCGCCCCGAGTGCCTCATTCACCGGTTTGGCCGGATGAATCTCGAAGGGCACGGTAATAGTGAAATCGGGCCCGATCCCCCGATTATCCAGAACCAGGAAGTTGTGGCCGTAAACGCTGGTCGCGATCGGTCGCCTGCCAATGTTCGTCAGGCGATGTTCGATCACCATCTGCGGCTTGCCGGGAACAAGGCGAACGGCCTTTTGATAGAGATAGCCATAGCCAGTGGATGGATCAGTGACTCTCTGGGCGAATTCGACCGATTCCGGCTTTACCTGAACCGACCATTCGCCGTGGTCGACAGCATCATAGAGGCGGAAGATGCTGTATGCGGCATTGTCCGGCTTGCGCAGGACTCCTACGCCAATTTTCAGAAACGTTCCACCCGGAGAAGCTTCACTGAAACCCAGCGCTTCATTATTCGTGAGGAATTCTTCCGCGGGCCCTGTAACAGCGCTGCACGGACCAGCGATGATATCGGCTCCCTCATAGATATAGTCCTTCACGGCCGGGTCCGTTTTGGTGAACCACGGACCGTAGTAATTATGGCCGGCATACTTCAGGCTCCCGATAATCCCGGACCAATCAAAGCGAGTTCCCTGATAAAAACCGCTTATGGGATCTGGCGGGTGAATCGTTGCCTGAATGATGCCGTTGCTGATCTGCACATCGTGGGCTTCAGCCAAGCTTATGCAGGAGAATCCCAGCAGCATTGCCAGAAAAATGGAATGCAAACGAACGTGCGAAATTGTTTGCCTGGAGAAGGAAGACATTTCGTAGCCTCTTTCGTTCAGTTCCCCGGCAACGCAGCATAATCTACAGCCCACCAGGTAGCGAAATTTCGCGAAATTGGAGCCCGCAACCGAGCGAACTGCGCACCCAAGCAGAGAATTCGCTCCACACCACAATCACGCCGACTTCTTCCGCTTCATACCATGATAAAAGTAGAGAGATCGATGCGCTTAAAGAAATTGTCTGTTGCTGGCCGGCATAATATGATCGGGCCACGTATGAGAGGAATCAGATTTTGAAGCCTGGGATCCTCGCCGCAGTCGTCGGTGTACTCCTCCTTTCCGTATCACCGGCCTGGTGCCAGTCAGATTGGCCGATGTACGGCCACGATGATTCAAGCTTGCGGTATTCGCCGCTAAAGCAGGTGAACACCAGCAATGTTCAGAAGCTGACACTCGCGTGGACCTACCACCTGAAGACGAATGGACCTCGACCGCTGAAATCCGGACCTGCCGGCAGAGGCGGCGGCAGGCGCTCCTCTGAGGCAACGCCGATCGTCGTGAACGATACGTTGTATATGCCGACTCCGTATGCCACGATCATCGCGCTCCATCCGGAAACCGGCGAAGAGATATGGACCTATAAGTTAGACAAAGGGCGTCCTGCTGCCCGAGGTGTCTCTTACTGGCCAGGAGATCAAAGCACGCCTGCGTCTATCTTGTTTGGCACGACCGACGGACGGCTTCTGTCTCTCGATGCGAAGACCGGGAAACCTACGGCCGGCTTTGGTACGAATGGGTCAGTGGATTTGAAGGCCGACGCGGACAATGGTTTTCCGCACGCTCAATATGATATGAGCTCAACGCCGGCTATCTACAAAAGCCTGGTTATCACAGGGGCCGCCGTTCAAGAATCACCCGCGTCGGGTGCTTCCGGTGACATTCGGGCATGGGACGTGCATACAGGCAAGTTAGTCTGGCGATTTCACTCTGTGCCCCGGCCCGGAGAAATCGGCCACGATACCTGGCCGGGTGATAGCTGGATAAACCGCTCGGGAACCAACGTCTGGGGTTTCATGAGTGTGGATCTTAAACAAGGGCTGGTATTTCTTCCCTTCGGCTCATCGACCTACGATTTCCATGGAGCGGATAGGAAGGGGAAGAATCTCTTCGGCAACGCTATCGTCGCGCTGAATGCCGACACCGGCAAACTGGTGTGGTACTTCCAAACCGTGCACCACGACCTCTTTGACTACGACCTGGAATCGGCTCCTGTTTTGATCGACATCAAGAAAGGAGGAGTGAAGATTCCCGCGGTCGCGATCCTGGGTAAGAACGGGCTGCTTTTTATTCTCGATCGCCGGGACGGCACCCCCGTCTTTGGCGTAGAGGAGCGGCCAGTGCCTGCGAGTAAAGTCCCCGGCGAGGAGACCTGGCCAACCCAGCCCTTCCCTCTCAAGCCTCCGCCGCTGGGACGAAACAGTTTCACACCAGATGAGATTGCCACCGTAACCCCGGAGCAGAAAAAAGTCTGCGCAGACTTGTTCGCCACCGAAGGCGGCATGGAGAGCGGGGGGCCGTATACGCCGTTCGGATTGAAGCTGACGATTGAATTCCCGGGCACGATTGGGATTGCGAACTGGCCGGGCATGTCGGCCGATCCGAAGCTGGGGTACCTCTTTGTGAATACCATAAATCTGGCCGATGTTGGAAAACTGGTCAAGAACCCCGACGGGCCGGATCCTGTTTACGAGCGGAGAAGTCCGTGGGGTGAATATGCCCGATTTTGGAACAATGACAAATTCTGGCCGTGTCAACAGCCGCCATGGGGAACGCTTTGGGCGATCAATGCCAATACCGGTGAAGTCGCTTGGAAGATTCCTTTTGGCGCCATACCCGAGCTTGATGCGAAAGGCGTTCATGGAACTGGAAGCTTGAACTTTGGCGGCTCGATCGCAACCGCCGGAGGATTATTGTTCATCGCAGCCAGTAACGATCAAATCTTCCATGCGTTCGNNATGGGCAAGAACGGAAAACAGTATGTAGTCACGGTCGCGACCGGCGGTAGTTTTTTTGACACGACTGCGGGCGACTCTGTCGTCGCCTACGCATTACCGTAGAGGCAAAGATGGCGGAGCTTCATTGCCTGCGATCGGGAATGGACGGGATCTATGATTAGGTTAGTCGCGTTTGTGGTGCTCGTTGGCTTGGCATTGGTTAGCGGGTCCGCTCAGACAACCCCGCCCGCGACAAGCGCGGATACTTTGCCGGATGGTGCAGGCAAACCAATCGTTCAAAAGCAGTGCGTCATGTGCCACTCGCTTTCGGTGGTCACCTCCAAACGAGCCTCTCATACCGAATGGACGCAAGTGGTGAATCAGATGGTTTCGCGCGGGGCGGATCTTTCTGACGATGAGATCGATACGGTGATCGAGTATCTCTCGAGCCACTACGGGCCTCTCGATCAAAAGGCGACGCCATCGACCTCTTCGAGCGGCGGTGATCAGCCCTCATCTTCTGATCCGTCGGCTCCGCCGGTCCCCGCGGATGCAACGGCTTCGCCAGCTGCCGGCACAACATCCGCGCTGGTGAACGTGAACAAGGCCAGCGCCCAGGATCTGGAATCGTCTCTTGGGCTCGCCAAAGCGGACGCGAAAGCCGTGGTCCGATATCGAGAGCAGAACGGCAATTTCGAAACCTGGCACGATGTTTCAGCCGTTCCCGGGGTTTCGGCCGCGAAAATAGAGGAAGTTCAGAAGCGCATTACCTTCTAGGGTCCTGAGTTGTTAATTCGTACACATATTTGTCATCCCGACCGGAGCGAAGCGAAGTGGAGGGACCCGCGGTTTCAGTCATTTTGCCCTACCTCTGCTCTATGGGATATATAGTGCGAACTTCTAACTCAGGACACTAGCTAAGGCAGTCTCCTTGGGCTCGGTTTACGCTCGTCCTCGATTGGCCGGGAAGGGTTCGATTACGTTTTCTCTTATCCAATGCTGAATGCTGAAGAGAGTCCGAACCGGGCTATCCCTCTCAAACCGACGCGAGCCCGTCACGTGGTTCTCGCGCTCATCGTAGGCGCCTACGTCATCACCTACATGGACCGCGTTAATATCTCATCGGCCATGCCGGTGATCCAGCGCGATCTTGGGCTTTCAGCGATCACGGTGGGATGGATCTTCAGCTCGTTTCGTTGGGGATACGCTCTCTTTCAAATACCGGGCGGGTGGTTTGGCGACAAAGTTGGACCACGACGTGCCCTCGCCTGGATCGTGTGTTTGTGGTCGCTCTTCACTTCATTGACCGCACTTTGTTGGAGCGCAACTTCCATCGGTCTTTGCAGATTTCTGTTTGGCGTGGGTGAAGCCGGAGCTTTTCCGATTGCGACCCGTTCTCTCTCTCATTGGATGCCCCCGGAGGAACGCGGATTCTCGCAGGGGCTGCCCCACGCGGCTTCTCGATTGGGCGCCGCTCTTACTCCGCCGCTGGTGGTCATCATCATGATCCACTTCGGCTGGCGTATGCCCTTTTTTCTTTTTGGATTACTTGGACTCGCCTGGGCGGCAACGTGGTATTGGTATTATCGAGATCGACCCGCCGACCATCGCAGCGTCAACGCCGCGGAACTGCAAGTTATCCGTCAGCCTCAAGGCTCATCCGCAAGCTCCTTGCGTTCCGTGCCCTGGCTTACGATCTTGAGAAACCGCACGGTTTGGATGCTGGCCCTGATGTATTTCTGCTACGGATATAGCATTGATATCTATCTGGACTGGTTCCCCAAGTACCTCTACGATGCGCGGGGACTGAATCTTAAGCAAATGGGCTTCTATGCCAGCCTGCCGTTTATTGCAGGCGCCGCAGGCAATCTGCTAGGCGGTTGGCTTTCGGACCGCTGGGCATCGCATACCGGCAATCTCAGAGCAGCGCGCCGGGGTATTGGGGTGCTTGGGTTTCTGATTGCGGCAGGATCGATCCTGCCTGCTACCTTTAGCAGCCACACCACCGCTTCCGTTCTTTTTTCGTGCATCGCGGTGTTCGGCCTGGAGTTGACCGTGGGCGTGTCATGGGCGATTCCGCTCGATATCGGCGGCGACTATGCGGGGTCGATCGCAGCGATCATGAATACCTTCGGAAATTTGGGCAGCGCGATTTCGCCCGCCTTACTCGGTTATCTCCTGGGATCCTATGGCTGGAACGTCCCGTTTGTCATCTCCTCCGTCTTTTGTATCGTGGCTATCTTGTTCTGCTGCGGGATTGATCCCTCCCATGGAATTTTGCCGGAAACTCCGCTTGCGTCATGAACGGCTACGGAGCCCTGAGTTTCTCCATCCGGGAAACAAGATTACACTCGAGAACGTCGCAGATCGGTTTCCCGTTGCGCCAAAATAGATCGATAACATGACCGATGGAGCGCAATTGCCAGAAGTGACCCTTACACCCGCCCCTGATTCAGGCGCCGATGCAGCGGCAAAAATCGCGATCCCCGATCCCGCTCCGCTGCTGGCACTCATCGACGCGTTTCGCTCGTCGAAAGTAATGTTCGTCGCAGTTTCCCTGGGGCTATTCGATTCCCTCGAGCGCGAGCTTTCTTCTGCGAAGAAGCTTGCGGCCGAGCTCCAACTGCAAAGCGAGCCGTTGGAACGGCTATTGGATGCATGTGTCGGACTCGGACTCCTACGTAAGCAGGATGGCATCTATAAGAACGAGCCAGTTGCCAGCACGTACCTCCGCCGCAGTACACCGAATACGCTCGCCGGCTACATTCTCTACTCCGACAAAGTCCTCTTTCAGCTCTGGGCCCACTTGGAAAATTCGATTCGACAGGGCGGACCGCAATGGAAGCAGGCTTTCCATCAAGATGGAGGTATTTTCGATCATTTCTTCCGCACGGACAAGGATATGCAAACCTTTCTCCAGGGAATGCATGGTTTCGGGACATTGAGCTCTCCTTTGGTTGTGTCCGCCTTTGATCTGTCGCGTTTCAAGACGTTCGTAGATCTTGGTGGCGCAACCGGTCATTTGGCGATTGCCGCCTGCGAGCGCTATCCCGGACTGAACGCTGTGATCTTTGATCTTCCCCGCGTCATTGACGCGGTTCAAAACCAGATTTCTCTTTGCTCCGTGGCCTCGCGTATCGAGCTCAAGAAAGGCGACTTTTTTGGTCAGGAGCAGCTTCCCGAGGCGGACTTGTTTGGCTTGGGAAGAATCCTGCACGACTGGCCGGACGAGAAGGTAAGCGGCCTCCTGCGCGGAATCAACCAACGCTTACCCTCTCGAGGTGGAATTCTTCTTGCCGAGAAGCTGTTGAATGAAGACAAAACCGGCCCTATCGCGGCCCAACTGCAGTCGCTGAACATGCTGGTCTGCACCGAGGGCAAGGAGCGGACCCTGGGCGAATTTCGCGCACTGCTGGAGTCTGCCGGGTTCACCGAAGTACGCGGTTGCGCTACGGGCGCTCCCCTTGACGCAATTTTTGCAGTGAAACCGTAGGAGGTTTGACGCGGCTGCCCTGGCTCACGCGCGAACGAGACAACGTCGAATCAGGCTTGACGCAAATGCCGTTGCGCTAGGCGCAAATACCGTTGTGCTCTCCTACCTTCCCAGGGTTTTGGGAACGAGTGAGCCTTGTTATCGTTCAGACGCCTAACCGGTTCGGACTCGCCCCAAAGACCCACGCAACCCTTTCAATCCGGGTGCATACTCTGCTGCGCCGCAAGCGGTTTCGCACTATTTCGCTTGTGGGATTGTTAAAAATCAGTATTGTCGAACAATCAGCGGGATTGCAGCAATTTTTGGGAGGCTTTTCATCATGGAACTTCGTCGTTGGCGCTACTTTTGTCTGTGTTTGATCGTTCTGCTCGGCACCATGCAACTGCGGGCAGACGTAACCGGATCCATTCTCGGTTACGTCCGTGACAAATCCGGCGCAGTGCTTCCGAACGCGTCCCTGACTGCCATCCAGACCTCCACCGGCTATACCCGTACGGCTACCAGCGATGGGTCAGGCCAGTACAGCATTCTTGCTTTGCCTCCAGGGAACTACCGCCTGACCGCCTCGGACGCCGGCTTCGAGAATGGAGTCGTTGAGAATATCAATCTCAACGTCAACGACGCGTTGAAATTCGATTTCGTTCTTCAAGTCGGTAACGTGAGCCAGACCGTCTCTGTCGACGCGAGCGCGGTGCAGGTCGATACTACGACCACGTCGATGGGTACCACCATCACGTCTGCGCAGATTCTATCCATGCCGCTGAACGGCCGTTCGTACCTCGACCTGTTGGCACTTCAGCCAGGCGTTGCTCCTTCGAATACGACCGGCAATTACAACGACCGCTCGCCGGCTTCCGGCCTCTACGGCTCTTCGGGTAACGTTTCCACGGACGGCCAGCCTGAGTGGGCAAACGCCTTCCTGGTAAACGGTGCTGAGGTCAATGAGACCAAGAATATGGGCGCCGGTATGATTCCAGACGCCGACTCGGTCGCTGAGTTTCGCCTGATCACCAACAGCTTCAGCGCTGAGTACGGCAAGTTCACTGGTGCCGTCATGAACACGGTGACTAAGTCCGGAACCAACAGCTTCCATGGAACTCTCTTCGAGTTCTACCGGAACCAGAAGCTGGACGCGATTAATTACTTCGACACCACAAAGGCGGAGTTGAAGCGGCATCAGTTCGGTGGAGTCGGTGGCGGTCCCATCTGGAAGGATCGACTCTTCACCTTCACGGACTATCAGCAAACGCGACAACACGCGGGAGCCAGCACGGGGCTGGTGCAGGTTCTAAGTAACGACGAGCGCAGCGGGATCTTCTCGGATGCCATCCTTAATACCCCTGTCCAGGGTGACGCCTGGGCCGCAACCCTCATGAGCCGCGGTGGCGGAATCATCAATGGTGCGGGAGGGGTATGCCAGCCTCCGGCTTGCACCCCCACGCTCTATAACCAACTCGGTACGCCCGTGATGACCACCAACAACGCCGGCCAGAGCGTACCTGGCCACAACATCTCCGCCTATATGGACCCCGTGTCCAAGCTGACATTGCCAATCATTCCCGTGGCCAATCAGGCTGGCGGTTTCGACTACGATGACTCAAGCCACGTGGGGACCATCACCGATAGCAACATGGCCGAGCGGATCGACTTCGTCAACCATAAGACGGGTGACTGGTCGTTCTACTATCACTACGACGATGCGACCGCGGTCCAACAAGTCTACAGCCAGGCCACCACGAGCCTGCCGACTTTGCCGGGCTTTCCAGTAACTCAGCCCTCGCGCAACCAGCTCTTCGTGTTGAGCAACACCAAGACCATTGGAGCTACCACGGTCAACGTTGCCCGCATCCAGTTTTTCCGCAGCGCGGTTCACACGGCGAACCCGTCTACCGCCTCGGCGATTAGTTCCTACTCCAAGTACGGGTTTAATACGAATCCTGCGAACGGTGGCCTGGTCAACAGCGGACCGCCGGGATACCCATCGTCCTTGCCGCCGCTTTATTTCAACAACTTTGCGGTCGGCAACAACTGGTTGAATCTCTATCAACCGGAAACGAACTACGGTGTTGGCGACACGGTCAGCAAGACCATCGGCAATCACGCGCTCAGCTTTGGTGGCGACTTCCGCTACTACCAGCTGAATGCTCGCAACACCTGCGGACCCAACGGATATTTCAACTTTAACGGGACCGAGACGAATGCGGACGTCTCCGATTACTTTATCGGCGCTCCGACCTCCTTCATCCAATGCTCCATCCAGCTTCTCGACAACCGCAGCCGTTACTTTGCGCTCTTCGCGCAGGATTCCTGGAAAGCGACTCCGAGCCTAACCATTAACTACGGCCTACGTTGGGATGTCGCCCGGCCGTGGAGCGATGTCTATGATCGAGTGACCACACCGGTCCCGGGAGTGCAATCGGTCAGGTTCCCCAACTCGCCCCTCGGCAACCTCGTTCCAGGAGATCCGGGCGTTCCGAGCACAATCTCTCCCACCCGGTACCGCAACTTCGGACCTCGTCTTGGTATCGCTTACGCGCCTTCAGGCGGCCTCTGGGGCGCGGCAGGCAAGACCAGCATTCGTGCAGCTTTCGGTCTTTACTACCTGGGCGTCGCCGATAATGGCAACTTCGGTATTCTTGGCGATGCTCCCTGGGGCCTCTACTGGAATTCGTCACAACCGCCGTTGTTCGCGAGTCCCTACATCACGCGCGCCAGCGGCGTCTCTCAAGGGCAGAAATTTCCCTTTGTCTTCCCATCAGGCCCCGGACCGTTTCCCAACTTCCAGTTCGGCAACCTGATGCCTCTTTACGTGCCCGGTTACTACAACAAGAACAAGACCAACACGGCCCAGCATTTTAACCTCTCCATCCAGCGGCAATTGGACAAATCGACTATCCTCACTGTGGCCTACGTGGCAACGCAAGGGCACCACATTGAGCATGGCGAAGACATAATCTCCGGTGATTCGGCGCTCTGCCTGTCGCTTCCGGGTTGCGGACCGGGCGGCGAAGGTGGCGTTTACACACAAGGTGGCAACACAATCTACGGCACTCTTACCGGCGCGATCGATAACCAGACCATCAGCCCCGGCTATCACAACTCCAATGGAGGGCCGGTAGTGGCATTTGCCCAGGCGACTTACCTGCAGAACTCGGGGAACTCGAACTACAACTCGCTGCAGGTCTCGGCGGAACGGCGTGCTCGCGACATCACCTACCTGCTCTCTTATACGTACGCCAAATCGTTGGATGATATTGCCGCCAAGTGGGATCCTCGCGATCCGAATCGAGCCTATGGCCAATCCTCCTGGGACATGCGGCATAACTTTGTGGCGAGCTACAGCTGGAGTCTTCCGTTTGATCGCTTCCTTGGCGCCAACCGGGCCACCCAGGGATGGCACCTTACGGGCATCAGCCGCTTCAACACAGGCTTCCCAGTGAGCCTGAAGAGCAGCGGCGACGCGGCTCTCACCGGCATTGGACTGGACTATCCCAACCAGGTAGCGCCAATCCAGAAGCTGAATCCGCGGAGTGCGTCCCACGCCTTCTTCAACACATCAGCATTCGCCAATAATCTCACCTGCGGCTTTGAAGATTGTGGCGTGACTGGCAGCGCAAAGCAGTATCTTTTCCACGGACCAGGAACGATCAATACGGACGCGGGCGTGGGGAAAGATACGAAAATCACGGAGAGAACGTCCCTCAACTTCCGCATCGAGTTTTTCAACGTATTCAACCATGCCAATTTCACCTGGTCTAACTCCTCAGGCGATGCGAACGGCAGCCAGTTCGGTCAGGTGACCAACACAGCGCCGGGCCGCGTCGGTCAGGTCAGCGGCAAGTTCATCTTCTAATCAACCCCACGGCGAGCGATCGCCGCGGCTGGCCTTTGGGGGATGCGAGCAATCGCATCCCCCCTTTGCTTTTGGCTCTCGCTTAAGCGCCAACCGGAACAGGACCATTCGTCCTTGCCGTACGAGGGCTTTTGGCAGAAGCTGGGTGAGTCAATCGTGCAGACTTTTGGAGGCCGTACGTGGGTGTATCTCTTCGCTCAATCTGTATTGGACTTCTGCTGATGCCGTCGTCGATGGTCACAGGCGTTGCCCAGGACCCCGCGGTAACGGCTGCGAACGCACAGCCGGCGACACTCTCTCTGCCGACGTTTACGCGCACGTATAACGCTGCGGGAAAGGACTACCCCTACACCGTGATTGGCGGCGACCCGGGGAAGGGCGAGACGACGGCGATCCCTACGGTGCTGGTGCCGATTACGCTGACGATCGAAGCTCCCATGGACGCGACGGGCAAGAAGGCGGTGCTGGATGCGAGCCCGGATGCGGCCGAGGTGATACATTCCCCGATCTTTGCGACGTACGCGTTCGCTTCCGGGAAGACGCAGTATACGGACGCGATGATGCGCACGGATTTCTATAAAGAGGCAGCGAAGGATTGGCACACGCTGCTGGACCGGCCGAAGGTCGTTCCGCTGCAGATCGACGTGCCGGTCGGCATGGGGTATGTGCTGACGTCGAAGAAAGCCCGCAGGATGCTGGCGATGGTGGACGTGCTCTTTATGCAGCAGCAAATTTTCAGCCAGCTGCCGAAGGAAGAGATGAGTGCGGGTAAGCTGGTGATCGCGGTGACGAAGGATGTGACTTACTACACCAGCGCGGACGCGACGGAGTGCTGCTCCTGGGGGACGCACGGAGTTGATACCACGCAAGGTTTGCGGCAGCCGTTTGTGCTGGGAAGCTTTCTCGATCCGCACACGGTGGCGGAGGACAACGATGTGCAGCCGCTGACCCAGCAGCTGGCGCAGTGGGTTCGCGATCCGCTGCACGAGCCGGCGCTGCGGATGCGGCACGGCATGATTGCTCCGGGAAACGTCTTTCCCGGATGGATGCGTGTGCCAGCCGAAAGCTTGACCGAGTTGCCGAGAGAGAATAGCGGATGCGGCGAAACAAGAATAGCCGTCCCGCTGTTTCTGAACGATCCTACGGACATCAACTGGAAGAACACGGTGCCAGCCTCGAAGGCGTATATCGCGAACATGGGCGGCATGTCGTACCACTTGCAGAACGTGGCTCTGCTCTCGTGGTACACCGGGTCAACGTCGCCGAATTCCTACCGGTATAGCTTTCCGGATGCCAATGCGTTGAGGGGCCCGGCGAAGCCCTGCCCGGAGCACCACCAAAACGGCTCATTTGGCGCGATCACGGATGCGTCTCCCACGACCGTCGCGCCGATCGCACTGACGGGCGGTCCGAACGGGCACCAGTCGATCGGATACTGGTCTGGGCTAGGGCCGATTCGCGAGGTCTCGCCGCAGTGGGACGTGATTATCGTGGCATTTGCGACGCCGGTGCCGGGCGCCGAAGGGACCATGCACTACCAGGTGCGAGGAAGCATGACTCCGGAGCAGTTCAAGGACGACATCAAGCTGAAACAAAGCCAGGGCAAGAAAGTGATGATCTCGCTAGGCGGCGGAGGCCAGCACTTCGCGCTGATGACGCAGGAGGGCAAGCGGAACTTCATCAGGACGGTGGAGGACATCTGCACGGAGTTCGGCTTCAACGGCATTGACATCGACTTCGAGACGTCGTCGCTCGAACTCGATCCTGGCGATACGGACTTCAAGCATCCGACGACACCCTCGACGGTCAACCTGATCGCCGCGTTGCGTGAGATTCACGACCACTTCGGCAAAGACTTCATGGTGAGCCTGGTGCCGGAAGGAACGCAGATTCCGGCGGCGTATCCGGGTTACGGTGGCCAGTTCGGCTCGTATCTTCCGATCGTCGAAGGTATCCGCGACATCCTGGCGTTTGTGGATACGCAGGACTACAACTGTCCGCCGATCGAAGGGTTGGATGGCGAGTTCTACATGCCGGGCTCGGTGGATTACCATGCCGCGGCGACGGAGTTGGTGTTGCACGGCTTCGACGTAGGCCGTGATCCCAAGCACCATTTCGACCCGCTGCCGGCTAATAAGGTCGTAATCGGCTACCTGAACAGCGATACGACGCCCGGGATTGTGCAGGACACGATGCGGTATATGATCACCGGCAAGTCCAACAGGCCGACGAAATATAAGCTGCGGCAGCCAAACGGGTATCCGACCTTCGACGGAGCGATGTTCTGGACCATCGATGAGGATCGCCGGGAGGCTTTCCGGTACTCGAATACGGTAGGACCGCTGCTGCGCAGCTACCCGCCTGCGAAGTGGCGAGAGGCAAACGGAGATAGGCATGGAGTTACCTGGCAACGACCAGGCTTATCGCAGAGGTAATGTAAAGGGGTAACGAACGAAGGTACTGATTGACAATTACCTCCTGTTCCAGCAAGATTAATTTCGCATACGTTCCTACCGGTTCCGGCCCCCAGTAGCCGAGTTAATGAGCGCGAAACCTCGCCAGCATTGGGAGGTTTCGAGCATTACGCTGAAGTCCAGTACTGCGGCCGCTGCTTCCCACCCCTCGGACCCAGTCGCCGCCCTCGCTGCAGCGTAGATGGATAGGATAACCAGCCAGTGAGACCTCGCAATCTCAAATGCGCGTGCTCGAAATAGATTGCCGAAGGTAGGGTCATGAAGACTTTCCACTCCGTTGTTCTGTCACTTTTGATGTTCGCGGCACCTGCCTTGGCAAGTGTAACTGTGAACAGTCCAACGAATGGGGAGACGGTCAGCTCCCCGGTGCCATACGTCGCGACGGCCACCACGACCACTTGTTCAAAAGGCGTAGCATCCATGGGGATCTACGTAAGCAACAAACTGACTTACGTTGTGAATGGAACCAGCATGAACACCACTCTTTCCCTCGCTCCGGGTACGTACAGCACGGTCGTCGAAGAGTGGGATCATTGCGGCGGGGCGTCCTACACCACGGTGGGAATCACGGTGGGAAGCACGGTCCCTCCCACAACCGGGGTTACAGTGACTTCGCCGGTAAACAACAGCACGGTTAGCTCACCGGTGCAGTACGTCGCGACGGCCACCACGGCCACCTGTTCAAAAGGCGTAGCGTCCATGGGGATCTACGTGAGCAACAAGCTGGTTTATGTCGTGAATGGAAGCAGCCTGAACACCCCACTAAGCCTCGCTGCAGGAGCCGAGAAGACAGTCGTTGAAGAGTGGGACCATTGTGGCGGGGCCTCGTACACGCCTATAAACATCACCGTGGGGGCTCTCACAGCGCCGACAGTCGGTATCAGCGCCAACCCCACTTCGATCACTTCAGGGAATTCGTCCACTTTATCCGTGACCGCGACCAACGCGGCTCAGGTGACGGTGACGGGAACAGATGGCAGCACGTATACCCTGCCGTCGACTGGCGGAACACAAGCCGTCAGCCCGACCGTGACGACGACATACACGGCCACCGCGACCGGAACGGGCGGCAAGACCACTGCTACGACGACCGTAATGGTGGCAGCGTCGCCGACAGTCAGCATCAGTGCCAACCCCACTTCGATCAGCTCGGGGAGTTCGTCCACTTTGACCGTAACTGCGGCCAACGCCACTCAAGTGACGATAACCGGGACGAATGGCAGCACGTACACCTTGTCGGCGACTGGCGGAACACAAGCGGTCAGCCCGACCGTAACGACGACATACACGGCAACCGCGACCGGAGCCGGAGGGAAGACGACTACGGCCACCGCGACCGTAACGGTGGCAGCGTCGCCGACGGTCAGCATCACCGCCAACCCCACTTCGATCAGCTCGGGGAGTTCGTCCACTTTAACCGTGACTGCGACCAACGCCACTCAAGTGACGATAACCGGGACGAATGGCAGCACGTACACCCTGGCGGCGACCGGCGGAACACAAGCCGTCAGCCCGACCGTGACAACGACATACACGGCAACCGCGACCGGCACGGGAGGCAAGACAACCACTGCTACCACGACCGTAACGGTAGCGGCGTCGCCGACAGTCGCCATCACCGCCAACCCCACTTCGATTACCTCGGGAAATTCGTCCACATTAACCGTGACTGCGACCAACGCAACCCAGGTGACGGTGACGGGAACGGATGGCAGCACGTATACGCTGCAGCCGAGTGGCGGAACGCAAGCCGTCAACCCGACCGTGACGACTACCTACACGGCAACGGCGACAGGAACAGGAGGGAAGACGACCTCCGCTACCACGACCGTAACGGTGACGGCGCCCGCTGCGCCGACAGTCAGCATCACCGCCAACCCCGCGTCGATTTTTTCTGGGAGTTCGTCCACTTTAACCGTGACTGCGACCAACGCTACACAGGTGACGGTGACGGGAACTGACGGCAGCACCTATACCCTGGAGTCGACTGGCGGAACGCAAGCCGTCATTCCGACCGCGACGACGACTTACACGGCAACCGCGACCGGAGCTGGAGGAAAGACCCCAGCCACGGCGGCCACGACCGTAACCGTGACCCCGGCAGGCAGCGTTCAGTCGATCAACCACGTTGTCTTCATGCTGCAAGAGAACCATACGTTCGACGATTATTTCGGCATGCTGAATCCTTACCGCGTAGCGAACGGCTGGAACATCGGCGACGATGGCAATACCTACACGGTGGATGGCATCGACGACAAGCTGAAGACGATAAGCAATGAGGACGATGAAGGCACGGCTTTCCCGCTCTTCAAGTTCGCCAGCACCTGCATCGACGATGACAGTTCGGCTTGGCTGGCAAGCTATGGCGACATCAATCGCTATAATTTCGCCACGACACGCCCGATCAACATGGACGGCTTCGTCCACACGGCTGAAGGCTTTGCGAACAGCTGCGCGAAATCCGGCACATGTTCCGGCAATTTCACCGATCTGACCGGCGAGCGCGCCATGGGGTACTACGATCAGGGATTCCTCAACTACTACTACTACATGGCCTCTCAGTTTGCGTTGTCGAATCGTTGGTTTTCGCCGATGTCGAGCAAGAGCATTCCCAACCGCATCGCGACCTTTACGGGAGGCACGACCCAAGGCCTGGTCAACGATCCGGGTGGCGACGATCACCTTTCTCAGCTGGCCATACCGTCCATTTTCCAGGAGCTCGATAAGGCAAAGGTATCGTGGAAGATTTACTACACCGTCACCGACGGCTATTGCCTCAGCGAGGATGACTGCACCACCTCGGCGAGTGCCGAGTACCCCGCAACCTCTTTCTCTTACCTAACTTACTCCTACCAGTACTTATACGAAAATCCAACCCACGCCGCCTGTACCGGTGCCACCACGGCATCCAGCGTGGTGGGCGATGCGTCGAACTCCTTCTGCATCGATACAGCCCACATTGCCCCGCTGTCTCAGTATTACAGCGATCTCTCCAACAGCACGCTTCCCAGTTTTGCCTTCATTGAAGCAGGTTACGCCAACAATGATGAGCATCCTGGATCCGGCCAATCGATTCTGAGCGGTCAGGCGGAGGTGGCGAAGGTGATGAATGCTTTCATGGCTAGTCCGGAATGGAATGACTCCGTCTTTTTCCTCAGCTACGACGAGGGCGGAGGACCATACGACCATGTGCCGCCTGTGCCCGGCCACTCAAACGACTACACGGATGCATCACTGGGAACGATCCCGGATATCTCAACGATCGCAGTGAATGCCGATAGCTACAATCCGTGTGTGCCCAGTGGAGGAACGCCGACCACCCACTGCGACCTGGGTGCGAGTGCCCCAGGTGCCAAAGCAACTGAC
The DNA here is from genome assembly GCA_003152195.1 of Acidobacteriaceae bacterium. Classification (GTDB taxonomy): domain Bacteria; phylum Acidobacteriota; class Terriglobia; order Terriglobales; family Acidobacteriaceae; genus PALSA-350. Next base: position 16,828 of record PLZN01000076.1, read on the forward strand.
GCACCGGCCGTTCAAGGCTTTGCCGCACAACTTGGATTCCGCTTGCCGAACATGGTCATCTCGCCTTTCACCCGGCGGCATTATGTCTCCAACGCGCCGATGGACCACACGGCAGTCATCAAGTTTGTCGAGAGCCGTTTTATTGGCGGGTCCACGCACCTGACTCCTCGCGTCGCCGCGCAGCCCAGCTTATTGGACTTCTTCGATTTCAACAACGTTCCATGGAAAACGCCGCCGACTCCGCCTGCTCCGGTCACACCCGGGTCGCTGGGCTACAATCCTTGCACTCCCACGGTACTGGGGCCGTAGTCCTGCGGTGAAAAAGTGGGAAACGGCGTGCTGGTAAGGTGAATGCATGCCTGAGTTTCTCGCTCAAGACGCAGGGATTGATTCAGCGACGCATCCTGCTGCGAGCCTTCCTAAGAGAATCGTCCTCGGCGCAGTACTTGGGATAGCCGCCGGCATTGTCCTGGGGGATCGGGCGGCCATCCTGCAGCCGATCGGCGATGCCTATGGGGCCATGTTACAGATCGCGGTCTTCCCCTATCTTCTTTGTACCCTCATGTATAGCCTGGGCCGGTTAACTCCGCCCATGGCGCTGCGGCTGCTGCGCGCCGGTTGGGCCCCCTTTGTCTTTCTTTGGATCCTGACCTTCGTTACGCTATGGGTGCTGGCGTATGCCATTCCGCCGGCGCCCGCACCCTGCTCCCTGACGGCGTCCGCACCGCACGACAAAACGAATCTGATGCAGCTGCTGATCCCTTCGAACCCGTTCTCGGCGCTACGCAAGAACTATGTGCCCGCGGTCGTGATCTTCGCGATCATCTACGGTGTCGCGTTCCAGGGCGTGGCTAAGAAGCAGACGTTGCTCGAAATCTTCGAGGCGGTCAAGATAGCAAGCGTCAAAGATCTGGGGCTGGGTCGTCAGGTTGGCGCCCTTCGGCGTCTTCGCCCTGCTGGCTGACACGGCCGGTACCGTGCGCCTGGATCAGTTGGCAGGCCTGGTGTTCTATACGGTGACTTACCTACTCGGCGCTGCCATTCTGGGCCTGATTGTTATCCCTGCCCTGCTTTCTGCGGTTGTGCCGCGAAGCTACGGTGAGATCCTGCGCCAAATCCGCCCGGCGCTCGTACTTGCCATTGCCACCACACTCTCGGTAGCGGCGTTGCCCTTCGTTCAGCGGGCGGCGGAAAACATCCTCGATGGGACCGATTGCGTGGACTCAGAGGAGCGGGCGAACGTTCTGCAGACCAGCTTGTCTTTGAGCTATGTCTTCGCGCAACTCGGCAACTACTTTGTCTATCTGCTGATTCTCTACGCCAGCTATGTTGCAGCTGCGCCTCTGAGACTGGCGGAGAGGATCATGGTTCCCGTGATGACGCTTCTCTCGTGCCTGGGGTCCCCAAGCGCGACGTACGACTCGGTCGTTTTTCTCAGCAAGTGGCTGCATCTTCCCGCCTCGGTGTTCGACCTGTACGTGGAAACGTCAGCGATCACGCGTTTCGCGCAGGTGCTTGTTTCTGTCTCCGGCTTCTACTTCATTCTTGCCGCGCCCTGCAGAACAGCTTCGATCTGCTTCAATATCTGATCATCCGCTCTCACAGGCTTCCCGGCTAGTAGGGCACAGTAGGAGTCGCGAGGACGCTTGAGTACCTTGGTCAATTCATCGTTGCTCTCTAGAACTCCCCGCACCCAATTTTCCATTTGCCGCTCAATCATTTCCTGGGGTAATGCGAACTCAAATTCGTTCCCAGATGGTTTCTTCGATTTGGACATGATTCGTGCTAAATTTCCTCCTCGCTTTGGACATGGTTCACCTGTACTGCGTTAGCCGTGTTGAGGGTTTCCTAGCGATTTCTTTGCGAGGGATCAGAGCACTCAACCAAGCCTTCCGGGATTTCGGCGGGAGGTGGCCGTGACGCAGGCTGTTGCGCCAGCACCAGCGGATCTAACCGGATGGCGCCGTCTTAAGGTTGCTTGGCTGCGGCCTTGTCTGCGTCCGCCACTGCCTTCCTGAACGCCGCTACCGCAGGGACACCAGGAGAGTTGAGACCATCCCTGGCGAGATACCTCCATGCAGGAGCCGCGTCGAGCGGGTTTTCGCCGCCTTTGAAAACGGCAAATGAATCCTCCGCCTGCCCGATCTCTGTCTGGGGATGAGGAGATCCCTGGTTCGATCCGAGGCCAGGCTCACCCGACAGACCCGGCTGGGGACCATGCTGCGCCCCCATCGACACTCCATTGTCAGTAGGGTTGATGACTCCAGCCCGGTTGTTCTGCCGAGGATCGGGGATGGTCTCATCCATCAGACGTCCGCTCCCCTTGCGCACCACAATGATCAAATCCGCAGATTGCGTGCTTAAGACAGGTTCAAACCTTCCCCATTTCAGGAGGGCCGCCTCTACATCCTTTTGCGCCACTTGATTTGCCCGTGGATCGTCGATCGACATACCTGCACCCGGCTCGATGATGACGGCGACGGTTTGCGCATGCAAAACATAGGCCGGCAGAGTGGTTTTCGTTTTGTCCTTGGCGAATGCGCAGGTCACCAGCAGACTGACCGCAAACAGAGTAAACGCGCGCTTTGGCATCTCCGCCTCCTTCAGCACGACGCAAGAATCATACGCCGACTTGATGACCCAGGGGCAGCCCCGAGATTAAGGCGGCATCGGGGATGAGAGCCATTTGGATATAACGGTTGCTAAGTCCTTTGTTTCACGAAGGTGCTCAAAATTGCGCATGACACCCCCAAGCGCAGGATGATCATGTTGCCGCCTGACAGGCTTGCCGATCTTCTTCCGCGGGCGGCAAGGACCAATACCATGAGCCGGATTTTCCATCTTTGGCGCTTTTGACGCCAAGATCGAATTTGCTGCGCCCAGGGTGGCGATGGAGACGCCGTCGCGCTGGGCGGCCACCTCGAGGCCGTATTGCGAGCGACTGCCGTTTTGCAGGTTCTGGCGCAGCCATTCGGCCACGAGCTTAGGCTTGGGCCGGCCTGCCCCGGTCGGCCAGCATTTCCTCGGGGGTGAGTTTGCTGAGGCCGGTCCGGATTTGCTGTCGACTTTGGTGGTTTCCGCGAGATTCGTGCGGCCTTTCGTGATGAAAGCCGCACACGCGGCCGTGTCTGGTGCGCGCAGCAGAAAATCCGGGTGGGGAGGCGCTTGCGGTATGTCTTTCTCCGGGCTAAGGATGCCGGCAGCGACGGACGGAGGGAGGTTGCAAGGCCGGGTGAATGCCCAGCCGGGGGAGAGTTCCTGGATGCGGCCTGAAGGCGCGGCTTGAGAAAATTGTGTTCCCGGGGCGTGGTCTATTGAACGTCATCAAGGCACTCCGCAGATGTAGAGGCTTCTGTCAGCGATGGGATACCTTATTGATGCGATCTGTGATGGTTTCGTTCAGGAAAAGTCAGCTCCGATTCGTCGACTCGCAGCTGCCGCACCAAATTTAGATAGACCGTGCGGTTAGCATCGCCATCCAAGATTAAGCGCTGCCCGTTCCGTCCCTGCGTTAGATGGTGCGGAACATCCACGGCAACAACGCGAGCCAAACGTCCCCCAACGCACGAAATCTATCAGGAAAACGCTTCGTCTGGTCCCCGCTTTTTCCGGCCAGCCGGGAACGCATGCAGTCGGTGGCAAGACCGATCCCGCAGGAAATCCTGGGGTTCGGATTGAGCCATTTTGAAGCCGCTCTTATCACGGTTGTTATTGGATCCACGCATATCGTTGCAGCGATGGTTGCCGTCGTATCGTTTGCGCCATCGCCTCGCAAGGCCAGTCACGATGTTCGAACTGTTCGACAAGTATCAGGACCAATTTAGACCGCAATTCTCCCGCGGGCACATGAGATCGCTGAAAGAGCGGGAGCGCCTTGGTGGCCTCACGCTGCGCTTGGGATTCGTCTGAAGTCTCAACCCTCAACACACTGTCCGCCAGCAACCGAACCGCTTCGCGAATTATGGGCGATTGGCGATTGGCACCCGTTAGGTCTCTTAACCACGGATCATTGTGTCGCTCAGAAAGGAGTTGCGAAAGGCCATTCAGAGCCTGCTCGACATTCCTCCATGACTTCTGGCTGGCTGTATCAGCAGAAAACAGGAGGGGCAGCCACTTTTGAACAGCTAGATCCTGATATTCCTGAATACGCTCATCGATTTCCAAAATCTCCTTTGAGCAGCCGCGCCCGAATGCAGCCGCTAGTGCCGTGACCGTGTGGTGAAGTACATACCCAGGTCTCAAAAGCGAGACCTGGGGCACCCAGTTCGTCATATGGTCATACACAATCACGCGGTCACAGTACTAGTTGTTCAGGAGTCTTCAACGGCTCTTCGCTTCGCCGCCGCTGTTCGCCAATTTCGTGTTGAAGACTTGCCAGATGATCTTGCGCCTCCGGCGCCCAGGCGGACCGCGGGAAGCGTGACAGGAATGCTCTCCATGCTTCCACCGCCTGACTTTTCAGGAAAGCCTTCTCAAGAGCAATTGCGTAGTTGAATTGGACTGTTTCGTCATCATGGTGAGTCGAAAGAACTTTTCCAAGAATCTCGACTGCCACCCCGAAATCCTCGGGACGTTTAACGAATTCGCCACGCAAAATATAAGAGCTTGCCAGATCGACGCTGACCGAGGCGTCATTTGGAGCCAGGCGCTGCGCCTTCTCCAGCACCGCGATGGCAGCCTCAGACCCGGGGGCGCCGTCCTCGAGCAAGCTCGCACGTCCGCTCGCCTGTAACCACCGAACATCGTCGGTACGAGATTGCAGCTTTGCTGCGATCTCTGCCTCCGCTTTTAATAGCGCGGGGCGGCTCATGCGGTTTTGCTCAGAATCTGAGGCTCGTTCCTGACGCAGTGGAACATAGGGCGCACCTTCAATCCGAACTTCCAAGGTTCGCTTTTCAGCGTAAGCATTCGCGATCAATTGCTCTGGCGATCGCCCATCTCCCAGATGGAAAGCAAGGCCAAGCTCCAAATATCAACAGCGCCGCCACTGCCGCAGTGAAGGCTAACCGCCTTGGTGACAGGAAAGCTGCCAGCCGCGACGGCTTCCCGTCCGGTTGAGGTATTCGCTTCGTCAGGTCCAATACAACCCTGCTACTGAGCCTTGCCGCAAGCGTCCCCTGCCACTCGGAAGTCGAACTGCGCAGCCCGGCGATCTTGGTTTCCTCTTCCGGAGTCAGGCCCTCTGTAAAATCGGCACTTGCTTGACGCAGCAAAGGCCCACAGTGATCACAATCGACTGCGTGGCCCAGGTATTTCTCCGAATTCGGTTCGGCGATTCCGGCTGCAACCTTTATCCACACATGGTCAGGCGGGCACTGTGGGCTTGGTACCGCGGGCGCATTTGGTTTGAGAAAGGCCAACCGCTCCATCGCCTGTTTGTGTGCTCGCATCCGCGACTGGCAGCTTGGGCAATCTCTAAGGTGTGTACGGGCATCCTCTTGGTGCTTCCGATCGGCGGTCTGGGCTAGCTCGCCGCATCCGGATGTCGAGGGAGCGGAGACCTATCGCGACAGCATTATGGACGTCATCGAAAATGCATGGATCAAGACGACCCACCTCTTGGGCCGAACGGCCCAAGGAACACCAGAGTGGATATTCCGGTCTTGGAATTTGTGGTCCCTTTCAGGACCCCTGAGGAACGATTCTTGGACCGCTCGGACCGCCTGAATCCCTTCCTACTTGCTGATTTCCTCCAGCATTTTTTCCCGCAGAAGGCCGTTCACCTTGGTTTGATAACCGTTGCCCTTTGCTCTGAGCCAGGCCAACACATCGGCGTCCAAACGAATGGATACAGCCTGCTTCACAGGGCGATACCACTTGCCTCGAACCGCGTTCTTCCACGCTCCCGGAGGAAGCTCGGGAATGTCCGAAGTGTCGATCTTGTCTTCGGGCATTGCGGCCAACGCCTGAATTTCCCGCTTCTGGCGGCCAGTCAGCGGCTGGTCAGGCTTCAACTCGTAGACTACCGTTTTCGATTTCGCTCGCTTCTTCATATTCGATTCGCTCCTGCCGGGTGACCCTGCGTGCTGAGACGATACGAATGACTTCTTGTTCCTGGTCAAACACGGTG
>PLZN01000076.1:22943-31833 GCA_003152195.1 Acidobacteriaceae bacterium
GCATTCGGTTTCCGCTACGGCTTCCAGGCAAGCTGGCGCCTGATCTGGATAAACTGGTGGAGATTGCCTCTAAGCTGCTGGGCCACGGCTGGGCTGGGCGCCTCAAGTAGAAGAAACAGGTGCGGATGCGGAAGCGGATTTTGTCGCGGTTAAGAGCGTTTGGCTTGACGGCTATCCTGCTGGGTTGTTGGGCTGCAAAGGCCCAAAACGGCTCGTCCGCCAGCGTCATCGCGCACCGGGCTGCCACCGAGCAGCTGGGCAGGTTCGTCGATGTCACGACGGCCAGTGGCGTCCATTTCGAGGGTCAGGCATACCACACGTCAAAGAAGTACCTCATCGAGACCATGGGTTCGGGCGTCGCGCTGTTTGATTATGACAACGATGGGCGGTTGGATATCTTCTTCGCTAACGGCGCGCCTTTGACCGATCCGACGGCACCGGGCACGATACCGCAGAAGGCCGGGCCCAGAGACTGGAATCGGCTCTACCATCAAAAGGAAGACGGAACCTTTGAAGACGTGACCGAGACGGCGGGCCTGGCCGGCGCGGGCTACGACATGGGCGTGGCGGTGGGCGACTACGACAATGACGGTTACGAAGACCTCTACGTGACGGGATACGGCGGTAACCATCTTTACCACAACAACGGCAACGGCAAATTCGCCGACGTGACCGAGGCTTCCGGTACCGGCGGGAGCGGGTGGTCCACCTCCGCGGCCTGGGTCGATGTAGACAACGATGGGCGGCTCGATCTGGTCGTGCTCCGGTATCTGAAATGGGATTTTGCCGATCTGTGGTGCGGTGAACACCGTGAGGGGCACCGCGCCTATTGCCATCCCGACCTCTTTCAGCCCATCGTTCCNNGCGATTGCAGACTACGACCGCGATGGCCACACGGATATTTTCGCCGCCAACGATTCGATGCTGGAGTTCCTCTACCACAACAAAGGCAACGGAAGGTTTGAGGAAGTTGGCCTGGCGGCGGGGGTTGCCGTGGATGGGGACGGGCGCACATATGCGGGCATGGGCGTCGATTTTTCTGACTACAATAACGACAGCCTTCCGGACCTGATCATCACCGATCTCGCCAACCAGAAGTACGCACTTTACCAGAACGACGGCGATGGCACCTTTACATACTCAAGCTATACGAGCGGTTTGGCTGGGGCGACGCTGCTTCATTCGGGCTGGGGTGTCGATTTTCTCGACTACGACAACGACGGCTGGAAAGACCTGATGGTGGCGCAGGGGCACGATATCGACAACATCCAGTTGGACTATCCGCAGTTGCGCTACAAGGAACCAATGCTGCTGATGCACAACGACGGCAAGCGCCTCGTGGATGTGTCGGGGATATCCGGCGAGGTCTTCCATGAAGCGTGGGTGGGACGCGGGCTGACGTCGGGCGACATCTGGAACGACGGCCACGTGGACGTTGTGGTGACGACGAACGGCGGCCCGTCCTACATACTGCGCAATGAAACACCGACGCGCAACCACTGGCTGGGAATCAAACTGGTAGGTCACAAGAGCAACCGCGACGGCATTGGCGCCGAGATCAAGCTGACTACGTCGAAGGGCACGCAATTTGTTACTGTGTCCACGGCGGGCAGTTATCTGTCAGCGAACGACAAGCGAGCGCATTTCGGCCTAGGAAGCGATGCGGCGGTGCAATCCGTCGAAATCCGCTGGCCAAGCGGAACGGTGCAGACGCTCAAAAATGTTGGCGGAGACCGCGTGCTAGTGGTGGATGAGCCCGCTACGTCTCAGGGGACGAAATGAGAGAACAAGGCAGCGTCTATCGTCACTCCGGGACAAGGTATACTCGCTGTTGTCGGTGAAATTGATCCTTCCAGTGTCCCTTCGAGATGAAGAAACAATCTTCGCATGCAACGCTGACTGACGTAGCTCGAGCAGCAGGCGTAGGAACTACCACCGTCTCGCGGGTGATCAACGGCGGCGAACGTGTCAGCCAGGAAACGCTGGCGCGGGTTCAAGCCGTAATCGAGGAACTTGGTTATCAGCCAAACCAGGCCGCGCGCATTCTTAAGGGAGAACGGACCAGGACGATCGGGCTGATCGTTCCCAGCATCGCCGACCCATTTTTCTCGATTGTCGCCGAAGCGGCGCAAGAGATTGCACGCGCTCATGAATCGCTACTTATCCTAACCGTCTCGAATAACGATCCGACCGTTGAACTCGAAAATCTCAACGTCCTCACCCGCCACCGCACAGACGGTCTCTTATTCGCTCCGGCCCATTCTGAGAATCGCAGCCTGGCGAACATGCTCGATAAACTCTCCACCCCCAGCGTCACCTTCGACCGGCCCTTGTATGACTCCGCCGTGCCCAGCGTGGTCAGCAACAACTACAAGGGCGCGAAGGACGCGACACAACACTTGATCATGCATGGGTGCAAGCGAATCCTGTGCCTGGGCGGAGAAATCGATCTATATACGATCAAAGAGCGCATTCGAGGGTACAAAGAGGCTGTCAAGCAAGCCAGACTCGATGCCATCGTCGATACCTCTATTAGGGATTACGAGTCGGCGAAAGCGGCGATTGAGAGCCACTTCTATTCCTCGAATCCTCCGGACGCAGTCTTCGGCTTGAAGAATCTGGCCACGATCTATGCGTGCGAAGTATTTCAGAAACTGAATATCAACGTCCCCAAGAAGGTAGCACTCGTCGGCTTTGACGATTTCGAACTTGCTGCAACGCTTCGCCCATCGATCAGCGTCGTACGCCAACCCATCGTTGATATAGGAAGGATTGCAGCCGAACTACTCTTTAATCAACTCCTCAACCCCAAGCGAGCCAAGCAGTCTTATGGCGACCAGGCCAAGCCGCAACATATCAAGCTGGAAACTCAACTAGTGCTGCGCAACTCCTGCGGTTGCAAAATCGGGACGAATTAGAGCATTTTCACTTTTACTGTGAGTAGGAGAGAGCGGTTATGTGCAGCCGTTCATTGAGGAACGGCTGCGCGAAGCCCAGTTCCTCCCCTTACACCAAAAGTGAAAATGCTCTAAAAGCAGTCAGGCAGTTCGCGCGCCGGCCACCACGCTATTTCCGCTTTCTCACCGGCTTTACTGTGCGGAGTGTGGGTAGTCCACGCGCAGAGTAAGGATCTCGTAGGGGTGGATCGGCGCCGTGACCTGATCCGTTCCTGTAACCGTCAGAGGCGATCCCTGTGGCTGCTCCATCAGGTTGGTCACCGTTGCTGCCGTGGCGCCTTGAGGAAGGTGAACTTCCACATTCGCGCTCTTGCCCGCCCACTCATACAGGCGCAAGATCAACCCGTTGCCGTCCTCGGTCTTCTTCATGGCGGTCAAGACTACAGTCTCCGGCTGCACCGTCACGAAGGCTCGCTCCGCAGGCAGCGTGCCGCTGTGCGCCTCCACCTGCATCGCCTTGAGCCGATAGTTGAAGTCATAGCCCTGCCGGACGGTCAGAGCCTGCTTCCAGTCTCCGGCGTGCGGATAAAGCGCATAAGTGAAGTGGTGATGCCCGCGATCCGCGTCGGGGTCCGGCCAGGCCGGCGAACGCAAGAGCGAAAGACGCAGCACATTGCCCTTGGCGTCGTAGCCGTATTTCGACTCGTTGATCAGGCTGAAGCCATGCTGCCCGTCACCCAGATCCGCCCAGCGCAGCGCCGGCACCTCGAACTTGGCATCTTCCCAACTGTTGTTCCGCGTTGTCGGCCGCTCGATCGAACCATAAGGAATTTCATACGTCGCCTTGCTGCTCGAGGCGGCCAGGGGAAAAGCTGCCTTGAGCAAAATGTGCGTTTCATGCCAGTCGATGTCATTGACCACATCCACCCGATCGACGCCGTTGTAAAGCGTGATGTCCTGCACGAACTTTGAGCTTTGCCAGTTGCGCGTCACCCGAATCACCGCCTTCAGCGGCCCCTTCTCAACCAACTCCACCGAGCCGGCTTTATCCAAGTTGGTGAAGACTTTGTCGAAGTCCGCGTCGATATTCCACGCGTCGTACTCTTTCGGCGTGTCCTTGAAGGCAATCAGCTCGTTGCCGCAGGCCCCTTGCGCCAATGTCTCGAAGTTCGCCTTTTTGTCATACAAGCTGGTGATGCAGCCCGTTTGCGGATCCACCGTTATCTTCAGCGCTGCGTTCTCAATCGTCGTTCCGCTCGCCTTCAGATCGCTGGCAAATGGCCGCTTGCCCGGCGCCACGTGCAGCAGCGAGTAGCCCAGCGACGGGACGTCCTTCGCCTCCACCAGGAGACGGTAACTGTTCGTCTTGCCGTTGCTCAAAAGAACTTCCGACGGCAGCACGTGATTCCGCGCGTCCAGAACCGACACCCCGTTGGGAGCTGCAGAAGGCATCTCGACATCCACCGTCGTCAGATCCGAGCGCTGCCAAGCCAGCGGGTTGAAGACCAGCACCGGCACCTCCCCGGCAACGCGCGTGTCGATCTCCGCTTGTATCGTGTGCAACGCCTGGGCAGAGGCTTCGTTGGTTGCCCAGCGCACATCGTCGTAGTCCTTCTGCGCGTCCTTATAGATGATTCCGATCCCCGAACCCGCCGCCAGGTCGTGGAACTGGTTGAACAGCACCTTCTTCCACGCCTCATTCAGCTCCGAGCCGGGATAGGCTTGCCCATCCAGCCACGCCAGCGAGGAGTATTTCTCCGCGTTCAGCACCCACTCCTCGCTCTCCCGCATGTTGCGTTTGTGATTGGCCTGGGTGGTAAAGACTCCACGGTGGTATTCGAAATACAGCTCGTCATCCCAGGTAGGAATGCCGATTTTGCCCGCCGGCGGCGCAGGCGGGTATTGATACCCCTTAGCAATCGACTCGTAGTTCCACACCCTCGAGTCCACGGCGAACTTGTCCTCGACATCGTCGAAGTAGCTCTGCGCGATCCCGAACTTCATCCGCGGAATAACCTTATTAGGCTCCGTCCAGTGCAGCCCTTCGTCCAGGATCGCCCGCGTCGGTCCTCCACCGTGATCGCCCACTCCATACAGATCCATCATTTCCAACATACCCGGCGACTGTTCCTGCGCCGTTGCCAGATCCGCGGACAGACGGACCGGATTCAAATTGTCATTGGCATAATCGTGGGGAAAATAGGTAAGTACCTTGCTTCCGTCCGGTGACTGCCACCAGAAGAGCTTGAAGGGCAGCTTGTTGGTTTCGTTCCACGCCATCTTCTGGGTCACAAAGTAGTCCACGCCCGACTTCTTGTAGATCTGCGGCAGTTGCCAGTTGTATCCGAATGAGTCGGGATTCCACCCGATGCGTACATCCACACCGTACAGGTCCTTGTAGGTCCGTTTACCAATCAGCAGCTGCCGCACCAACGACTCGCCATCCGGCATATTCAGATCGGGCTCGATCCACATGCCTCCGACGATCTCCCAGCGGCCTTCCTTGATGCGGCGCTTGATATCGTCGTTCATCTCCGGATATTTCTCCGCCATCCACAGGTTGTATTGCGCTGCCGACTGAGTGTAGGTGTACTTTGGATATTCGTTCATCAACTGCAACGCGGTTCCAAAGGTTCGCTTCACCGCATCGACGGTCTCTGTCCACGGCCAAAGCCAGGCTGCGTCGATATGCGAGTTCCCCGTTAAATGAAGAGCCGCCTGTTGGAAGGCCGGCTTGAGCGGTTCCAGATCCGACTGCGCCGCGCGCAACGATGCATCAAACTTCTCCTGGTCCGCGCCATCCAGCGCCTTCAGATCGACCGCTCCGATGGCCGTCTGGAGCGTCGCTTTCTCTTGTAACGGATCCTTCCCGAGGAAAGGCACCAGCAACGTGGCGGAGAGGAACTCCATGAGCAGGTCTTCGGGATTGGGACGGTTGGAGGAGAAATCAATGCGCATGTCCGCGCCGGCAAAGCGCTTTGTGTCGACAGTCTGCAAAAGCTTGACGGCTACCAGAACCTTATCCCCCGGCTTGGCCTGATCGAGGAACACGATGGGCTCCAGGTCTTCGCCCATGGCGACGCGCCGGCCATTGAAGTAGATGATCTGTGGGATCGGGCCATTGGCGTTGGCCAGAAAATGGAACCAGATGCGGCTGCCCGTCAGATCGTAGCCGTTCAAGGTCTTCGGCACTTCGATCAGGCGGCGATACCACACCGCTTCGTTCGGAGCCTCCACTCGCGGCTTAACCACTTGCCAACTGCTGTCGTCGAGATCAACGGCCTCTCCGTGCTCCACGTCCCCAGCGTGAAACCGCCACTCATCCGCCGGAAGGTGGTCCAGCTTGGACAATCTTTCGATCACTTCTTGAGATGGATTGGAGAGGGCTTTTATCGCCTGCGCAGCCTGTTGCGCCACAATATCTCCTTGCGCTCGCGCCGCAGAGGGCAGAAGGGCGATGAGAGGGCTGAGGAGCGCGATCGCGAGAAGCCTATGCGGAGGAAGGGGACGGTGGTTACGACGAAAACATGCGGTGAACACGCTACGGCCTCCCAAAGAGTTTTTGCTGGCAAATCTTTGTGGCCAAGCCACGTGAAAAAACAGACTCGCGAATTATACATAAAAGGAACCACGGGTGGAAACGTTTCCATCGAGCGAAATCGCGGCTTCCACTCCGGCCCGAGCTTCGCTCTATTGTTTTTGCGTGGCGCAAGCAGGCAGGTGCGTCAGCATCTGGCGAACGTCGCGAAGTCCCGGGCTGTATTGGAGCGTCTTCTGGAGAGTAGCGCGAGCCGCGGCCGTATCACCGGCTATGCATTCCACCTGTGCGAGGTTCTTTGCCAGCCCGGCAACATCTTCATTGCGTTCGAATGCAGGGCGCCAAAGCGCGATCGCTCCCTGCAAGTCTCCTGATTTAGCGAGCAGGGTGCCCAGGTTCGATATTGCGATCAGATTGCGGGGATCCAGTTTAAGAACCTCTTGAAACAGCTCCTGAGCCTGTTTGTAGTCTCCGCGCTCTTCACTCAGAATTCCCAACGCCGCGAGGGCATTTTTGTCTCCGGACAATTCAGGCTTGATGGCCTCCAACCCCTCATAAGCCTTTGGCTCCAGCGCGAAGTTCCCTTCGAGCAACGCGTTATAGTAGGCGAGCGCCACATCGCGCCTCGTTGTACCCGGGGAGAAGACCGGAACGAGTGCGTCACCCGAGCTCGGGTTTGCGGTCGCAATTGGGGCTTCTGGATATTTCAGGATGCGGTGATCGGTCCAGGCTACGTGCGGAATATTCTCTGCGCCGGTTCGCTTCATATGGCAACCGGTGCAGTCAGGATCCCCCGGATGATGCGCGGTGGCGAACGTAGCGCCGGTGTGACAAGCAAGACACTTCTTACGGTAAAACGCCGCTTGCTCCCGCGGCCCGATGGGAGTGTAGTGGGGATCGTGACAGCTCATACATGACATCGCGTCGCCGCTGGTTTGCTTGCACATGCTCAGGCTCAACTGCTCCACTTCGCTCACACCGCGCTTGGTTGCACCCTGGCCGCTGTAGACGAAGTAAGCCAGGTAGTCCGAGATGGGATCGCCTGCCTTGAAGTCCAGCGCCGAATGACCCGCGCGCTCTACCGAGATATCTCCCTCCAGGTGACAACTGATGCAAACAGAATCCCGCAGCCTGGCATTGAGCTTAGAAGGATTAACCACCAACGCCTTGCCGCCGGTCACGAGGTGCTGCCGCGTGTCTCCATGGCAGCTCTCGCAGGTGATGCCCGCATGGAGAAAGGGCAGCCCACGGTAACGATTGATTGTGCCGGAATCGCTGTGCTGTACCGCACTCATATGACAGCGCAGACACTCCGCCTGCACCGGCAGCGCCGGAGGCGCCTGCTTCATGGATTCGAGGCCGGGCTTCATGTCCAGACTCTGGGAAGCGGAGTAGTAGGCAATGGGAGACTCGAAGAGGTAGTCATTGAGCGAGTAAAGGTAGGTCAAACCAAGATGCCCCGATCCCAGAAAGTATTCGAGCTTGCGGCTCGCGGCGATCTCCGGATCTTTCGGATCCTGGTAAGTCAACATCAGTTGCGAGCCTTCGAGAGACAGGCTGTATTTCACGCCGGAGGGCTTATGCTCAAAGGCTCCAGTTTTCAGCCTCTCCGCTGCAAGGCCGCTCGCGTTGGCCATCGGCGTAGCAAGATAGCTATGCAGTATCTCCCCGTGACACGGGCCGCAACTGGCGTCTGCCGTGCTCACAGGCGTCACCACGTTGACCGGCGGCGGCTGTGCGTTCCCCAGAACTCCACAGGACAGCCCGAAGGCGAGAAGCGCCGCTCTGCATGCCAGAACCAGCGGGCTATTTCGGTTCGCCCGGCTTGATGGAGGGAAGCAACGGCTTCTGCAAGGGACAGGATTCGCAGAGTTCACTGGTGATTCCTTTGCCTTCCTCGACAGTGTAGATGCGATCCACCGCGGCCACCCGTATCTTTTCGAGCGCCCCGCCAGGCCAGTGGATCTCGATAGCATTCACGGTCTTGGCATCGCCTAATCCAAAATGGACCCGGGGATCATTCGACGATGCGAAGCTACCGCCGCTAAGGACGTCTCCGCGCTGCGTTTGGTTGGAGGATGTCAGATAGACCGTAGCGCCGACAGCATCGCGCGGGCTCTTTGGTCCTCCCAGCAGTCTCAACTCTATCCAGTGATGGCGGTCGTCATCGACGTTGCGCAAAAGGGTGGGCGGCGCATCGACGTTATTCAAGACAATATCGATCTTACCGTCGTTAAACAGATCGCCAAAAGCGGCGCCGCGCGCGGGGATGGCGACGGCGAGCCCCGTGCCTTTGACGGCCGGCACAAGCTCGAATTTCTTTCCTAAAACATTCCTGAAAAGAAGCGGGCGCTCGGCGAAGCTGGTGCCCCAGTCGTGGCGATCGACCTCCGGGTATACGTGCCCGCTGGCTATGAAAATGTCCTTCCAACCGTCGTTGTCGTAGTCGATAAAC
>PLZN01000590.1 GCA_003152195.1 Acidobacteriaceae bacterium
AATCCGGGGTAGCGGAGTGGAGAGATCTGCGGTTTCTTTTCTCCGCTCTACCGGTGCCAGCTTAGTTTAGGGAAATATGTGAGCTGAACCCAGCCAGTGAAATCGTGCTGTGGTCCAGAGGCAAGCGCCGGCACCTTCCACCACTCAGCCTGGCCAAAAGCATTCAACTCCAGATTGTCTTTGAGACGAAGGACAGCCTTGATGTTGAAGTCATTCTGCGTTGTCCCGCCAGGGATAAAGGTCTTGGAGACCTTGGCATTCCGGTAGCCCAGCTGAATATATTCCTTTGGGCTCAGCCAATCGGTCAGCCATACCTGACCGCCTTTGCCTTCCCGTCCCATCCAACTGCCCAACAGGTTGCCTTTGTTCAAGTAACCGTCGCGGTATACGAACTCGTAGTAGAGGAATTGGCCTCCCTGAGAGTTGGCCACTGGATCCGTCGATACTGCTTCCCCTCGCAAATCAACATGCGGGAGCTTAGGAATGTGCGACAGGTAGAGGCCGGGGTTCACGGCGGCGCGACGCGGCGCGGCGAGTGGGCTCACGTCATCGTGAACGATGGAGTCCGAGTACAGCGTCAGCCATTTCTCCACCCAGGGAAGCCTCCACGTAAAGTCAAAGCTGGAACTCCGGAAGCCGGGATCATTTCTGCCCAATTTTTGCGTCAGGCTCACATTGCTGAAGCTGGTGAAGCTATTCCAAAAGGAGCCAAGGGTGAGAGGTACATGCCCTTCTCCGGCAAAGATGACCACTCGCGAGAACCCGAATTCCAGGTTCCTGCTCGGCTTGAAGCTGAATTTCTCGGCGTGGACCCACGGGTTTTTGGGGTAACGATGCCCCTTCAGAGAGCCAAATAACCCTTCATAGCGAAACGGTCCCAGGACGTCGGAGACGAACGGAATCCGCAGCGGCACCACGCGGTTGATGCGCAGGGCATAGATAGGCTCAGCATTATTGCTGAGCGCCATGCTCCCGCTTTGCGTCGGACCCCACCAATCCTCCGCCTTGCCGACAGAGATTTCATGGTTGGCCACGGCCACCGCGAAATTGGCGTTGATCAAGCGAAAGACGTTCGTCTGCGCCACGGCCTCGGGCGCCTGGAGCGGAGTGTTGTCCACTTGTGCGATCAGCTCTTGCACGGATTCGGGATAGGCGGCACGCCCAGGTGCGTGCTGATACTCCCCGCGAACATCGAGGGACACGTGGTAGCCCTCAGCCATTGCTGTGAAACCGTCGATCGTGTTGAAGCCTTGTTGGTAGGGCCGACCGTAGTCATTGATTAGGGTCTGCCCAAAGTGATAGGAGTCGTTGATGGGACGGCCCTTGATATACATGTCCCGGGTGTAGAGATCCGCAAGCTTAGCGCGGGTCGTGGCCTCCCCCGCGTTCTCCCCGAACTCCACCGCCAGGGCTTGAAAAATCTTCCAAGCCTCGTCGTCCTGCGGCGCATCCTCCAGCTGGGGATAAGTCTCCTGCAGTATTTGCAGGCAGCTCGTGCGCGTCCATGGCCGCATCCCCAGGAACGCGGAGTCGGCATACCCGAGCGAAAACAGGCGTTCAAAAGCGGGATAGATCCAGCTATCGAGGGGGACATAGACCAAACCATAGTCGCTGGTCTGGTCGGGTTCGGAGAAGATCGGCTCAAGAGCTGCCGGCAGTGCCGGCGAGGGAGCTGTTTGCTGGCATAGCAGGGGCACGGATGGCGCCACTGCCACCACAAAGATCAGAGCCAATCGAATCAGGGTACCCGGCATCAAGGATAGCCTACGATGTTTCTCTGGTGGCAGACCATTGGGCGTTGCCATATTCACCGAGGGTGACCGTCCCGCTCATCGAATCGCCTTTGACGGCGCCGCTGAATGAGTATTCAATTTCGTTTCCCCCGACCGGCATGACGCTGCGGAAGCTTACCGTTTGCGCCTGAACGTTCCCGGCCAGATTTCCGTTGTAATGCTCGCCTTGATGGACGCCTGTGACTGCGCCTTCCTGCTGTTCGAGAAGGAAGCGTTGAGAACCTTCGCCACACAAGTATTTCATCTGCACCTTCCAGATGCCGCCGACATTGGCCGGGGCGCCTTGCGGAATTTCAGGTGCGGAGAACTTTGGCGGGTGGGAGAGCGTGGCAAAGATCGCTTCAGCCACTACTTGATCATCTCCAGGCATCATCATGTACGGCATGATGGTGAGCGAGCTTTCCATGTGCTCTGGCCGAGTGCCGCTGGACTCATCGAACTGGATGCGCGGGGTGCCCGTGTCGAGCGTTTTCGCAAGCTCGGCGCCGGTGATCTTGAGCACATTGCCATCCCACTTGATCCGCAGCCTGGGCGCATGATTCGACAGATCCTCAGGCATCAGGTACTCGGTGGTGACCGAGGGCAGCGGCTTGACCTTGGCTTCGATGCCGGCCAGCCACCCCTTCCATGTGTTCCATTCCGCTTGGTGGTCGCGCTTGGTCCACATCTCCACGGCGGTCAGCATGCCCATGATCTCTTCTTTGCCGACCTTCATGGAGCGTCCCACGTTGTGGTGCGGCGCAGCCTGGAACCAGGCTGCCTGGACCAGTTCCTTTGGCCCCAGCAGAAGTCCGGCGCACTGCGGCCCGCGCATGCATTTCCCTCCGCTATATCCAACGAACGTGGAGCCCGCAGCGAGATGGATATTGGGGATGGTCAGGTCTTCGGCTGCGGCGTCCACGAAGACGGGAATCTTCCTGGATTTGGCTGCCTGGCAAATGTTAGCGATGCTCAGTGGGCCGGTGGCCGCGGCGGGCGACGACAGGATATAGATCATCGCGGTCTGCGGGCCCATACTGGCCTGCAGTTGTTCGGGAGTTTCGACCTCGACCACCTCGACTCCAAGCAGACGCGCGCCTACGTCATAAGGATTGCGGGAATGCTTTGGGATGATCACCTGGTTCTTCAAACCAGCCTGCGCGAGGTAAGGCATCTTCTGTGACTTTTCCGGGTCGGTGCCGGCGATGCAAGCCGCGGTTGCGCCCGCGATAGCGGCCGCACAGCCTGCGGTCACGATGCCCCAGTCCGCACCGGTAATCGCCGCCAAACGCGCACCCACCGCCGTCATGAGCTCGTCCATGTTGACGTAATGGCGAGAGGCTTCCTCCATCGCTTGCTTGACTTCGGGTAAGGAGAGCGAGCCGCTGATGATGGTGTAGGTGCCCTTGGCGTTGATCAGCGGGCGAACGCCGATCTGCTCGTAGAGATTAGGGCCGGCCGATAAAGAGGCGGGAGCTTTACCGGCATGACTGGCAGACGGCAAGAGCGACGCGGCCGCCCCAGCCATCACCGAGCGCTGCACAAAACTGCGCCTGCTGAGCGTTGACTCGTATCGATTCTCCATGCCGGTCCTTTGCCCTCGAAGCAGAGTTAGATAAGAGCGACGCAATACGGTCCCAAAATGGACATGTATGTCCGCCTGAAGAGACAAACCCTTGCAGGGAACCGATTGCGTCGATTGCTGTTCTAGACAAAGTGTCTGCCATGCTCGTCTTGCGAGTCAACCTGGCCTCTCCCGCAGGGGCGCCGTGTGGACTTTGGGGCGAAGCCATTCTTGACTTCACGGGGGATCAACAGTAACCTCTTGCTCATCGGCCCGTCTACGTTCAGTAGCGTTATCTTGTTCCGCTGATTCTTTATTTGAGAGGTCAATTCCAGTGAATCGATTCGTGGGATTAGTGTCGTTCGTTAGCGCAGCCGTTGTCGTTGTACTCTTTGGAACCGTTGCGGCGTGGGCCGCCATCACAGGTTCGATCTCCGGAGTTGTCACGGATCCGACCGGGGCCATCGTGCCCGGCGTAACCGTCGTAGCCACCAGCGTGTCGACGAATGTGCAGAGCACCGTGGTCACCGACTCAAAGGGCTTTTACAGCTTTCCGGCGCTTAAGGTTGACACCTACAACATCGCCACCAGCCAGCCCGGATTCCGCGATTATCTGCAAAGCGGCGTGAAAATAGATGCCAATTCTGCCCTCCGCATCGACATCAACATGGAGCTTGGGACGGTCACCAATACCGTGAGCGTGAAAAGCGACGCTTTACAGGTAGAGACACAGAGCACGCAGATGGGCGTAGTCATCGACGGCACAAAGATCACATCCGTGCCTTTGAACGGACGGTCGTACATCAATCTCTTGAATTTGCAGCCAGGCGTGTCACCTTATTCGCATAGCCAGGACGGCACCACGTCGGGAGTCGGCGCGACGCAGGTGTCGGGTGACCTGGACAACGGAGCCCAGTCGGTCAACGGAGGCCGCTTTGGGTCCAACGCATTTATGGTCAACGGAGCAAATGCGGAGGAAGGCGTGCACAACGGAGCCGCCATGATCCCCAATCTCGACTCGATCGCGCAGTTCCGTATCATCACCAACAACTTCGACGCGGAATATGGAAACTACAGCGGTGGCCAGATCAACGTAGTCACTAAGTCGGGTACGAATCAGATTCACGGCAGTGTCTTCGACTTCCTACGCAACACGGATCTTGATGCTAGAAACTACTTCTCTCCGTCGCGTGGCGTTTTTATCCAGAATCAATTCGGCGGAACGGCAGGGGGGCCGATTCGCAAGAACAAGATTTTCTTGTTTGGCGACTATCAAGGGACGCGGCAGATTTTAGGAGCGACACAGAGCTATCCCGTGCCTTCAGGCGCTGACCGCACGGGAGATCTGTCTGACCAGTCAGGCGCGCTCACCGGGACAGTCTTCGGTACCGGTTGGGCGAACACTCTCTCCCAGACGTTGGGATATCCGGTAGCGTCGGGGGAGCCTTATTATTCCCCAGGCTGCACGGACACAGGGACCTGCGTATTTCCGAACGCGTTCGTTCCACAAAGTGCATGGTCGCCGGTTGCGGTGAACTCGCTAAAGTTCCTCCCTTCATCCAACGGAGTTTCGCCAACCGGGACGCCTTTGTATTCCACCTCGGCCTACAATCAGACGTTGTCCGACAATAAGGGCAGTTTCCGGGTGGACGCTCCCACCCGCTTCGGCTCTTTGTTTGGCTATTACTTCATCGACAGATACAATACGGTCAATCCATATAGTCAGGTAAACGTCCCGGGATATGCGGCCACCAATCACGGCCAAACCCAAATGTACAATCTCGGGTTGACGACCACGTTCAACTCGTCCACGGTCAACGATCTTCGTCTGGTATATCTGCGGGACGTAAACCAAACCGGAATACCGACGTCGGGACAGGGTTTGGGGGTCACCCTTGCATCACAGGGGTTTGTTACTCCGTGGGGCCCCGCGGGCGGTATCTCCCCGATCAACCCTGCCTATGAGGGTGTTGCGAATTTGGCGTTCAACAACTTCAGTCTTGGCGTACCGCCTGACGCGCTGAAGCAATATAACAATACTTTCCAGATCATCGATAATGTCACCAAAATTATTGGAACACACACCCTGCAGTTTGGTACGAATCCCCACTATAACCAGATCAACGAGCGGAACTTAGACTGCTATGACGGGTGCTATGGGTTTAATGGTTCGGAAACCGGCTTAGATTTTGCCGATTTCCTGGTCGGGGCGCCAGCCAGCTTTGTGCAGGCCAGCCAGCAACTCCTTGACTCGCGGAGCAAATATTACGGACTTTACGCTCAGGATAGCTGGCGTGCAACCCGCAATCTCACCATCAGTTATGGCTTGCGTTGGGAAGTCGCTACACCCTGGTACGACACGCAGAACAAGCTTGAAACGGTCGTCGCTGGAGAGCAGTCGTTATCCTTTCCGACGGCTCCACTTGGGCTGGTGGTTCCCGGAGACCCGGGAATTCCCCGTACGCTCGGGCCAACCAAGTACACTAACTTCGCTCCCAGGATTGGCTTCGCTTATTCGCCGGATGTGAGCGATGGGTTCCTCGGTAAGATTCTGGGCGGGCCTGCAAAAACAAGCATTCGTGCCGGTTATGGTATCTTTTACAGTTCCATTGAAGACGCTACCGGCTTTGTCGAGGTGGGTGACGCTCCTTACGGGATCTACTATTCTGTGTCAACGACCGAGCTGGCCACCCCGTTCGTCGATCGACCCTCGGGAAGTCCTGCGGGCGTAAAGTTTCCCTTCGTTTTTCCTCCAACTAACGTATCTCCTAGAAATCCGGATACTACGTTCAATTGGGTGCAGGCGACGCCCATCGGCGGTTCCGACTATTACTACCCGAAGAACAAGGTTCCCTATGTTCAGGAATGGGAGCTCTCCCTCCAGCGCCAACTGGGAACCGCAACCGTGCTAAGCGTGAACTACGTCGGAACGATAGGGCGGCAACTGCTGACGTTTGAGGAATCGAATCCAGGAAATCAGGCGCTCTGCCTCCAATTGAGTAATCCAGCCAACGTGGCGCCCGGCAGTACAACCTGCGGGCCCAACGGCGAAGACCAGATCTACACCACGGCTAGCGGACAGACAGTCAACGGCACGAGGCCGGCCTTCGGGATTAACTTCAACAGCAACCCCTATATGAAGACGGCCGTAACCTCCAGCTATAACTCGCTGCAGGTAAGCCTGGAGCATACTGAAAAATACGGCAACTTTCTAATCGGATATACCTTTTCGAAGTCGCTGGATAACGGTTCGGACTCCTTTGATGCGACCAATCCGCTCGATCCGGCGAGCACCCGGGCATTATCGAGCTTCAACGTCCCGCAAAACCTGGTCGCCAGCTACACAGTGCAGTTGCCCTTCGATCAATTTATCGGCAAGGGCGATATTGCGAAGCGGTTCACCGCCGGCTGGGAACTTTCGGGCGTGTCTACGTTTGCCAAGGGAGAACCGGTCCAGATATCTGAGAATGACGACAATTCACTTCTTGGCGCCTTCAACGCGAATGTAGATAAACCAAACTACGCGAATGACGGCACTCCTCTTTATGAAAACCGCAACCCGCGAAAGGGGCTGCCGTACTTTAACCCCAATTACTATGTCCCGGAACAGATCGGACAGGTAGGAAACGCAATGCGGCGATCCTTCTCCGGTCCTGGCATCGACAACTACGATATGGCCCTGCTGAAGAGCACCACCATCACCGAGAGTACCAAGCTGCAGTTCCGGGCAGAAGCATTCAACGTCTTCAACCATACGCAGTTCCAAAATCCGTCGGGAAACATTAACAATAACGGCTTAGGTGGGTTCGGTTATGTGAACTCAGCGCGCGATCCCCGTATCATGCAGGTCGCGCTGAAGTTTCTCTTTTAGGTTATCTGGCCGAGCGTGGCAAAGAGGGCCTTCGACGAATGGTGGCTTGGCGGCAGGGCATCTCCATCCAAGTCGTCGTTCTTGGCTTGCTGTCTGTGGTTGCGCTTCAGGCGCAGCAGACCGTGGGCCCTCAACCTAAAACTTTCTCGCAAGGGGCGGAGCTCTTTGCATCGAACTGCGCCGGCTGTCACGGTGCGGATGGCCGCGGCGGGGAGCACGCACCCAACATAGCCACTGCTTCAGAAGTACAGCATCTCGCCGACCCGGACCTGATCGGCATCGTCAAGAATGGAATCTCCGGTGCAGGCATGCCTGCCTTCGCTCCCCTCGGGCAACAGAACCTTGACGCAGTTGTAAGCTACCTGCGGATTTTGCAAGGAAGAGGAAATATCGTTAAGCTCCCCGGTGATCCAAATCGTGGGGAAGCTCTTTTCTTTGGGAAAGCAAGATGCTCTGACTGTCACATGGTCAACGGTAAAGGAGGTTTCATTGGCAGCGAGCTCTCCTTCTACGCGGCCGATGCGGCAACGGATCAAATTCGCGCGATGATTCTTGATCCAGATAAGAATCTGCCCGCGGAGAAGAAAGCCATCACCGTGGTGACGCTAACGGGACAGAAGATTACTGGAATGCTCAAGGTGAAAGACAATTTTTCCCTCTCGATACAGACAATGGATGGGGGCTTTCGATTCTTTCAGAACTCCGAGCTCGCTCAAGTGGATTTCGGCTCTCACTCTCTGATGCCTGCCGACTATAGATCTACACTGAATAGTAACGAGGTAGATGACCTGGTCAGCTATCTGCTCCGCACCGGGGACGAGAACTCCAGGCACTCTCCAACCCACTCCTCAAAGTCGGCCGATGATGATGATTAACCTGCAATTCTCAGCACGGCTTCGAGCCACGGCAGAAGGGCTGGATATTTCGTGCCGGAAAGTGCAGCAGATTCGCGGGTGCCCCATCCTTGCCGTGTTTTTTCNNGCTGTGACGGAGCAGACGGATGAGAACCTTGGCGCGCAAAATCACGATCGCTTCTCTGACTTTCGTATTCCTATTTGGCCTGAAGGCGAACAACCTCGTTCATGGGAAAGCAGAGATCGCCAAGTTTGAACTTGAGGCCATCAATCCGAGTTTTTGGAATCTATTCGACCGAAAGGCACAACTGACGAAGCTGGCCTCGGGCTTCGGTTTTACCGAAGGTCCTGTCTGGGACAAATCAGGTTATCTGTGGGTAAGCGATGAAACTCTCAACAAGATCTTCAAAGTAAGTACCGTCACTGGTCAAAAGCAGGAGATCATCTCGTTGGGAGATCCCGACGGCAACACCTACGATCGGCAACATCGGCTTTTGGATTGCGCGAGTGTTCTACGAGCCGTCATTCGCCTCTCGCCCGACGGTACCCACTACGAAACGATCGCAGATCGGTACCAAGGAAAGCGTTTGAACAGTCCAAACGATGTGGTGCTTGGCCCTGACGGTGCTATCTACTTTACGGACCCAACCTCTGACCTGCCTGCTGGTCAAAAGCAGGAGATTCCTTTTAAGGGAGTCTATCGAATTGCTCCCGATCGTCAGGTCCAACTGCTCACCAAAGAACTTGACGAGCCCAATGGGCTAGCTTTTTCGCCGGACGGAACGAAGTTTTACGTAGACGACTCCGTGCAACGAAACATCCGTGTTTACGACTTCCGGGATGGTCGTTCGAGCAACGGACGCATCTTTGGCGTGGAGCCCGGCGGCAAAAACGACGGTGTGCCGGATGGTATGAAGGTCGACCGCCAAGGCAATCTATATGTGGTTGGCCCAAGGGGAATATGGGTTTGGGATCCGGGTGGCCATCATCTGGGAACCATTGTGGTACCAGAGCAGCCAGCGAATCTTGCATGGGGAGACTCCGATTACTCTACTCTTTACATCACAGCCACAACTTCGGTGTACAAGATACCGACCCGTGCGCACGGGTTTATTCCTTACTTGTGACCGAAGGATAAGGAGGCGAAATGATCGTTCGGTTCTATCGAGTCTCCGTCCATCTGCTGTTTGTTTCGGCATTTACGGGATATCTCTCTGCCCAAACTCCTGCTTTTAAGGTCATCCAGCCGGCGGCCTATGCTGCTGCCAATTCCGCATATAGTCCTGGCCTTCTAGCCAACGGCACGCTCTACCTATCCGGGCAAGGAAGCCACAATCCCGATGGTGCCCGTCCCACGGAATTCCCTGGGCAGGTGGACCAGGCATTGCGCAACGTGCAGGCGGTCCTGCACGGCGCAGGGATGGACTTCGGCAATATCGTGTGGATGAACATCTATCTGACGGATACGCATGACGTCGCCGCTATGGATGACGTTTATTGGAAGATGATTGGGGCAAGTCCTCCGGCACGGACTGTTTCGACCGTTGCCGCTCTTCCTGATGGAGAAAAAATTGAGATCAACCGCATTGCAGTGGCGGATACCAGCCTGCGAAAAGCCATCTGGCCTGAAGGATGGCCGCGAGGGCCGCACGTGGATCCACCCGCGATCCTGACTGGTGAAATCCTGTACCTATCGGCGCAAGGGGGACACGATCCGCTCACTGGAAGACTAAGCTCTGACTTCTCTGGAGAAGTGAAGCAGGCTCTCGACAATGTAAGCACGATCCTGAATGCCGCCCACATGAGCATGAAGAATGTCCTATGGGTCAATCCCTACATGAGCGTCGGCGGCCAGTATGACGTGATGGGCAAGGTTTATAAGACCTATTTTGAATTCGGCAATACGCCCGGCCGTGGAACCATTCAAGCCGTGGATCTTCCCAAAGGAGAACACATGGTTTTTAGTTGTATCGCGGGAGCGGATCTCAGCACACGCAAAGCCGTGCGCCCACGGAATATGCCTCCCAGCCCAACCGCGAGCCCTGGGATCCTCTACGGCAACACCCTGTATCTTTCCGCCAAAGATGGCTTCATCCCGGGTCAAGGCATGGTTACGCCCTTATTTGATTTGCAGCTTCGCCAGTCCATGCGAAATCTTTTGGATGGTTTGGAGGAGGTCGACATGGATTTCTCCAACGTTGTCTTCAGTACGGTTTACCTGCGCCAAATGAAGGACAACAATCAGATGAATGAGCTATACGGCAAATTCTTCAAGCCCCCCTATCCCGCCCGATCGACGCTACAGCAGAATTTAGAAATTAACGACGAGGCTGCGGAGCAGATTTCCGTCATCGCGGTAAAGACGCCAACTAACTGAACAGGTCGAGAGAATGGAAACCGGCTTCAAAATGAGACGCAGAACTTTCGTTAAATGGGCTGCCGCTTTTCCGCTGCTTGCACAGGTCGGCTTCCAGGAGGCATTGGGGACGGGTTGGGCAGAAGTTGCCAGGAACTCCACTGACAACATCTACACACGGCTCGGTGTAAAGCCATTGATCAATGGCAGGGGCACATGGACTTATGTCAGCGCAACGCTCGAATTGCCCGAAGTGAGAGCCGCTCAAGAGGAGGCTTCCCAGCACTACGTGAACATCTTCGAACTGCAGCGTGCCGCGGGCAGACGTCTGGCGGCTCTTACCGGAGCGGAGTCAGGCATGATCACCTCGGGCGCGGCTGCCGCGATGGCTTCCGCAACCGCGGGATGCATTGCTGGAACCGACCCGGATAAGATCTGGCAACTGCCCGATTCCGATGGACTGAAGAATGAAGTTGTCATGGTCGGTGGGCGCAGCGTCTTTGACAACGCCATACGTTTGGCTGGAGGCAAGCTCATCCTCGCTGAATCCGCAGAGCAGCTGCCCAACGCGATCAGCCGCAACACAGTCATGGTTTACACAACATCGTCTCCGGAGCAACTGGCAAAGGAGATCGCGATCACCAAAGATCATCGAGTGCCTATCTTCATGGATGCGGCGGATGGCATCCCTCCTATGAGCAAATTTCAGTTGTTCGCGAAGATGGGTTGTGACTTATACACGGTGAGTGGAGGTAAGGGGTTGTGTGGCCCACAATCGAGTGGCATTCTTCTGGGCCGCAAGGATCTCATCGAGGCTGCACTTGCCAACACCAGCCCATGGGAGGGCGCCGTGTGCCGGCCTATGAAAGTCGGCAAAGAAGAAATCATGGGATGCCTGGCGGCCGTGGAGGCGTGGTATCACATGGATGTGGAAAAGCTCAGCAGGGAATGGGCCGGGCGTGTGCAGCGAATTGCAACCTTGGTTGGAACAGTTCCCGGAGTCGAGACAAAAATCTACACCCCGGAAGAGAACCAGTACCCGACGCTCATTATTTCCTGGGACCAAAAGGCCTGGCGCTATACGACGGCCGACTGCGCGAAACAATTGCTTGATGGCACGCCAAGTATCGCCGTCTTGACTGAGGACAACCCAAGCGATGTCTTGTCCCAGAAACCAACTCATAGGAAATCATCGAAGGAGGCGTCAGACGATAAGCTGCAGATCGTTTCCATGACGCTGAAACCCGGTGAGGAAATAATCGTTGGTAAGCGGCTGCGGCAATTGCTCACAGAAGCCCGGCGCGTGGCGCAGACTCAGAGCAGTTGAGAGCAGGTCGATGTCCTTTGGCGTAAAGTGCAACAACTCTGCGGGTGCCCCATCCCCCCGGANNGATTTCCTGTAAGGCTTGGTGGGGACAACGAACTTCATGCGGCTTTCCTTACAGAAAGCCGCACACGCAACCATGTCTGGGGCCGCGCAGTAGGAATTCCGGGGTCCTTGCCGGTGTTTTCAGGGCAAGGGTGGGATACCACAAATCTCGATGCGCACTGTCGTGGTATCCCACCCTTCGCAAAGAACGCGAAGGATGGGGCACCCGTCGTTCCGCGGCGTCATCATATCGCCGCTACGACTACATCACCTACTCTGATAACGCTTGAGAGAGGACGTTCCTAGATGAGATCTTCTGCCGTTGCTTGTTTTTTCGCCGTTGCCATGGTGGCGTTGACGGCAAGCGCTCAACCGTCGCCGTCCACTCCACCCTCTGCCTGCCGGATCCAATCCGTGGTTTTCGATGGTTGGCAAGCGCAGCAGGTCGCGAATGATTGGGTGCAACTGACGTTTGTTCCTCAGTTGGGTGGCCGCCTGATGCAGGTTAATTTCAATGGCCACCCTTATCTATTCGTAAACCCCGTCTACAAAGGGAAATACATTTCTCCTGCGGAAGCGGCAGGCCGCTGGATCAACTATGGTGGTGACAAAATTTGGCCGTTGCCCGAGGGCAACGATGATGAGCAGCATTGGCAAGGAGCCTCCACTCCTCTGGACGATGGCCCGTATGCGTTCTCTGTTCTCGCCCAAGGCCCCCGATGCACGGTGCGGCTGGAAGGTCCCCCTGATCCACCCACGGGTCTCCAGTACACCCGGGAGATCAGTATCGGCAGCGATTCCCCTGAAATCTTCTTCCATGCCATTACGAAGAACTTCACCGGCCATTCCATCGCATGGTCAGTACAGACTGTCTCCCAGTACAACTTGTCCGATGCGAGCGACCCGACGCAATACAACCACGACTTCTGGGCCTTTGCCCCGCTCAACACAAGCTCTTCTTATTTGAACGGGTACCATGTCCGCGACGGGCTCGCGAACGATCCTTCGTTCAGCGTGAAGGATGGCTTGTTCCGGCTGAACTGGAGGTACCTGGAAAACGAAGTGTGGCTTGACGCGACCGCGGGCTGGATTGCGCTGGTGGACGGCGCAACGCACTACGCCATGGTGGAAAAAACCAAACACATCGCGGGAGGAGATTATCCTGACAAGGCCACAGTCATCTTTTATAAGAACGGGCCAACGGTGCAGCTGAATGCAAAGGGAATGCCCTATCTGACATCAACTAACCTTGAAGAGACGCCATATTATACGGAAGCAGAATTGAATAGCCCTATGTCTGTCTTGGGGCCAGGTGAAACTTATGCCTTCGATACAAATTGGCTTCCCTCGCGTCTGAGCCACGACTTCACCACCGTGACCGATGCGGGTTTGGTCGGGAAACCCCTGGTCGCCCGAAGTACCGCTGGCAAACTCGACCTCTCGGGAAGCTTTGGCGTCTTCTTTCCCGGAGAGCTAAAGGCTTACCTCTATGACGAGGGGGGCTTAGAAGAGAGCGAAGTGGCACTCCAGGCCGTTCGCCCCCAGGATGCGGTTGAACTCCACCAGACCATTTCGACCACCAAAAAAGCGGCACGGGTTTCTATCCACCTCGTCGATGGCAATGGTGTAGATCGCGGAGCGCTGGGAGAGGTATTCGTTACCATCAACGATGAAGGGCATTGACCGCATGATGTCTAACCGAACGAGGGCTATTGTCCTTTGCGCATGTGCGGTCGCTTTCTATGCGTCGGCACCGTACGTGCCGAATCTGGGTGCGGCCGGGCGGAGCAATGATCCGTCCGGAGATACGGTTGTGGGTGTGCAGCCGGCGCAGCTGCTCTCCCAAACCATTACGGACAATTGGCCTTCTTACAATGGCGACTACACGGGAAGGCGCTTTAGCAGTCTTACTCAGATCACTCCACAAAATGCCGGACATCTCCAGGCCCAATGGGTCTTCCATACCAAGACTCCCGGTGTCTTGGAAGCGACACCCGTGGTGGTGAATGGCATCATGTACTTTACCGGCTCCAATGATGCGTTTGCTCTCAATGCGCAAACGGGAGAGGTACTCTGGCACTATTCACGAACGGTCTCCAAAGGCCTTATCGATGACGCCTCCGGTCACATCAATCGCGGCGTGGCCCTATTAGGCAACCGCCTATATATGGAAACGGACAACGCTCACCTGCTCTGTCTTGATGCCCGATCGGGCAACTTGATGTGGGACATCGCCTACGCGGACTGGAATAAGAACTATGGCGCCACCGGTGCTCCACTCATCGTCAAGGACAAGGTTTTAGTGGCAACCTCCGGCGGCGACGACGGAGTGCGCGGTTTTCTCGCCGCCTTCGATGCCACGACCGGCAAACTGGCCTGGCGCTTGTGGACGATTCCGGCCCCGGGAGAATTTGGCTCTTCGAGCTGGCCTGGCGATACCTATCTTCACGGTGGCGGCACGGCATGGATGCCCGGCACCTACGATCCAGAGTTGAACACGCTCTACTGGGGCACCGGAAATGCTTCGCCCGATTACGATGGGAGCGTTCGACCCGGAGATGACCTCTACACTTCCAGTCTGCTCGCAATTGATCCGGACACGGGCAAGCTCAAGTGGTACTTCCAATTCACCCCGCATGATCTCTATGACTATGACGGCGTCGAAACTCCAGTCCTGGTAAACATGGAATATCAAGGCAAGCCGAGAAAGCTCATCGTCGAGGCAAATCGCAACGGTTACGTTTATGTGCTCGATCGCACCAATGGAAAATTTCTGTCGGCGACCCAATTCGTAAAGAACCTGAATTGGGCCAAGGGAATCGATGCGAACGGCCGTCCGGTGGTCGCTGACGTGCAGCCAACTGCGGATGGAACACTCATTTGCCCCGGCGTCGAAGGGGCTACCAACTGGTACTCGCCCTCCTACAGTGAAGCCACGCATCTCTTCTACTTTTTGACTCTTGAGAGTTGCTCAGTATATTTTCGCAAGCCGGCGCCATTCGAAGAGGGTAAGGAGTATTACTCGACCGGAACCAAGCGCGATCCAAGCGGCAAAAGCCTGAAAGTGCTTCTTGCCTTCGACCCTCAGACCAGGACTTTCGCATGGAGTTATCCGCAGGCGGGCGATGCTCACGGTTATGGCGGCGTCATGACGACAGCAACCGGCCTGGTATTTTTCGCCGATAGTCAGGGGTTTTTTGAGGCTGCGGATGGGAAGACGGGAAAATCATTGTGGCACTTCAATACCGGGCAGAGCCTTCATGCATCACCGATGAGCTATGCGGTGCGCGGCAATCAGTACGTAGCCATCGCGTCCGGCAGTGATTTATTCAGTTTTGCGCTGGCGCCATCGAATTAAGTATTCTGTGGGGCCACGCTCTGAAAGCCATAGGTTTCGTAACGCGTTGAGAGCTTGCCCTGCTCCACGCCCACCACGGTAAAACCCTCCGGGGTTCCCATCCGGGTGCCATGCCACCAGTTGCCACACACCGCCCCGCTGGTGATGTAGGGCACACCCTTCGACATCACTCGCTCGTTAACGTGCGTATGGTCCTGCAGGACCCCGAGTACATTATGTCCTTCGAAGAGCGCGATCACTTCATACGCGTTCGCCACGCTCAACCCGTTATGTTTCGGCGCTTCCGCAGGTGCCGGCACATACGAGCTGAAGGCAGTCACCAGGGGAATATGCACGGAGACGATAACCGGCGTCGACAGCGGCAATGCACGCAGGTCGTTCCTTAGCCAGTCCAGCTGTTGTAAATCCACGCGGCCTTCATAGGCACGGTCGGCGGTGATCCCGATCGAATCCAGCACGATGAAGTGCACACCCTTGTGATCGAAGGAGTAGTACGTTTTGCCGAATCGCTCTTCAAACATCTTCTTGCCGTACGACGAGTCCGACTCTGCCACGCCGCTGTCGGAATTTACCCCGAAACAGTCGTGGTTTCCCAGCGTGTGGTAGATCTTCATGCCCAGATCCTGTTCGGTCTTCTCATACAGGTCAAATGCGCTCGTTGCCCGCGAACGCCCAAGCTCCAGCGCATCGAAGACATGGTCTCCGCCCTGGATGACAAAATCGCCCTTGATCGCACGCGCCTTCTTGAAGCACTGATCGCAACCCTGTGCTGCGTTCAGCTCCGATTGCAAATGCGTGTCCGTAATGAAGAGAAACGTAAAATCCTGCGCCGTTGGTGACCCGTGGAGCGACGGCCCAAGCACTACGGAGAGTCCGGCCGCACCGCTCATCGCAAGAAAGCGTCTGCGATTCAACGTAGTCATTGGACCTTTACACCAGCTCCAGTTCGATTTTCTTGGCAACCGGCTCCAGCCGCGTAATCCGGAAGCTGCGAATCTGCCCGCCCTGAATCGTCTCCGGCTTTGCTGCGCCGCTGCCGGGGCCGCCCTTCCAGCGCGCCTGCAACATGGAGCTCAGCGATGACAAATCCACTTTGGCCTCGCCCGATGACGCTTCTACCGTGGGACTTTCCTTGCTGGTGCGACACGCGCCCTCGATGCCTTCGCCCAGTTCTACCCTCGCCAATCCTTGCGAAACCTCGAGAATGCGGCCTGTGACCACACTGCCTGGCGGATGTTCGGCAAGATATTCGTCTGCACTGACGGCTATCCTCTGCTTCATGCTCAGACGCAACTGCCGCTTCCCCTTGTCCACTTCGAGCACCTGGGCCTTGACGATCTGACCCAGCTGGAGCACGTCCTGCGGATGATGAATGTGCTTATCGGCGCTGATCTCGCTCACGTGAATCATGCCTTCGACCCCGTCCGCAAGTTGTACGAACGCACCAAATTTCGTGAAGCTGGTGATCGGCCCTTCGATCGCCGAGCCCGCCATAAACCTCTGCTCTACTTCCGCCCAGGGATCGCCCAGCGTCTGCTTGAGTCCCAGGGAGAGGCGGCGTTCGCCCATCTTCACTCCCAGCACTACTGTCTCCACGGTATCGCCCGGCTTGAGCACATCGCTTGGCTTCCTCACCTTCTTCGCCCAGGACATCTCCGAGAGATGGATCAAGCCCTCAACGCCTGGCTCTATTTCAACAAAGGCTCCAAAGTCGGCGACGCGTGTCACGACGCCGCGCACGCGATCCCCGGTCTTCAACCTTGCCGCCAGCCCATCCCACGGGTGAGGAAGAAGCTGCTTCATGCCCAGCGAGATGCGCTGCTTCGCGGGGTCAATTTTGATTACCCGGGCCTCGATCTGCTGTCCTACGGAGAGCACGTCTTCCGGCTTGTGGACGCGGCTCCAGGAGATATCTCCAACGTGCAGCAAGGCGTCCACTCCGCCTATATCCACAAACGCGCCATAGCCGGTGAGGCTGCGCACCTCGCCGTGCACCAGGTCGCCTTCTTTGACCTCAGCGTACCGCCGCTCTTTGGTGGAGCGCTCTTCTTCTTCCGTGATGGCGCGGCGGTCAACCACCACGTCTTCGTCGGTCACGTCAAGCTTGATAATGCGGCAACGGATCTCTTGGCCGACGAGTTTCTCCAGGTCAGCGGCGTCGCGCGCTCCGCTGCGCGAGGCGGGCAGGAATGCCCGCACGCCCACATCCACGCTCAATCCACCCTTTACCGCGCCGGTCACGGTGCCGGCGATCGTCGCCTTGTCTGCGAAGGCCTGCTCCAACGCCGACCAATCCTTGGGCTGTTCCACCTTGAAGCGCGAAAGCGTGTAGTAGCCTTCGGGATCCCGGCCTTTGACCGCAACTAAAAATTTATCGCCCGGCTTTACCGCTTCGTTTCCACTTTGAAATATGGCCAGCGGCAGAACACCTTCGGTCTTATAGCCGATGTCAAGGAAGACGGAGTCGGCGGAGACGGCGACGACCGTCCCTTCGATCTGTTTGCTGCCACCTTCGGCCTGGTGCGAATGGCTCTGCTCGTACGCGGAAAAAATCGCATCGAAGGACTCAGTGCTTTCGGGGCCTGTTTGAGTCTCCGTGTTGTCGGGGAGGGAATTGCCGCTGCTAGGCATGGGAAGGGGAGGCCTACCTGCGGCCTGACCCGCTCAGGATACCACCACCCGCCGCCCGCCGCTCCAACGCGTGCCGAGCATGTGACGCAACTAGGCAAGAAGTCACAACCGCAGGTCCCTCCACTGCGCTACGCTCCGGTCGGGATGACAAGTAAAATGTTTCCGCCACCACTCTACCTACGGTACATCCCCCAACTAATTTGTCATCCCGACCGGAGCGTAGCGCAGTGGAGGGACCTGCGGTTTCTTTTCTCCATCCCACGCGCATGGCCAGAAATCCCAATCTAACGCACTCCCTGGGCGCCCTCTTCGAGCTCTCGAGGCACAATCATGAGGTGCTTAAGCGCGGTGCCGCGGAGCCGACTCACGTTTTGAGGCTTGCCGGCGCGCTCCGTGGACAGCAGACGATGGAGATCGTCGATGCCCCCCACCGGCTGACCCGCAAAGCCCACAATCACGTCGCCCTCCTCGAGGCCGGCGACGGAAGCGGCCCCATTCGCCGCCACAGTTGTGACCATCACCCCCGAAGACAGCGGCAGCTTGTACTCGTAAACCAGGCGGCGAGGGATGGGCACGTTTTGCGCCGCAATCCCAATCGAGCTGCGGCGCACCCGGCCATGCTGCAGGATCTGCGCCACCACGTACTTTGCCGTATCAATGCCGACGGCAAAGGAGAGGCCTTGCGCGCCCAGAATGGTCGCGGTATTCACTCCGATGACACAGCCGGCGGAGTCCAGCAGCGGTCCTCCGGAATTGCCGGGATTGAGCGGTGCGTCCGTCTGGATAATCTCTTCCATCATGCGGCCTGAGGCTGCGCGCATGCTGCGGCCGAGCGCGCTGACGACCCCGGCTGTCACCGAGAACTGAAAGCCGAAGGGATTGCCCACCGCGATGGCGATCTGCCCGATACGCAATCGTTTGGAAATACCCAGAGCCGCCGGGGAGAAGACGGGATGCTCCGTTCGCAGTACCGCAATATCCGTATCCGGATCCTCTCCGATGAGCACCGCACCGCTGCGGCTGCCATCGGTAAAGGTGAGATAAATCTTAGCCGCATCGTGAACCACATGGCTGTTGGTCAGGATCAAGCCATCGGGAGTGAAGACGAAACCTGAGCCCGAACCCTCGCTGCCGGGCCGATTGGCCCGCCGTGAGCTCTGAACGTCGATCTTCACCAGCGATCCGCTCACCCGCTCGACGGCTTGCGTCACCGCGTGGGAGTAATTGTCCAGCAGGTCGCCGTCGTCGAGCCTGCTGGAGATCACACCGGCATCGCCGGAAAGTACAGAATTGCTTTCCATTTGCATACCCCTCAAATTGCCACCAGACCACGGGTCACGCCAATTGTCACCGCTTCTGTCCGTGTCCGTGCGCCGAGCTTGGCCAGAACGGAGCTGACGTGAAACTTCGCGGTATGTTCAGAGATGTTGAGCAGCGCCGCTAGTTGCTTATTTCTCTGGCCTCGCGCCATCAGACGCAAAACCTCCACCTCTCTCGCGGTCAGATCTTCCGTTACCGGCATCGTGTCGGCTGGCGCGGAAGGCCGGCGCGGCAGAGTGACAGCGAAGCCGGCCACCGTGGCGGCGATGGCGGCGGCCAGTTGCTGTGTGGTGACCTCTGTCGGAAGCACGGAAAATATCTTCAGGCGGGCAGCGCTTCGCGCGATGGCCGCGCCAGGCTCTGCTGCGAGCAGTACCGTCGGTGTGTCGGAAAACACCTCCTGGAGCGAGCTGCGAGTGCCCACGCTGGCCAGGAAAGCCTCTCCCGCGGCGATCACGATGGCGTCCGGGCCGTCACTCCGCACGCGAAACAGCAGCGTCGACGGAAGCGCGACCGCAAGCAAGGCTAACCCTGGCGCAGCGCGAAGGGCCGCGAACCGGCTCGCGTGGACCATGGATTCGACGCATGGCAAGACCACGAATCGCTCCAGCTCGTGTTTGCGATCCTCAACCACGATCCGCCAGGATAATCGTCAGATCCATTCTTACGCCTCCACGGATAACCACGATGGCGACCGGTGCTCCGACCTTCAGGCTGGATATCCGATGCTGTACCTCGTGCACGTTATGCACCAGGTGGCCATCGAAGGACACCATCAGGTCGCCTACCAGCATTCCGGCCGAAGCGGCGGGCGCATTGGGTTCCACGTGCAGCACCAGCAAAGCCTCGCCGACTCCTGCGGCGAAATGCGAGCGCTGAGCCTCGGGTACGGGGACGGCCTGCATCGCCGCGCCGAGAAAGGGGCGAGGCACATGGCCCCGTTCAAGAATGGCCTCCACCACCCGATCGATGGTCGTTGCCGGCACGGTGATAACTGCGTTTCGCGCCAGCGCCGAGCTGTTGATACCCAACACGCGATGCGCTTCGTTCACCAGGGCACTGCCGGACTGGCCAACGTAAAGCTGCAGATCCGGACGAATAAGGCTATCCATCTGTCCCCCGCGCCAGGTACGCCACCCGCTGCCGAGGCGTGCGATGATTCCTGAGCTTGCCGAAATGTCGCCGAGAGCGGAACGGCCTACTGCCAGCACCACCTCGCCGGCGCGCGTAGGCTGGGCACCGACGGTGTTAGCTGGCTTTCCTGCGCCTGCGTCAACGCGAAGGACCGCAAGATCAGTTCCCGCATCGGCACCGGCAAGGGTGGCAGGGAATGGTTCACCGCCGTGAGCCACCTGGAGCGAGTCACTGCGGCGGAGTGCGTGACGGACCGTCACAATCACCCCCGGCCGCCACACTACGCCGCTGGTGGTGGAGCGGCCACCACCATGTACCGACACGATGCTGTCCTGAACGGCCTCAATCGCTTCTGCTATTGATTGGGAGAGTGCGCTCCAAACCCCCGGGTTCTGCATTGCTGTTTCCATGATCTTCTCCATAAGGACAAGACCATGGTGACAGTTCGGTGGGTTGAGCACATCGCCCAGATGACTAGGGCATTTATCGCAAAACGAGAGAAGCACTCCACGTTCGCTGGGAAAGGTGTGCGGGTCTTGCCCTTCTTGGTCTTCTTGCTGCTCGATAACTGAACCCCGGGCTTTGGAATTCAGTCCCGGAGGGACGGCGTGAAAGTAGCCCAGGACGCCAGTCCTGGGTCCTCGCCGCAATGAATTGCAGTCCCGCAAGGGACGGTTGNNAGTCCCGGAAGGGACGGCTGAACGCCTCTCTCATAGCTACAGGATGTCGAGGTACATGGGATGAGAGGATAACGTGGGGCACCCCTCCCCCGCCCTAGTCCTTCTGGTGGAAGACCGCGTTGTTTATATCCGGCCACACTTCCTTGAAGACGAAGGTACAGCCATCGATGGCAATATTCGTGACCCATCGCTGGTAGGTCTTGGTGAGAGTGCGTTCCTGGCTCGGATAGTAGAAATTGGCAACGCCCGAGAACGCGCCCGCTCCCAGGATCTCGCTGGCATTGAAAGTCTCGTGGCCTGAATCCGAACGCGTAATAATGATGCGTGTGAATGCGTACCCCACCCGTTTGGCAAAGTCTCCTTTGCCCAGGGTGTAATACCTTGTGTCTTCATGCAAAATCGAGGGGATGATGAACTCGACAAAGGTGTTTTCGTTGATCGCGTCCGCGAGTGTGTGCCAGTAGTACCTGCCATATCCTTTGGCGCCCTGGCCAAACTCAGGGTAGGAACTATTCGTCTGCGCAACCCCAGCCTGACCGGCCACGAAAATAAACGAGGAGTAGTCCAGGCTGTCAAGCATCGTAGTCTTGAACTTTTCTTTGATCGTTTGCGGCGGCAGGTGTTGATCGGCGCTCACCGCGCGAAAGTTGGGGACGACAAAAAGAATACGCTTGGTTTGTCTCCCTTCGCTGAGCGGGTCTGCAGGGGGCGTTGTGCTTGTGGCCGAGCCCGTGGCGGATCCCGCTCGGGCCTGCTGCGGGTCGGCAACCGGCGCGTCAGGCAGCGGCTCATCCGCGGGAGCCTCCGGCGATACCTCCGTCAGATAAGCAATGGTCACAGGCTGGTTCCGCGCCGCTACCTCAAGGGTCGAGCCTTCTGGTAGCATTTCATCCGTGCTCGCCTTCGCTCCCGGCGCACAGACACCTGCCAACAGCAGCCCCAAAGCCAGAACAGACGATCTCTTGGAGAACCGCATACAGGCCTTTTGATTCCGGGAGTGTGAGTTTGGGTTCAAGCTACGCGTACTTTGTTTGACCTTTTGCCAGCAAGATTCGAAAGCGAAAGGGTCTTGCTGTTTCGGTGCCGTGGAAATTGTGGCTTGCCACTCTTAGCGTTGCGCTCACTCACGATGACGTTCTCATATTTGACGTGGGAATCGAAGCAGAAGTGTACACAGGGCCGCCAAAAAGTTCCTTCGAAGGGACTGCCTGGCTACAACCTTTAGGGCAGAAGGTATTTTCTGAGTGCCGCCAACCCCTCCTCAATGGCTTGAGGATCAATGGCATAGCCGAAGCGAACGTGGCCCTCGCCCTGGCCGCCGAAGACCACTCCGGGGATGGTGGCCACGTGTGCCTTGGTGAGCAGCATCTTGGCGGCCGTGCGGCTGTCTTTACTGATCCTGGTCACCCGCGGAAAGGCGTAGAAGGCCCCTTGGGGCATCTCGCACGGCAGGCCTGCTTCGTTCAAACCGTTCACCAGCAGATCGCGTCTCTGCCGGTACTCCTCGCGCCGCGCATCGATGTCGCTACGGGGAATGCGCAGGGCCTCCAGGGCGGCCCACTGTGTCATGGTGGACACACCATTCACGGAATACAGAACCAGCTTCCGCAATCCGCTCATAAAAGGCTCTTTGGCCACGGCGTAGCCTACGCGCCATCCAGTCATCGCGTAGGTTTTGGAAAACGTGTATGTAGAAATGGTGCGTTGCGCCATTCCAGGCAAGGATGCAATCGAGAAATGCTCCCCGTCGTACACCAGGTCTTCATAGGCCTCGTCCGCGATCACGATCAGGTCATGCTTTTTGGCGAACGCTGCAACTTCTTCCGCTTCCTGGCGAGAGAAAACCGTACCGGTGGGATTCTGCGGAGTGTTGTAGTAAATCGCGCGCGTGTGCGGGGTGGAAAAATCCTCCAGTGTCCGGGTCAGGCCTGCGCTGCGCGCCGTCGCGGTCGGCACCAGTAGCGCCCGCGCCTGGCAACCCGTGACCATCTCCCGGATCGGCGTCCAATAGGGAGAAAACAGTAATACGTCGTCGCCCGGGTCGAGTACTGCTTGAAAGGCAACATACAGCGCGTGTGCTCCCCCGGTGGTCACGATTACATTTTCCGCGGAAACCTCGAGCCCGTTGCGTGCGTTCAGCTTGGCGGCGATCGCATGGCGCAGAGGTTCTATGCCGGAGGATGGCGCATAGCGGGTCTTATTCCCGGCTGCGGCGCATATCAGTGCATACTTCACTGTGCTCGGAGTTTCGAAGAACGGCTCGCCACCATGGAAAGCGTGCACCGTTTGCCCCGCCGCCCGCAGCTCCATCACTTTGTTCCGGACCTGGACGATATCGGAAAAACCTACTTCATCCAATCGCTTAGCCAAGCGCATCGCGTCTGCCATCGATTACACTCCTCATCCACCGCTGTCGCTGATGGCCTTCGCGCACTTCATTGCGGTCACTCCGCCACAATGCTACCGTTAGAGCGGTTTCGCAATTGGTGTAGACCGGACCCGGATTTCCTGTGGAGCTTTGTGGGGCCACCGAACTGCATGCGGCTTTCCGCGAAGAAAGCCGCACATCATTTCTCCCAGCTAGTCCCGCGCTGCAGGAAATCCGGGGAGCGATAGGCCTCTTCGTGGTTTTCTTCCAAGGAAAACCACACCTCGCCATCTTTATCAGGCCACGGTAATTGCGAAACTGCTCTAGATCGGATTTACCGTCCATGAAGTCTAAATATCTCTACATTGCAGCAGCTGTTGCCTTCCTGGTTTTTGCGGTGGTGGAATTCACGCGACCACATAACATCACTGCCGCCGTTCTCGATGCAATCGCAGGAGCCATTTTCCTCTTCCTCGGAGTGGGTCCGCGGAGGCGCGCATAAGAGTTTAACCGTGTGGATGGGCTAAATTTTTATGAAGATATTCTTCCGGTACAACAACAAGACCGGTACGAAGCAGATCAGGACAAAGGCAATGGCATACAGCAGCGACCCGAAAGACGGATCGACCAGCGGGAAAAACCGTCTCTGGTAGATCAATTGTTGCAGATCAATGGTCCTGGCGCCGTCATGCACACGAATAGTCGAAAGTCCGGCAGACAGAAGTTCCGAGAAAACGTAGGCGGTAATGGCATTGGACCCGAAGACCAACCAGGGGAACGTCCAGCCGCGCGTCCATTGCTTGATCTCGGCCGCGTAAAAGCAGATCGCAAGCAGCAACAAGGTGCAGCCCGCGGCGAAGAGCACATAAGAGCTGGTCCAGAGCTTCTTGTTAATGGGGAACCAGATGTTCCATATGCTTCCCAGCACCAATCCGCTGAGCGAAGCAGCCAGCAGGCCAATGGCCTTGGTGGGTGACGATTTTGGCCGCCGCAGCCAAATACCGGTAAGGACACCGAGGAGGATGGTGCCCATCGCGGGGATGTTGCTTAGCAGACCTTCCGGATCGCGCGTCACCTCGTAGAGCCGGCCGGGAAATATCTTGCGGTCCACATAGGCCACCCAATTCAGGTTGGGATCGAGCAAGGGAACGTCATGGGTGGGAACTCCGATGCCGGGGATGGGAACCCAGCGCATCAGGATCCAGTAGCCGAACAACGCCACCACCACGGTTGTGGCGGCTACCCAGGCCTTGCTGTTCCACAGATAAAGAAAGCTGGCGATACAGAAACAGATCGCGATGCGCTGCAAAACGCCGTAAATACGCAGAGTCCCCAGGTGAAACAACGGAAAGCCGTTGACCACCAGACCTAACAGGAACAGGATGACCGAGCGCTTCAGCACATGCAGACGGAGGGCGCCTTTCGACTCGCCGCGGGCGAGACGCGACTCGGTCGAGAATACGATCGAAATACCCGCGATGAAGAGAAACGATGGGAACACCAGATCAGTCAGAGTCCAACCGTTCCAGGGGCTATGTTCCAGCTGTCGATAGCTATATTTCCCACTGCCGCCGTTGTTGACCAGAATCATGAATGCGATCGTGATACCGCGCACCACGTCGAGCGAGACGACCCGCCGCATCGGGTTCACAATGGTTTGCGGAACGGTATTCTTTGTAACCGTGGTTGCCATGCTCTTCCTCCGCTCCATTTTCCTGCAGTGTATCTGGTGCGTCGAACGAGTGTCGAGCTGGTTGGCATTTTCACTTCTGGGGTATACAGAGCAACCAGTCCCGGCGCGGCTTTTCCTCAAGAAAAGTCGCACTTTGCCGCACTCGCCTGTGCAGAGTAGAAGTGAAATGCTCTAATCTTGCTACCATGCGGGGTTCTGTGATCTGGTTCGTGCTGGCCGTCGCCTGGTGGGTTGACTGCGCGCTGGCCTTCTTTCATCACAACGTGATGCAAGGCGGCCTGACCGCCTTCTTTGCCTGCTGCTTCTTCGCGGCCGGCCTCTACTTCCGCAAGCGTGAGCGGACACCTGCGCGACGCTAGGTCGGAGCTCCTATACAGGATGGCAAGTCTATCTTAGGGGCGGTTAGGGAAGCAGAGCATGTCAGCCTGATCAAACTGAAGGGACCGGAACCAATCTAAACTTTGTCATCCCGACCGAAGCGGACCCGGATTTCCTACNNAATCCGGGGGAGCGAAGTGGAGGGATCTGC
The DNA here is from genome assembly GCA_003152195.1 of Acidobacteriaceae bacterium. Classification (GTDB taxonomy): domain Bacteria; phylum Acidobacteriota; class Terriglobia; order Terriglobales; family Acidobacteriaceae; genus PALSA-350. The sequence continues at coordinate 25,500 of PLZN01000590.1, forward strand.
GGTTCACTTTCTTCGAAACAGAGCCGGGATCAGGTGGCGAGAATGCCGGAGTACACCGCCATACCGGCGACTGCGTCCACCCCAATCTCATCCAGGGCATCGATCTCGGATTGCTCGCGAATGCCGCCGGCCACAATCAACCGCCGCCTGGTCTTTTGCTTTAGACGGTGCGCCATCTCGATAGGAAAGCCCTGCATGGTCCCTTCCCGATCGATATGCGTGTAGAGAAATGTGCCACAATACGGCTCCAGCTGGGGAATGGCTTCTTCCGGGGTAAGTTTCACTTGGTCCTTCCAGCCCTTCACCGCCACCCGCCCTTGTTTTGTATCCACGCTGAAAACGAGCTGCTCCAAGCCCACCGCCGCGGCCAGCGAGCGCGCAAACTCCGTGTTCACCGGGTCGGTTCCCCCGACGGTCGCTCCGCCGAAAAGCGCCGAGCCCACAATCACCCGCCGCGCCCCCGCGCCCAGCACCGCCGCGGCTTTCTCCGCGGTGGCAATACCGCCGCCCACCTGGCAGGGCAATCGCTTCGCGATCCTGGTGATCAGATCGCCGTTGTCACCCTGCCGCATGGCGGCGTCCAGGTCGATCAACTGCACCAGGGGATAGTGTTGAAACCGGCCAATCCAGTATTCGAAATCGTCGAAGGCCAGCTTGAGCGTTTCGCCGTGCACCAGTTGCACGATCCTGCCCCCCATCAGATCGATGGACGGAATCAGCATGGCAGCCTCACCGCGACGCCCCGCAGCGCCAGCTCCTGCTTGAGCGCCCGGGCGTCGGCAATGCCGAAGTGAAAAATGCTCGCTGCCAGCGCCGCATGCGCCTTGCCCGCCTGGAATACCTGGGCAAAGTGCTCTGCCGACCCAGCGCCGCCAGAAGCGATTACAGGGATTTCCACTGCCTCGCTGACCCGGGCGGTCAGCTCACAATCAAATCCTGCGCGCGTGCCGTCGGCATCCATTGAGGTCAACAGAATCTCCCCCGCCCCGCGCGCTTCTGCCTCGCGCGCCCATTCCAGCACATGGCGTCCGGTACGCGCGCGTCCACCGCTCACAAAGACCTCCGCCTCGCCAACCGGGTCGGCGCTGCCTTGCGCGCGCCTGGCATCGATGGCCACGATCACCGCCTGGGCGCCAAAGCTTCGCCCGATGGCCTCAATCAGGGCCGGATTGGCGATCGCCGCCGAGTTGATACTCACTTTGTCGGCGCCGGCATCGAAAACTGCAGCCGCTTCCTCCGCCGAACGTATGCCGCCGCCCACCGTAAATGGGATGAACAGCTCCTTTGCCGTCCGTCGCACGGTATCCAATAAAGTTCCGCGCCCCTCGTGCGTGGCTGTAATGTCCAGCAAAACGATCTCATCGGCCCCCGCCGCGGCGTGGCGCTTGGCCAATTCCGCCGGATCCCCCGCATCGACCAGATCGAGGAACTGCACACCCTTCACCACCCGCCCACTGCGCACGTCCAGGCAGGCGATGATCCGCTTGGTCAGCATTGCAGCTCCACAAAGTTCCGCAGCACACGCATGCCGGCTGTCCCGGACTTTTCCGGGTGAAACTGCA
>PLZN01000124.1 GCA_003152195.1 Acidobacteriaceae bacterium
TGGGCTCCTGCAGGAAGGCATTCAGAGTCTCGAGCGTTTGCGGTGACAACCGGAGCTTCATTCGGTAACTCTACATATATAGATATGCCGCGTCAAACGGTTTTTCAACCGTGACTCACTCGTTAGGCAGGGCACCGTGAATCCAGTTGGCCCACCATAATTCACTGCGCAGGATCACGGACATCGCAAAGCGATCGAGCCGCGAGCCACTGAACTTTGGTTAGAATCTAGAAATTGCTGTCGCTGTCTCGTCCATTCCTGTTCTACTTACTTTCTTATAGCGGGTCGTCTGATTGCGAGTGGAAGGGAAGTCTAATCGCGAGCGATTCAGTTTGCCTTCCTGGATCCCAACGAGTCAACCGAACAAACCTAAGTGAGGCTTCCTATGCGCTTCCTAAAGCCCATCCATGTATTTGTCCTCGGAGCCATTCTGATGATGGTTGGAGGTCTGCTCGTCCTTTCGCAATCAAGCACAGAAGTACCTGCTTATCTAAAGCCCAATCAACCAGCCGACAGGCGGGTCGAAGATCTCCTCGCCAGGATGACGCTCAAGGAAAAGATTGGCCAGCTTAACCTTCCCTGTGTCTACGTGAGCCAACTGGGCAACGATATCCCCACCAAGTTGGAAGGATGCAGACGATTTGCAGCGGGAACATATACCGATGAAATCGGGCCTGGCAGCGGCTTCTTCACCCTGGCTGACACCATTCTGCAGAAAGGAACCCTGCAGCAAGCGACATATTTTAATGATCTGCAGAAGATCGCTCTCACCCAAACGCGTCTGAAGATCCCCCTACTTGAGGACGAGGAGGGGACCCATGGAGCGATGTTTTCCGGCGCCACTGTTTTTCCTGAAGGACTAGCGATTCAGTCTCCAATTGCATGATCTTCTTCGCGTTGTCCGTCGCCTGGCTTTCTGGCTCGCCGATCAGCTTCAACGTGTTCGCGATGTGCTCCACATACTTTTTCCGAAGCATTTCGGCCGCCTCGCCGGTGCGGAAATAGTAATCACGCTCCGGCAATCCCAGGCCACCCTGATCCACGATGGCGATCTGTTTGCTCGCGTCCTTGAAGTCCTGCTGTTCGCCGAAACCGAAGAATGCATTCACTCCGATCAACTGATCGTGCGCCAGGAGGGCCGGCAAATCCTGCGTGCTCTTGACTGCCGCGATGCGGTCCAATTCGGGCTGAAGCGCGGCCAGGCCCTTTTTGTCGATCGCGTCCGCGTCCATGCACGAGAAGTAGTAATCGCCTATTTTTTGCTCGCTCGCAGTGCGCTTCTCACCGCCGGCCACGGCCTCCTCCAGGATCCTGTGCAGTACGTACTCGCGGTAATCCGCGGCCATGGCACTGGTCCCGAAGTTGGAACGATCGCTGGGGATTGGAAATTGCTTGGAGAAGTTTCCGCAGGCGTATTGAGCGAAGTCTTCACAAGGGTCAACCGAGGTGTCAATCATTCGCCGGTCTAGTCCACGTAACCGCTCCGGAGGCTGCTTCCCTGGAGCCACGTTGCCCGTACCTGGCGACTGCGCCCTCAGCGTCGCGCACAAAATAAACGCCAAAACAACCAGCGCGATGCCCTTGATATTTGCGGTTTGTATTTGCCGTTCTGTACACCTATCGCCCGCCACCACACCTCTATTCGTCTCTTAGAGCGATCTCACAGTGAAACTGCTCTACCGCTGGACCATCGCAGTCGCAGCCCGGGTTACTGCGGAATATCCGTGCTCCACAATATTGGCTGCATTCTCGCGGTAGATCGCCAAATCTTCTGGAGCCCAGGTATCAAGGCCGTCTACATAGCGATTGCACATGCAGAAGACAGCTGCAATCAAAACCGTGTCGTGAATTTCCAGATCCGTCGCGCCCTGCTGGCGCGCGGCGGTCACGTCCTCCTCCGTCACGTACTTTCCGCCTTGTTGCACCTTGCCTGCGATATTGAGGAGGGCCTTCAATTTTGCCGATACGCCGGCGTTCACCCAGTCGGTCTTGACGGCTTGAACCAGCTTTTCATTGTGGTCCAGTTGTGCGGCGGCAACCGCTCCGTGGATGGTCTGGCAGAAGAAGCAATCATTGCGCGTGGAGACATACGCCGCGATCAGTTCGCGCTCTCCCCGGGTCAGAGTGCTCTCGCCCCGCAGGAGTATGTTCACCAATTCGTTGATGGGCGCTGCCGTTTCTGGACGGAAGGTCATCAATCCCAGGATTCCCGGAAACTCCCGGCCTAGCTCCGGAGCGGTTGGCAAAGCAATATAGGCCACGCGGCATAACTCCCGTCAGATGAATTCGCAGGAGCCGGCAAAATGGACCCGTGCCCTGCAACGGCATGCTACTCGCGCCCGCTCACCGCGCGCGCCATCCGAAAGGTTGAGAAAACTATCCACCTTCCGGCGCTTGTAAAGCGTAACAACTTTCCTCATGATGCCGCCTACGGCTTCCCTTAAGACCGGCACGCTCCCCCGAGATGGCATCGATACACATCCCGAATCCTCCAGACCGTCTTGTTGAGAATAGCCTTCGCTATCCGGGATGGCGCGTGGTTCTGGTTTGCCATGTGGGCGTGCTCGTCGGCTTCGCCACCGTCTTTATCTACAGCTTCAGCCTGATGGTGAAGCCCCTGCAACAGGAGTTCGGTTGGAACCGCGAGCAGATCGCCCGCGCCTTCAGCCTGGCAGCTATCTCGGTTGCTATCTGTTCGCCTTTCATGGGCAAGCTCTTTGACCGGTTTGAACCCAGGAAGCTCATTGCTCCTTGCATGGCTGCCTTCGGCTTGGGGCTGGGCTCGCTCGCCTGGCTCACGCCGCACCTCGCTCAGTTCTATGCCAACGCCATCTTGATTGGGATCGCGGGCTCTGGAACCTATCAACTCGGCTATGCGCGTGTCGTAGCCAGCTGGTTTGAACGGCGGCTGGGAGCTGCGCTCTCTATCGTGGTTGCCGGATCCGCGGCCGGCTCTCTCTTCTTCCCACCGCTCGTGCAGCATCTGGTCGCAACCTACGGCTGGCGCCATACCTATCTTATGTTGGCTGCACTGCCCTTGTTTGTTGGGGCGCCGCTCACGCTCCTGTTTGCCCGTTCCTCGCGCGCCAACACCATGCGCAAGAAGGTGGATCAAGCGACAGTGGGCATGACCTGGAGGCAGGCACTCTCAGCCCGCAGCTTCTGGCTGCTGGCGCTTGGTATGTGCTGCATATCCCTGAGCGAAAACGGCGCACTCGCTCACCTTATACCGATGCTCAACGATCGTGGGCTGACGCTCAGCGATGCGGCGCTGATCGGTTCAATCCTTGGCGGCGCGAGCCTGGCTGGCAGGCTGCTTCTGGGCTGGCTGCTGGACTATCTGCAAGGATCGCATATCGCTGCATTTTCCCTGCTCTCTGCCGGGACGGGTCTCTTCCTGTTGGCGCACGCGCGATCGTTTCACGCGGCTGCGCCAGCCGCTCTCATCGCCGGCCTGGGCGCGGGCTGTGAACTCGATCTGATTCCTTATATGCTCAAGCGCTACTTCGGCCTGCGCTCATTTTCAACTCTTTACGGACTGATCTACACCGTCTTTGCGCTTGCCGGCGCAATCTCGCCACTCCTGTTGGGTCATATTTACGACGCCACGGGATCGTATACATCCATCCTGTCGATTCTGTCCGTGATCACGGCGGCCGCAGCCCTGTGCATGCTGACTCTACCTCAGTATCGCTACGCGAGGCATGAGTCTGTGCCGGGTGGCGATGCAGAAATCCTTCTTACCGTTCAAACAGGAGCAGCCATTGAAAGTAATTGAGCAATCCCCAACCTATCTTCCCGAAGTCGAGGCGAACCCCCAACCCAGTCCCTACGCTGACTTGATCCGCGTTACCAAGGCAGCGGGCCGCGAGCACTGGCAGATATGGAACCTCTTCGCCTTCCGGCCGGAAGTTACTTCCCACCTGGCCAGCTTTACCGAAGGAGTCATGCGCGGGCCGGCTCCGATCAGCGGCGGCCTGCGTGAACTGATCGCGACCTACACTTCCTGGACCAACGAGTGCGAGTTCTGCTGGCGATCCCACGCCGCAGTTGCCGCTGAAATGCTTGGCAGTGAGGAGTTGGTGCACAGTGTCTTAGAGAACCTGGAATCGTCACCGCTGCCAGATGCGGAGAAGGCTTTGCTGCGCTTTGCAGAGAAGATGACGAAGCACCTCCCGGAAATGGACGAAGCCGACGTGGCGCAACTCCGTAATCTGGGTTGGAATGATGAAACCGTCTATTACACGATCCTCGTCGTGTCTCTCTTCAACTTCTATAACCGCTGGGTCACTACGTCTGGTGTTCACCCTGTTTCCGAGGAAGCGCATCGGGTCCATGGCAAACGCCTTGCCATCAATGGCTACGAACCTAAGAACAGGCTCGCAGGCATACAGAAAACCGATGCTCCCGTTGCCACCAGCGGCGCACGCTAGAGCAATGAACTGCCGAAGTTAAAAAAAATAGATCCTAAGAGCGGATCCGGGCCCGGAGTTCCTCAACCCCCTTAACGAGAGCCAGTCATGACCCGAAACTTACTTCGCATCTTTCCCCTGTTGCTGTCTTTCCTCATCTCGTCGCCCTTTCTTCACGCACAGCAACTCGCCACGCTGAACGTCACGGTAAGCGATCCCACCGGCAAGGTCTTGCCGAGCGCACACGTCACGCTCAGCGATACAGGCACCGGCCTCGTCCGCAATCAAACGGCCGATCGTTCAGGTTTTGCTGTACTCACCGCGCTTTCTGCTGGGGACTATCGTCTCGCAGTGAGCGCTGAAGGCTTTCGCACCTATGAATTGCCGCTCACGCTCACGGTAGGCCAGGCCGCGTCTGTCCCAGTACAGCTCGGGTTAGCCGCCGTGAATGAGAGCGTGATTGTGGCAGAAACATCGGGCGTCAGCATCGAAACGGGGAAAACGGAATCGAGCCAGGTGATCCGTCCCAACCAGATTGCGGACCTTCCGATTGCAGGACGTGATTTCATCGATTTCGTGCTGCTCACTCCCACGGCAAATGTAGGACGAAGCACAGCCACCGCTGCCCAGTCGCCCTTCCTTGAAACTGTGCTTCAACTCAGCTTCGGCGGTCTCCGCGAAACGCACAGCTCCTTCTTCGGACTCGACGGCACGGACTACTCGGTCAGTCTCTCCGGAGTGCAGCGCGTGAGCCCCTCTCTCGATTGGGTGCAGGAGTTTCGCGTGATCGACGGCCCGTACACAGGCGACAACGGCCGCAATCTCGGCTCGGTAGTCAATACGATTACCAAGTCAGGAACCAATGACATTCACGGTTCTTTCTACGAATACTTCCGCAACAATGCGCTCGATGCCAACAACCCGCTCTCTGCTCCAGGCCTGAACACTCTCCGCGTGAATCAATTCGGCGCCAACGTAGGCGGGCCGGCCGTCCATGACAAAACGTTTTACTTCACCGGCTATGAGGGCCAACGCAGGGCGGCGTCTCCGACGTTTTCAACCTTTATTCTTGGCTGCCTCGATAGGACCGGCTGCATGGGTCCCGGTACCCCCAGCATCAATCAGGTCAAAGAGCAGTTCGGCCTGCAACCGGAGCAGTTGAACTCCGTCCTGCAAATCGACAACTACAACAAGGCCATCGGAAAAATAACGCACGTCTTCAACGAAATAAACATTCTCAATCTCGGCTATCTCTTTAATAACGACTCCAAGTTGAACGCTCCTACCGCCGCTCCCGGCCAGGGATTGCCTTCGACTTATCGCGACAATCCTGTCCGTGATCAGACCGTCTACGGAAATTACCTGCACATCTTTGGTCCGAGGTGGACTTCGGAAAGTATCGTCGACTATGGCAGGCGCGTCTTTCACCTGACGCCCAAGGGAGCCGGCTTTGAGCCGACGCTGAACGTTTCCGACACGCTGGTCACCGGCGGATTCACCGGCAGCGTTTCCTACTACGAGGAACCGCACTTCGAAGCGCAGGAGAACGTGACCTACATTCATGGGGCCCACTCGTTCAAATTCGGCGGCGGCTTCGAACCAGTTTGGGTTGCCGCGGACACGACATTCTTCAGCCCGGGCGCCGCCATCTTCACCCCGCAAAGTTTCTTCGGAGCGGGCGAATTCGCGGGACCTCCCTTCGGTCCCGGCACTCCCGTCCAGTTCCTCTTTCTGCAACCGAGTTCTTACTTCGGCCGGCAGATTCCCACCAGGCCGCTGCCGTTTGCCGGGTCGCTCTATGCCGGGGCCGCGGCTCCCACGTTTATCGATGCGACTTCGCTGAAGTTTTGGCACCGCCTGGCAAACTTGTACGGGCAAGACCAGTGGAAGGCCACCACGAATCTCTCTCTTACGCTCGGGCTACGTTATGATTTGGACCTCTTCCCGTCAGCATCGGACGTGCGCGTCGTGGGCAAGCTGAACCCCACCAATTACGGCAATGTGCAGCCCCGCGTGGGCATTGCCTATGCAATCAACGGGAACAAACAAGTCGTCCGCGCGGGCTTTGGCCTTTTCACCGGACCGTGGGACTACAGTGACCTGATGGTCGGTTGGCAGGGTGCATCCGCCTTCACGCAGATGAACAATCCTTTAGTGCCCGATTTCGACGATCCGGCAAACGGCGTTGTCGGCCTGGGCCCATCAGGGGTTGTCGGCGTTTCCGGACCGTTTCTCGCTTCCCAGGCTTTCCGCAATTTCGCGACCACGGGCGCGTATCCATCCCCCGCGGTGCTACAACAATTCCCTCTCGGCTACATCCAGCGCAAATTCCCCAACCCTTACTCCGAACAAGCCAGCATCCAGGTGGAGAGCCAGCTCGGACTGGGCTGGATGGTAACTGCCGGCTACCAGTACGTCCACGGCATGAAGCTGCCCGTCTATTTAAGCGTCAACGGCCTGCCCGACGGGACTTTGCCCGATGGGCGCCAGGCCTTCACACCCGCCGACCCCCGCTTCGGATTCGCGCTCATCGCGACACCTTCCGGCTTCTCCATATACAACGGCGGCATTTTGAGCGTGCGCAGAGACTTCGCACACCACTACAGTGTGCTGGCCAACTATACCTATTCAAAATCGATTGATATTGCGACCGATGTCCAACTCACCAGCACGCCGCAGGATTATCTGGACCCCAACGGCGATCGCTCGGTCGGGGACAATGATATCCGTCACAGATTTGTGCTCTCACTGCTCGCGCAAAGTCCACAGGAGTGGCCACTGCTGCTGCGTAACTTCAAGGTCTCAACGTTAAACACGCTGCAAAGCCCACGCTATTTTTCGATCCTGGCAGGATTCGATGTAAACGGCGACGGTTTTCCCTTTTCCGACCGTACAGGAACCGTCGGTCGCAACTCCTACCGCGGAGCGTCCTACTACGATACGGACGTGCGCCTGCAGCGCGTCTTCCACCTCAGCGAGCGCCTATCGACAGAAGCCAGCTTTGAAGCATTCAACATGTGGAATCACGTCAATGTGCAGAACATTGATCAGGTGTATGGTGCGCCCGACTTCCTCGGTCCCGTGCCTCGCCAGTTTGGCGACGGAATCGGTAGTCCTGCGAATCCTACGTTTGCTACGCCGAACTTTACCGGCACGGCACGCCAGTTGCAGGCTGCCGTGCGGGTAAATTTTTAAAACAAGGACTTACGATTCAGCGCCACCAATGGTCGCCTGTGCGGAAGTACGGGAGAACTTGCTAGCCTGCATTTCTCAGGCGAATGGCTACCGTGTTTTGTCGGGCACGGTAGTTAGCGCAACAGAACGACGGGTGCCCCATCCCCCGGGTTTCCTGTAAGGCTTGGCGGGGTCAACGAAACTTCATGCGGCTTTCCTTATAGNNAACGAACTTCATGCGGCTTTCCTTATAGAAAGCCGCACACACTGCCATGGCTGGAGCCGCGCAGTAGGAAATCCGGGGTCCTTTGCGCTCTTTGCAAAGGGTGGGATATGCGACGGTCGGTATCGAGATTCTTGGTATCCCACCCTTGAACCCAACAAACGGGTTCAAGGATGGGGCACCCGTCGTTTTGTTGCGCCAACTGCCGTTTGACCTCAGGCTCCGCTCTCAATGGCTTTGAGTCGTTGCGAGAAATCCGGACTAGGCGTTGTAGGTAGAGGACGAGACACGGCCACCACGGCCGGTCCAGTTGGTATGGAAAAATTCGCCGCGAGGCTTATCGACACGTTCGTACGTGTGCGCGCCGAAGAAGTCGCGTTGCGCCTGCAATAGGTTCGCCGGCAGCCGCTCGGTCCGGTAGCCGTCGTAAAACGCCAACGCTGTTGCAAACGCAGGCATGGGCACGCCGATTCTAATTCCGTGGATGATCGCTCTCCGCCACGAAGCGTGGTACTTGTTCATCGCGCTCGAGAAAAACTTATCCAATAGCAGGTTCTGCAGCTTGGAGTCCCTGTCGAACGCCGCTTTGATATCGCCCAAAAAAATGCTCCGAATGATGCAACCGCCGCGCCACATCAGCGCCACGCCGCCCATGTTCAAATTCCAACCCTGATCCTTCTCTGCTGCCCGGAGTAACATATACCCCTGCGCATAGCTCACCATCTTCGAGCAATAGAGCGCCAAGCGCACTTCCTCGATAAATTCCTTCTGTCCATCTAGTTTCTTGCGCTTGCGGGGTCCTTTCAGTACCTTCGCTGCCTTTACTCGCTCGTCCTTCAATGCCGACAGGCAGCGCGCAAACACACTCTCCCCGATCAATGTGACCGGCTGCCCCAGGTCGAGCGCCGAGATCGCCGTCCATTTGCCGGTGCCCTTCTGTCCGGCGGCGTCGAGAATCTTGTCCACCATCGGCTTTCCGTCGTCGTCTTTCTTGGCGAAAATCGTCGCCGAGATATCGATCAGAAAGCTGTCCAGCTCGCCCTTATTCCATTCCGAAAATACCGCGGCGAGCTCATCGGCAGTCAGCCCCAGCCCATCCTTCAACAACTGGTATGCCTCACCGATCAACTGCATATCGCCATACTCAATGCCGTTATGCACCATCTTCACGTAATGCCCCGCGCCGTCTTCTCCGACCCAGTCGCAGCAGGGAGTTCCATCCTCGACCTTGGCCGCGATGGCTTGGAAGATTTCCTTCACGTGCGGCCACGCTTCTTTATTTCCCCCCGGCATAATGGACGGGCCGAACCGCGCACCCTCTTCACCCCCGGAAACGCCGGTTCCTATAAACAGAATGCCCTTGGCGGCCAGATCTTTGGTTCGCCGGGTCGAATCGGTGTATAGCGAGTTGCCGCCATCGATAAGGATGTCGCCTTTTTCCAAATACGGGAGCACTTGCTCGATCGTGTGATCGACCACTTCCCCGGCCTTCACCATGATCATCACCCGCCGCGGCGTCTTCAGAAGACCGCACATTTCCTCGATCGAGTGGGCCCCCACTACCTGTGTCCCCTTCGCCTCATCCGTGAGGAAATCATCCACCTTGGAGACAGTACGGTTGAAGACGGCGACCTTGTACCCATGGTCGTTCATGTTCAGCACAAGGTTCTGGCCCATCACCGCCAATCCAATCAATCCAATATCGCAATTCGCTTCAGCCATGTTGGTCCCCTTCTGATTCTACCTCGGTTAATAGTCGCTTACGCCGATTCAGGGCAAGGGCACACGCCCACGATAGAGGCGGTTCGCTATCGCGTGGACAAGATCGCAATAGAGCGGTTTCACAGTAGGTGTAGACCGAAGGGCAAGACGCTTTCGTGGCTTTCTCCGAAAGAAAACCATACCTCAAGATCCTTATGAGGCCGCAGTAACTGCGAAACCGCTCTAGAAGGCGAGATGATACCCGATCTCGGCGATGGCAGCAAAGCTGAGGCAGGACACAGACCCGCCGGGCAAACAGGGTTGCCGGGGATTATGAAAGCTACTGGACCGCTCTGCCGGCGTCGACGGAGATGCACGCACCCTTAGAAGTCGTAACGGAGGCCGAACTGCATGCGCCGCGGTAGGTTCTGCATCGCGCTGTAGGTACCCAGGTTTCCGCCCGTAAGCCCTACGCCAAAAACCGCCGGGTTGGTGTTGAACCGGACACTGTTGGTGACGTTGAAGACTTCCCAGGAGAACTTGAGAGCACCGTACTCTCCGAACTTCCAAGCCTTGGCCAGTCCCGAATCGATGCCAAAGATTCCGTCGCCGCGGAAGTTGTTGCGCTCTCCGAGTTCTCCTGGGTAGGACAGACGAATCGGGCTGCCGGTGGCGGTTCCGCTATTGATGGCGTTAGGATCGGCAAAAACCGTCGGGGCCCCGTTGACGACGTGCTTCTGCATCTGGACCTTGCCGGTCACGACACCGAGGCTCTCTTGCTGCCAGTCGGTAGTCCAGCCGGGATCAAAGAGATTGAAGGGCAGACCACTGGTCCAGCGGTTGATACCAGACCATTGCCATCCGCCAAGCAGAAGGTTGGTGGCGACGTTGGCGTTGTTGAAGAACTTCTTGCCCTGACCTAAGGGGAGCAGGTAGACCCAATCAGCGGTAATCAGGTGACGGGTGTCGAAGTCAGAGACAGCGCGATTGAGACTAGGGTTCCAGGTGTTGATGATACTGCTGAAGCTACCGCCGCCTGAAGCGCCCGCGACGTTGTTAAACTCCGTACCGCGTTCCGTATCCGATCCCATATCGATGGATTTGGAGAACGTGTAACTGAAATCAAGGTTGAGGCCGTGGGTCGTGGGATGCCGCAGAATTATCTGACCGGCGTTGTAGTAGCTCATGCCGATGGTATCCAGCGCGTAGAGCGACGAGAACTGATCCTGCCAAAAGCGGGTTCCCGTTGGGCAGCCGTAATTGCAGTAGAAGTCGAGATCTGCGAGAGCACTGGTCGCTCCCAGATTAGACCGAAAGGGAGCCCACTCGTTGTTGTAAATAGCCTGCGTCGCGCTTTCTCCGGCATAGTCGTAGTTAGCCATAAATGGAAATACATCTTCAAAATAGGGAATAGCCGGCACGGGTGCAGGGTAGATTCCGCCGTTTGCATCCACCAAGCTGGAAAGCTGGGCACCGGCGGTAAAGTAATCGACACCAGATTGTGTGTCACGGAAGTCGACCGGCTCGGCGAGATCAAGGCTCTGCAGAAGGTGACGGCCAAGGCGGCCAACGTAGTTGGCTTCAAAGGTAAATCCGCCGGGAACCTGGCGCTGGATCGAGAAATCGATCGATTCGGAATAGGGAGTCTTCAATCGACTGTCGAGGCCCCAGGTGATTGCGAAGTTTCCCGTGGGCGCAGTGTAGGGATACGTGACGGTAGTAGCAGGTGGGGGAGTGCTGATCGGCGGGAAGGTGCGGCGATTGACATACCGTGGCGAGGTCTCATACCCGAGGACACCTGCCGGATTGCTGACTGAAGTGCTGGTGCCGAAGGAACCCTGCTGATCGAAGGTGTCCACCAACTGTTCGCCGTAATGGTCGAAAAAGAGCCCAAAGCCGGCGCGGATGGAGGTTTTGGAATCGGGCGAATATGCGACAGCCAGGCGCGGAGCAAAGTTAGCTTTTTGCTTCGGCCAATAGCCCGGCTTGTGATAGAACGGCCCGTTCGGGGCAAAGGTCAGGTCCGGCTCATAAACCTGCCCCACCTGGGCCGCCGCCTCGCGCTGCAGATACCAGGCATGCGTGTCGATGGTCGGAGCAACCTGCTGGCCGTGGGTTTCCCAGGGGGTCTGCAAGATGGTGTGGCGTACTCCAAAGGTAAGAGTGAGATTGGGCAACGGGCGCCAAGAGTCCTGTATGTACCACTCGAACTCGTTGGCCTTGAAATGCCGGTTGATGAGGGCCCCGTCGGGCAGGAGCGATCCTGTTGTCGGGCTGGTCACGTTATAGTTTTCGACGGTCGTGACCTGGGGGATGGTACCCACGAGGTTGGCGTAGGCGATCGCGTACGAATTCGTAAAGCCGCCGTCTACCGGCAGGCCGCCAACCGTGGAGGGGTCGGGAGGAACACCGCCTAACCAATACGGGTTCGAGGTGGCGCTGTTGTAAGAAATAGCGTCCGATCCCCGGTTGTGGTGGACGAGCCGCCAGTTCCCTCCAAACTGGAAGGTGTGTTTGCCTTTGCTCCAGCTTAGGTTGTCGACGATGTTGTTCACCGGAACGCTGACAACGGTGCTGCGATTTTCCGACGTCAGTGTGGTGAGAAAGCGGAAGTCCACGTAATCGCCGGTTCCGGGACCGCGTTCGCTGTAAGCCTGTCGAATGTAGCCGTAGCGCACGTCATTAACGAGGTTGGACGTGAGCGTCCAGGTGTCGCCGGCGGCGACGCCCTTGGTGTTGTCTTCCAGCAGGTAAGATGGGCCCTGCCCGGGGAACTGTTCGGTCCCTGCCGTAGTGTCCTTCTGCAGGTTGCCACGCACGAAGATGCGATGCTTCTGGCCAGGCGTGAAATCAATGCGGGCGATGGATGTGTTCAGGGTTACCGGGTTGGGTGATGAAAAGGTGAACGAGCCGTAATTAAAACCGCCGTCGCCCAGCGAAGTGCCGTTGGCCGCCGGGTACTGATTCAAGTATGCGAGCACGTTGGGATTGGCGCCCGGACCCGAGGGGCAAACTCCGTTTGCCGTGCAGGGGCCGTCCAGGGCCGAAAGCTGGCTGGCTGAGATGGAGGTGGTCTGGACAGCGCCGGAACTGGTGTCACCCTGATAGGTGATAATTCCCTGCTGGTAGCTGGCGGTGGGAGCAATCTGGCTGACGATCTGATTCTCTGCCTGACGCGTGCCTTCGTAATTCCCAAAAAAGAACAGCTTGTCCTTGAATATAGGGCCGCCGACCGCGCCTCCAAAGCTGTTGCGGATCAGTTTGGGTGGCCTGTTGGCTTCGCCCGCGCCCACCTGGGATGCCTTGTTGAACCAGTCATTGGCGACGGTCACCGTGGGGCGGTTGTACTCATACGCCGCGCCGTGAAACTTGTTGGTTCCTGACTTGGTGACCATACTGACCTGCGCTCCGGACGAGCGGCCCTGATCGGCATTGGAAAGGCCGGTGGTCACGCGGAACTCTTCGACCGAGTCCTGGGTTTCGCGCAGCACGCCCGTGAAGGCGTAGCCGTTGACCTGATCGTTGTCGTCGAGGCCGTCGACGGTGATATTGCCCTGGTCAGACCGGCCACCATTGACCGCACCACTGCGCGGATCGTTCTGCTGCAAGGGGGTGCTGGCCCTGCCCGAATTCTGCCCGAGATAGAGCACCCCGGGCTGCAAGGAGAGCAGATCGGGAATGTTGCGGCCCTCGCTGGGCAGCGCCTGGATGAGCGAATTGTCCATGGAATTGCCCAGGGAGGCATCGGTGGTGTTTAGGGTTTGCGCTTCCGCGCTGACGTTGACGACCACTTGACTGGCCTGGACAGCGACAGTGAAATCGATGGTCGCGGGTTGATTCACGAGCAGTTCGGCGGACTTGCTCTGTTCGCCAAATCCCGGCGCTGAAACAGTGATGACGTACTTGGCAGGGGGAATCTGGGCGAAGACATATTCGCCGGCCGAGCTCGATGTAGCTTCGAACTTGTGCCCGGTAGCGTCGTCGGTCAGGGCGATCTTTGCCATCGGCACAAGCGCGCCGCTGGGATCTTTAATGACGCCACGGAGCGATGTATTTGCCATTTGGGAAAAGCTGATCGCCGTGAAGCCGATCAGCAGAAACACTGCTGCTGTTGCTAAACGCCTTCTCGTCACAACTGCCTCCGAATGAACACGAGTAGATGACTCTGAAATTGTCGGTCGTGCTGACGTCTTCGTACTTTGGTTGTGTCCTTGGGACCCGGGGTAACTCCGTGATGAGAGCCTTATCTTGTAGCAGAATCTGAACGATTGCAAGAAAAAGTGTCCAAATGTGGGCGGTAAAGGTTAGTTTCTTGGTGATCGTTTTTCATTGCAGGTGAGGAGGAGTGGTTGTGGTTGTGGTCGCTGAGCTCTGACAGCGGGACCTTTTCTGTGCCGATTCGGACGGATGAGAGAGGAACCTGCGGCGTTAATCGACCCCAAGGGACCTTGGCGAAGCGAGCTTCAAGTAGATGACACCGTAGCGGACTTCGACCGGCGTGTCTTCCGCATCGTTACGACGGACAGGACGGGTATCTCAGGCTCAGCTTGGGTGTGCCTGCAAGTGACGAAGACGAGCGATGGTCACTTCGTGGCGATGATACCGCGGCCAAAGAGCTGACTGATTTGCTGAGCCATGTGAGCGAGGATCTCGGAATACAATAAACGGCAATGGCCAGGATGCTTGGGAACGCACTCCATCAGCTTCAAGCTTTCGTGCAGCCTCACGTCAAACATGTCATCACCCAGACGTTTGAGCAGGCTGATGAGGAAGAATTCGGCGACAAGAGCGAGTCGGCAGTTCATCTGCTTCGTCAAGCGATTCGGATTCAGCGTGGTGAGCAGATCGATCAGATCACTGCGTTACTGTCCAACTCACAGTCAGCTCGCTCAACTATCACTTCCTGATCGGCCTCAGCTTGTAACTCTTTGATTCTAGAAGCATCGGTGGCACCGTAGGGCACTCTGGGACACCCTTAAACCACCTTCAGCACCCCCGCCAGCACGCTCAGGAGGGGACACAACTCATCTTACCGAATCGACCACGGCGCCCCCAAGTTTCCGGTACTCCCGGTTTTGCAGCGACAGGATGAGAACACCCCAATCCGCAGGTGCCCGGTAGGCCGGGTGTGCTATGGTAGACATTTTCCTGTTGGGCTCCGGGCAATTCGATTCGACATTCTGGAGTGGCCGATGGTGCCTGCCGGTTCCCCAAGCACGCGATCACGTCGGACTATTGACGACCTGGGCTTAATAAGGTGCTCGCCGCCTGCACTTCGAATGACTGGTTTCCACTCCTGGGGATTTTCATCCGTTTCTTGTAATGGAGCACACCTGCGCTTCACCATACGGTCGACCAATGTTCGGAATTAAGAGGTTTTGAAGGGACCCAATTTACCTGGAGAAAATTGAGAATGTCACGTCTAAGGGTGCTTACTATTCTGTTACCACTGACTCTGTCCGCAGCGGCTTTGGCTCAGGGCCCCTGTCCAACCCAGGAAATCCTGGGTTCCGCCGCCATGCGATCTTCCGACCTGGTCTGCATTGTCCCGCAGGTTTATGGCGCTGGCGGCCTTGTGGGCATCGATAACGGCGGGCCGCTGACTGCTACGAAGTTCCACGAAGTTCACTTTCAGGCTTCGAGCATCAATAGCTTCGGTCCCATCAATGCGGAGATTGGCGTGCAACTCAGCCAGGTGCCACTCGCGTCCCCCGTCTCCGGTTTCATCTTTGCGAACGGAGTGATGCAGGAAGCTACCAGCTTTGGACCCGTGCTGGCGGATCGCGCCGAAACTCTCGGCAAGCGACGGATTTTTGTTGGCGCGAGCTATGAATATTTTGACTTCGATAAGGCGGATGGTGTCAATCTCAAATCGTTTGGGGCTGTTTTCACTCATGAGGAGGAACCAACCATCTGCGCAACCATACCGTCTACCCCCTGCCTCAACGGTGAGCCGATCTATACCAACGACATCATTGCCACGCAAAACCGAATCGATGTCAAGGTTCACCAGGTCACGCTGGTTGGAACTTATGGCTTATCGGATAAGCTAGATGTCTCGGTTGCGTTGCCGGTGGTCGACGTTCGGGTGGCGATGGGCTCGAATGCCACTATCTACAACTTCGAGCCGCCACCGGTAAACCACACGTTTGCACCCATAACCACCAATCCGCGAGAAACCTACATTAGCCCGTTCAATGCGATTTTGACGAATAGCGATTCCGCATTGGGCCTCGGCGATCTTAGGCTTCGCTCCAAGTATGTTGCGTGGCGTGATGCAAAAGAGAAGTCGGCAGTAGCGGTCGGTTTAGACCTTCGTCTTCCCACCGGGGACGCGTATAAGTTCCTGGGCTCGGGGACCTGGGGTCTGCGGCCCTTCGTTATTTATTCGTATTCAGCAAGAGTTTCTCCACACGCTAGTGCGGGGTTTGAAGGAAACGGCAATTCGATTCTGGCAGGCAACGTGACTTCGCAACCGGTAACAAAAGCTCACCTGCCGGATGTGTTCACCTATTCCGCGGGTGCAGATGCCTCTGTGCTCCGGTGGTTGGGGCTCTCCGCAGACTACATCGGCACGTCGCTGTTGAATGCGTCACGCATTGAAACGTCCACCTTCACGGATTTCATTGGAAACAACCACCAGAACATTAACACTTTTGTTTCTACAGTGAACCAGGCAAATATATCGGCAGGGGCCAAAGTGCGGCCTATCGCCAGGCTGCTGATCACTGGGAATGTCCTGTTCCGTTTAAACGACGCCGGCCTGCACTTCAAGCCATCGCCTTTGATCGGCGTGTCATACACGTTCTGAGTGCAACTTACCTGACGGAAGTGATGCGCCAGGAATTTTTTCCCTGTGTGCTGTCTTTGCTCAAGGTCATAGTGACCTTGGATTTCGCCGCCCCATTGGTCATGATCTGTTGCTCAAAGCTGACCACCGCTACATTACCTGCTACCTCCGGGCCTTTGGTTATCACGTAGGTCAAAGTGACTTTACCCGCATCGTGAAAGGCTGTGCGCAGTCCATTTACCTGTTTTGGACTCATATCTGGCCAAAGCTCCTGGAGTCTGCCCAGGTTCTTAGTGTCATAGGCAGACTTGTAGCTCTCCAGGACGCTACGAATTGCATTCAAATCGTCAGAATCGTCTGGAATTTTCGGCGTAACTGGCGGAGCGGGAGGGAGAGGCGCGGGCGCTGCGGGCGCTGGAGCGAGCCGGGCGAGCTGGGTGACGGCTTCATCCTTGTGCCTTCCTGAGGGATAGGTGCTCAGGTAGTCCTTAAGGCTGGCGGTATCCCCCTTATGGTTTGCCTGTGCCCAGGTAAGATCGTCGAGAAGACTCAGTGCGCGGTCGTGATACTGGCCTCTTGGATTCTGATCAAGAAACCTTTTGACCTGGAGAGGATCCGTCGTGTTTTGGATGGCCTCCCACTCCAGGCGTGCGATTTCTGCCAGCGCGGCCGGGAGATGGGGACCTGCGGGCGAAGCATACTTCGCCGCATATTCCTGAAAGCCTCGAATGCTCCCACTGCTGTTGGCCCTGGACCAATAAAGATCCTCGAGCTTCGACTCCGCTTGCGACCGGAAAGGGGAGTTTGGATAATGACGAAGAAATTCGTCCAGCGCGGCGATGTCTGTGGTGCTGTCGGCACGTTTCCAGTCGATCTGTTCCTGCGATGTCGCAGGAGCAGGCTGCCTGAAGTCAGCACGGTTGAGTACTACAGTCGCATTCGCCTTGAATTGACGAGGGTCTGCGACCAGCTCTTGAGTTCCGGCCATGAGCCGGAGGCGATGGGAGCCGGGTGTCAGGTCCCAGGTGCCAGGCGGCCCACTCACCGGAAGTCGAACATCGTCTACAAACAGCTGATCACCGGAACGCACACCCTTGAGAACCAGCCGAGCCAGAGCCGGCGTTTCGCTGCGCACTGGAGGAGTCGATGAGGGGGGAGGGGCCTCCTGGGCGAGCTCAAGCGAGATTGTCTGGTCGTTCGTCAGAGTAACGGATTGGTTCCTGGAAACGTACCCTCTAAGACCCGCTCTGATGCTATAGGTCGCTCCTGGCGAAAGCTTAAAGCTGCAATGTGGGGTCACGCACTTGAGACCGTCTACCTCTACCTCTGCGCCAGAGGGAAAGCTTTCAACGGTCAGAACAGAAACGTGCGGCCGGGTTACGAACTTAATAAGTTTTAGTACACCGAGCATCACTAACAGCAATGACGCAACAACCGCGGAAATGAGCAGCAGTCTGCGTGGTTTACCGATGTGCCCCTGCGCGATCTCAGGTGGTGGCTGCTTGGCCTTTTGTTGCTCTGCCGTTTGCCGATCAATAGATTTCCGTGCCGAAGACAGCAGTTTCTCGAGCTGTTTTTCTTCTGGCCATTGTTGGTGAGCAACTTCAAGAAGGGCTCCCGCCTCCTCGTAGCGACGGTTCCTGAGAAGAGCGTTGCCCTTATCAATCGCAGCCTTGATCGCGGCTCTCTGCGCGCTCGCTTGAAGGTGGGCCTCCTGCTCGGCCGCGATCTGCTCTCTGCACTTCAAGAGCAGGGACTGCAGTTGGTCACTTTCCGGATACTTTGCCGCAGACTCTTTCAGGGCGCTCAACGCTTTTGCAGGCCGCCCCGATTCCAGCAGTTTGGTATAGGCCTTGATTTCCAAATCAATTGCAGAAGCACGTGCTGCCGCCTCATAGCGTGCCCGCTCCGCACGCTCCAGGCTGTCTTCTGCCCTAAGCAGCATTCCGCGGAGCTCGACACTTTCAGGGAAGGTCTTGACCAACTCCTGCAGCTTCTTTACGACGGATGCTATCTCTGTTGTTCTAAGCTGAGATATCGAGGT
Organism: Acidobacteriaceae bacterium; assembly: GCA_003152195.1. Lineage (GTDB taxonomy): Bacteria > Acidobacteriota > Terriglobia > Terriglobales > Acidobacteriaceae > PALSA-350. Next base: position 18,345 of record PLZN01000124.1, read on the forward strand.
CTCGGCGTGCTGATCCTGAGACAATCGATAAAGTTCGATCTGCAGCAGCTTTGCCCGTGCCGACCGAAGGTCAATTTCTATTTGTTCGCAGAGTGCTACGATCGCTTGATCAGCGGCATGCGTGTCTCTTATCTGTACAGTCCGCTGCCTGATAAGATCCAGCTCCGCCGGCACAAGAGCCTGGCTGATGGAAGCGCTCAGCGAACTTAATTCCTCGCAAATAAGGCCGTGTTCGACCCGCCGGCCACGAACCTGGGCTGAAACGCGACCAATTATTTCCTGAAGGTCGTCAAGTTCAGGGTAGGCCGAGGCGCGCCGTTGGGCGTCTGCAAGTAATTGCTCCGCTTCCCCTATGCTCTTGGCCACAAGCGCATGGTCTGCGACTTGGTTGACCTCAGTCAACAGCCGGGAGATGGTGTGACGGCGAGCCTCTGTCGCGGCTTTCACCCGGTCGAGAGCAGCAGCGACTTCCTGTTCTCCCGCTGCCGAAGAAGCGACAGAATGGGCATGATTGATCAACTGCGATAGCCCCGCGAGCGACCGGGCTCGGGACGCGGCAGCACCCAGTTGCTCAATTTCCCCAATAAGGGCTCGGCGTTGAGCTAGCCGGTGATTCACTTCGTACTCGATCTGTTGAATCAGCGCACCGATCTGCGGCTCCATGGAAAAATTGGACGAGATTTGCGTTGCACGCCGCAACAGAACTGTCGACTCGCTGAGTTGGACTTGTTTTACGGATTCGGCTATTTTTGTCAGCTCAGCAACTATTCTTTCGTGTTCTTCTCTGCGTGCATCAAGAGTCTTAGCAACCTCTTCGCAGACTTCCTGAACCTTTCTTTCATGGGGGAATTCCGCTTTCAACTCCAGCAAGCGCGTCTTCGCTCGCGCCCATGAGCCGGGGTCGAAAGAATCTTCAACACTCTTCTTAAGGTCTTGCAGTTCTGCAGATACTTGCTCCTTAGCCAGCTGTCGAGCTCGAACTTCTTCGAGGACTGGCAGGAAAGACCTGCGTGTTTGATCATCGAACTCGGTGCTCATTAGCATCTGCCTAAGCTGAGAGGCAAGATTTTCCAGATGGCCGACTCCATCCCGGTCATCAAGCGCTTTTCGCAGTGTTGCCGCCTGGCGCTGAGCCGTCTGGGTCTGCATCAGGGCGCGCTCAGAAGCTTCTTGGGCAGCCAGAGACTCTTGATCCTGGGATTGCCGCTCCGATTCGGTACGCGCAAGCGCGAGCAACGCTTCGAGATTTGGCTCTGCGGGCAGCTTAGTCAAGGCCGCTTCGAGCATTTTGATCGCCGCGCTGAATTCGCCCCGATCTAACCACTCTTTCGCTGCCAGGCTCTGGTCCTGAACAAACCTTCGCCGCTCGGCGACATCTCTCTGCTTCTCAGCAATCGATTTCAATCGTTGCAGGGTCGGCTCGTTGGGAAAACTCCCCAGGCCCACTTCACAGATGGTGTAGGCAGAGGAAAAGTCGTCCGCCCGCAGCGCACCATGAATCTGGTCGGTTAAATCGAGTAGATTCTTACGACGCTGCTCCTGCTCCTGGCCGCGATTGGCCCACTGCAGCAACTCGCGCACATTCGAGTCGGACGGATCCAACTTCTCTGCCTTGCGCAAAGACTCAATCGCATTTCCAAACAGGCGCTGCGCAATTCCCTGGCGCGCACTGTCAACTAGCCCTTGTACCTGCAGCCTTCTTGATCGCTCGGACAACTCTTTGTCGATAATTTCTGCCAGCGCTCGTGCTTCAGCGCCGTTGGTATCAAGACGAAGAGCGGCGTCCACTGCCTCTCTTGCTTCATCGAAGTCTCCGGCATAGAGAGCCGATTCGGCGCGCCGGAGCGAATCGCGAACCGCCTTACCCAGCGCAATTGCGCTTTGTATCTCTTCGCGGAGCGCAATCGAAACCTGGTCGGCAGGATCCAGTTGCAGGGCTTGTTCTGCGCAGGCAAGCGCCTCTTCATATTGCTGACCGGCGAGTGCCACCTGGGATTGCGAACGCATTTGAACGATTTGCGCGGCGCGTTGTTGTTCTTGAATCTTCTTACGCACTTCGGCCAACAGGCGATTGGCCTGGTCGTGGTGGCGATCCAGACGAAGGATTTCCTGGAGGTGAAGCTTGACTCGTTCGAGATCGCCCCGGTGCATTGCAGATTCGGCTCTCTGCATGAATTCAGCGGCCATACCCTGCTTGATTTTCTTTTGTATCTGCAGCAGGTCAAAGCCAAGTTCCTCAGCCGATTGATACCGGTCATGCGTCTTTTTGGCGAGCGCTCTGCTTACGCTCGCCTGGAGCTCGGGTGGAACGTCGTTCAAGTATTCCGATAGGGGCGGGGGATCCTCGCGAAGGATCTTAACAAACACCGCAGCTGGATCATTTCCCTTGAAGGGCAGGGTGTAGGTGAGGAGCTCGTAGAGAGTTACGCCCGCGGAAAAAATGTCGGTACGGGAATCTATCGGAATGGAATTGATCTGCTCGGGCGAGAGGTAGGATAGGCTTCCCAGAAGTTGGCCGGTTTGCAGAGTTGAGGTTTCGACTCCTACGACCCTGGCGATGCCAAAATCGACGATTTTCGCCGTGCCATCCTTGGAGAGGATGACATTCGCCGGCTTTATGTCGCGATGGATGACCTGCGGCTTTCGATCGTGAGCATGTTGCAGCCCATCGCACACCTGCACAAGCAATTCCAGCTTGTCCACGATCGGCATGGGGCGGCGCTCGGCAATGATCCGCGATACGGGCTCGCCATCCAGGCACTCCATGACGAGGTAGGGGTTCCCGTCCTGCTCTCCGCTCTCATAAACAGTAACAATGTTTTTGTGTTGCAGGCTTGCGGTTGCACGCAATTCGCGGTTGAAAAATTGCTCCAGGAAGGAACTCTTATCGTCGCCTGCATCCGCCCGCTTGAGCATTTTGATAGCTACGGTTCGATTCAACGCAGCATCATGGGCGCGATAGACGATGCCCATCCCTCCCGACCCGATGACGTCAATCACGACGTACTTGCCGATCTTCTGTATCAGAGGATCAGAACTTTTATTCAAACCGCTCTTGGCTACCTCCGCTTGACCCTGGCTGAAGTTCAGGACGGCGTTTGGTTCCCCGGGCAAAATTCATCGGTCCGGAGTGGATATTGTCGAACTTCACGCGGTCATCGACCGTGATTTTACAAGGTACCATCGTAAATCAAGCGGAAACTCCGCCCAACCCGTTCTGCCAGCTCGGGAGCGATGAGTGCTCGCTCCAAAACGCGACTTGTCTGAAGCCATCGCGCCGACACCCAACTGCCACACATAGAAGTGCATCCCCGAACGCGGCCGTTACAAACGCCGTGGTATAGGCATGAAGTGAAGCTCAGGATGGGGCGCATCAAAGACATATTGATGAGCAGGCTCGATATAGAGGCCGAAGTAGGTGCGCAGGAATATGTGCATGCCCAGGGCTTCACCGATCTGGGGAAGGCGCCGGCAGCCGGCCGGGCCTTGGAGCTTGCATTCGAAGGCTTCCGAAGCGCGGTTCCGTCCGGACGGGCCAACGTTTCTGTGGTTCTCGACTCGTTCGGGCCGGAGGAGGCGCAAACAGCCCACGCCGGCCCCTCGGTCGAGCAGAAAGACCTGCTTGACTCGGCCAAGCCGTCCCAGGTGCTTATTACTCAGGCGTTTTATAAAAGAATCGCCCATTGCCAGCCTCTTGCCTTGCGATCGTTTCCTCCGCGCGCAGGAGTATATGAATTTCTTTGGACAAGTGAGGAGCGACTGAACGAGCTGCAGGCCGAGGCTGAATTTATGCCGACCCTGGTCAGCGAGGCGGCGCAGGCCGCAGCTACGGTAAAGACCGTAGGCCAACGCCCGGCTACTCCCGCTTCCGAGCCCGTTCCCGGAGACTTCGAACGGCCAACCGCATTCGAGCGTCTTTCTGTACTCGTGCATCGAGCATTGGCGCAGGTGCAGTCGCGTCAGCGAGTTATCACCATCAGCAGTGCGGCCGCGATCCTTATAATTGTCGGCTATTTGGTTATCTCGCACGCTTTCCCTCCAACCGTACCAGCTACTACAATTGCTGTCCCCCCGGCTCCAAAGCCGACGCCCCAGCCTCCAAAACCGATGCCCACGGTTCCAAAGCCGACCCCTCCGGCTCCAAAGCCGACGCCCCCGGCTCTAAAGCCGACCCCTCCGACTCCAAAGCCGGTTCACGAGTGCTCGATCGCCGGCCTGATACCGAACTATCTCAGCCTGGCTGAAACCAATAGGAATAGGGGCCAGTACGATGCCGCGATCCGGCAGTACAGCGAGGTGCTCGGTTGTGAGCCCAATAACCGCGAGGCCCAGGACGGATTGCGGCGAACGAAAGACGCTGAGCGGCTCAATGGGATCCGCTAGAAGCAGCCGTTCTGCACCAGAAGTGAACATGCTGTAAGTCCTTTGTTTCATGAAGGTGCTCAAAATTGCGCATGACACTCCCAAGCTCAAGATGATCATGTTGCCGCCTGACAGGCTTGCTGATCTTCTTCCGCGGGCGGCAAGGTCCAATACCATGCGCCGGTTTTTCCATCTTTGGAGCTTTTGACGCCAAGATCGAATTTGCTGCGCCGCAGGGTGGCGATGGAAACGCCGTCGCGCTGGGCGGCCACCTCGAGGCTGTATTGCGGCGGCTGCCATTCTGCAGGGTCTGGCGCAGGCATCCGGCCACGAGCTTGCGCTTGGGCTGGCCTGCCCCGGCCGGCCGGCCGGACAACATTTCGGGGGTGAGCTCGCTGAGGCCGGCCCAGGCGAAGCGCCCGGCATCGTCAATTTGACCTGCAGCAGGGCGGGACGCGACGCGGGGAGAGTCCCTGGCTGCGGCGGGAGGGCTCGGCCGGAGAAAATTGAACTCCCTGGGCGTGGTTTATTGAACGTCATCAAGGCACTCTGCACATGTAGAGGCTTCTGCTAAAG
>PLZN01000392.1 GCA_003152195.1 Acidobacteriaceae bacterium
CCGCAGAGGCGCGGAGGACGCGGAGAGGGCTCTCCCTCCTCGGCGGCCTCTGCGCCTCTGCGCTCGGCTGGATCGCGCTCTCCAGCCTCGGCGCCTGGCACCCGCCGACCAGTTTCCCCATTCATTTCGCTGTTCTGCCGCAGCCGTCATTGATCCTCGCTGCCGGCCTCTTCTCATTTGTGGCCGCCGTATTCTTCGGCATCATGCCACTGCGTCAAATCTTGAAAGCGGATCCAAACGATGCCATCAAAAGCGGCGTTGGTCAATCCAGCACCGGGCGCCGCTGGGCCCTCCGCGACATCCTCCTTGCCACCCAGATCGCTCTCTGCTGCATCACCGTCAGCGCCGCTTTCGTCGCTCTGCGAGGTCTGGGGAGATCGCTCAACATGGAACTCGGTTTCAGACCGGCGAATGCAGTGCGAGTGCAATTCGAACTCGCCCAAGCCGGTTATTCAGATGAAAGTGCCGCATCCTTCCAGCGCCGGCTGCTCGCTGCAGCCTCCCAGCTTCCGGGCGTGCAGGAGGTTGGCTACGCCAACACCACTCCCCTTGCCGTCGACCAGTCCACTATGGGCGTCGTTCCCCCCGAGGCAACAGAAATGCGCCCAACCAATGTTGCCTTTGGAGCACCCTACTACGACATCTCCCCGGGCTATCTGGCAGCCGCCGGCACGCCGCTCCTTGCGGGCAGGGATATCGGCTTTGCTGACGGCGCAAAGAGCCCTCCCGTCGCCGTCGTCAACCAGGAATTCGCACGGCGTCTTTTCCACTCTGACAATGTCATCGGCCGCTACTTCAAGAACCTATCCGGCCACCCTATCCAGGTTGTTGGCGTCGTAGCCAACGGCAAGTACACCACCCTCAACGAAGAACCAAGCCCGGCCATATTCCTTCCCATTGCGCAGGACGGGAACACGTCAACAACGCTCATCGTCCGAACACATCCCGATCCTACCGGCGCAGCCGGCCGCGAAATGGCGGCTGCGATCCGCAAAACAATCCTCGATCTCGACCCCGCGATCCCTATCCAGGATGCCAGCGCCTGGAGCAGCCAGCTCGGCTTGCAGCTTTTCCCTGCTCTGGTAGCAACGGTGACTCTCAGCCTCTTCGGTGCGTTTGGAGTCCTGCTCTCCATCACCGGCACATTCGGCCTTGCGTCCTACTCTCTGTCACCAAACGTCTTCGCGAACTAAGCATCCGTGTCGCCCTGGGTGCCCAGGCAAAGCAGATTCTCGCTGCCGCCCTCGGGCGCATGCTCATCTTGCTCAGCATAGGGTCAACGATTGGGCTCGTGCTCGGTGTTGCAGCTAGCCGTCTCCTATCAGCTGTTGTCTACCAGGCCTCCGCACAGGATCCCCTCGTACTTTTTGCGGTTGCATTCACCATGCTTCTGACTGGTCTGGTCTCCGTTGCTAACCCCGTTCAGCGCGCCCTGCATGTCGATCCGGCTTGCATCCTCCGCGAGCAATAGTCATCAGCTAGGCAGAAGTTCGACCTTCGCATCGGAAGCACCCACGACTTCTACATCAGAACATGGACCACGGTTGAGCGATTGAAAAATGGGGACACAATCGACAGAAGCCTCCAATCATCTAGGACGCCCCGACGTACCGCATGGAGTTGCCTTCTGCTTAGGACCCTTTGGCCGCAACGGGAACGGATCAACTGAGGATCGATGCACGTGATTCGATATAAACTTGCGACGATAGATCCGGTTCGACTTCGGGTGAGGTGAACGGGATGGTTAAGCCGTACCGCCTTGCCCTGTCCATTGTATTTTGCTTACTGGCTTTCATTTGCTCGGAACAGGGCAACACTCTGGCAGGAGTTGGACAGTCGGAGACTGTCGCCGCACCCGCGCCTCCGGCCCAAAAGCCCGCCCAAGGTTCCTCGGACACATCAGACACAAGGGCGGGCTTGATCAAGCTTGATGTTGTGGTGACGGATAACTCTGGAAAACCAATACCCGGCCTGCAACCCACGGACTTTACTCTGCTGGACAATGGCGAGCCGAGCAAGATTCTCTCCTTTCAAGTGTTCGACGGGGTCTCGGCCAAGCCCGACCCTCCGGTCGAAATCATTCTGCTCATCGATACGCTCCAAGTGCCAGCTGATCTGGTTTCGTATGAGCGGATTTCCGTAGAGACGTTCCTGCGACAGAATGGCGGGCATCTGGCCCAACCGGTCTCCATCTTAACGCTGGTCGAGACCGGACTCTGGCAGGTAGCCGAGCCTTCGAACGATGGGAACGCACTTGCTGCGAAGGTCGCCCACGACAGCGAAGTGGGCTTGATTCGCCGCTTTCGAGGGAGCCTCAGGGGAGATAAACCTCCCTCGTTAGGCCTTACTGATCCGCCCTCCCTGGATGCCCTGCAGGCGCTCGGCGAGATTGCCACGGCTGAAAGGCGGAAGCCTGGCAGAAAGCTGCTGCTATGGGTCGGACCGGGCTGGGGCATAGGAAGCGGAGCACACGCGGAAGGGACAGGATCCTAGGAGCGCACCTTCTATGCGATCCGATGGTTTTCCACCCTGTTACGGGAGGCAAGGATTGCTCTCGACAGCTTTTCGGTTGGCGAAACCGATCCGCGCTCTCACCTCTATATGGATTATCTGCACGGAGTGGAATCAGTTCGGAAAGCTAGCTTCATGAATTTGTACAGAAAGGTGCTTGCCGTGCAGAGCGGTGGCCGCGTGCTGGACAGAGGTTACGATCTGGCCGACCAGATCGAGAGCTGTGTCAGGGAGGCCGGCCCGTTCTACACGTTGTCATTCGACCCTTCGCATGCGGATCATCCTGATGAGTATCACGAAGTGAAAGTTCAGATGGGCAAGCCGGGTCTGACGGCTCGCGCCAACACCGGGTATTACGATCAACCGTATTATTCTGACTAACCGAATACTGCGCTCAGGCGGATCACGGTTGAGCAGTTGGGGCAGGTGCTGGACGCGGCCCACGGTGATGGGGATGCGGACGTGGCGACGCAGCTTTCCGCTCTGGAACTGACCGAACGGCTGAGCAGCACACGGCTTGCTACTTGGACGGCGGCCATGCACGGTAAAAAGACCGAGCAGGCACTGACGGTTTTGGCCGATACGTCGGCCTTTCTGCCTCCTCCCCTTGAAGAGGTCCCCGCGGATGCACCGCCGGATTCGACTGCGCAACTGCGCATGATCTCTTTGGCCGCCGACTATGTGAAAACGACGATTTCAAAGCTGCCGAACTTCTTTGCCGTCCGGACTACAGTGCGTTATGAAGAAACGGCGCAACTTGACGAGGGAAGTACCAGGTTTGCCTACGGGCCATTGCATGTGGCGCAAAGTTTCAAGGAAACAGTGCTCTACCGCAATGGCTACGAGGTCGTGGATCCAGGGGCGACAAAACGCAAAAAGCCGAAAGCGAAAGATCCGTATCTAATCACCTATGGTACATTCGGCCCCGTGCTGGGTTTTGTCCACGATGCGATTGCTGCCCCCAGCACGTTGACCTGGAGCCGGTGGGAGCGGGGCCCAACCGGCCCTCGCGCAGTATTCCGCTACGTGGTTTCGGTGGATAAATCCCTCTATCGAATAGGGGGTTGCTGTCTTCCCGGCGGCAACGGAACGAGTGGTTTTGATGCGCCGGCCGGGTATCACGGGGAGATCGCAATCGATCCCGCAAGCGGAGCGATTCTTCGCCTCGAAGCGCAGGCAAACCTGAAAGGCTTCACGCCAGTCGTCCGGTCCGACATCATCATCACATACGGCCCGGTGGCGATCGGAGGGAAGACCTTTATTTGCCCACTCAGAAGCGTCTCTGTTATGAGAACGCGGTCCGTGACCACGTTAATGGAATGGGGTGAAGGCTTCAGAACCTATGGACCTTACTTGACCATGCTGAACGACATCAGTTATGAGGACTATCACATGTTTCGGGGAGAATCGCGCGTGATGCCTGGCTTCAATCCTGCGCCGGACGATAAATCGCCTGACCCCGGCTCCTCGCACACACCAGCCCCAACGCCCCGGACACATGCAGTGAGCGCCAATCTCGATTTGGACGACTCTCCTTGGCATTTCGCAACAAACGGCGGCTGCTTCGAAAACCATCTTATCTTTTGCCCAACTGCTCTCTCGCGCTATCGTTTCAGCACTTGCTCCAAATATGCTAAGGCGCGAGAATCCTGAGATTGCCCCAGCCAGAAAATTGCTTCTCTGCGAACCACTGGATTGGCATTCGTATCTGCTACGTGAATCAGTTGCGGGACACTTTCGTCTTTTGGCAATTGGCTGAGAGCAAATACCGCTCGCTTCTTTACCTCTGTTTCGGGATCGTTTTGAATGGCATCCGTCAGCGCCGCGGTTGCTCGTTTGCCGGCTTTCTGCGCTATCCAGAAAAGTGCCTGCTCACGCACTTTGACGTCTGCGCCGGACTTAGCCATGTGGAGCAACTCGTCTTCCGCAGCGGGATCGGAGCTTTGCGAAAAATCGAACGGAAGCTTCTCCTGGAACGCTGCGTCGGTGCTTTTATTTGCCAGAGATTGCAGGGCAAGAAAACCCTCGTGTCCGCGTTGGACTCCGAGCCAGAAGGCTGCTTGTTCCCGCGTATGCAAGGGCGCGGCAGACAATGCAATTTGGGCGAGCGAATGCGTAGCCTCTGACGTTGCATGATAGCTAATCGACAAAAGTGCTCCCTCAACGATTCGGGAGCGATTCGATTCGGATGCTTGCAGTTGCGCGAGAAAGGAGACGCTCTCTTCCGGCTGCACGCCAGTTAGCCACGTAAACGCGACGCCTCCTGCGTTGAGGTGGCAGCCGGCTATGACTGGGCGAATCTTGATGAGTTGGTCATGATCGAAACGAAAAAGGACATAGATATTTTGCGCAGCCGGTCCATTGTCCCCTTGGTTCATGCTGTTGTGGTCGTCCTCCAGCTGATATTCAGCGCAACATCCATCGTCCATCTGTGATCTATCCGACCCGTTCGAACATGTAGGTAGATGCGATTGTGGAAGAGCCGGCACTTCATATCCAAGCCAGAGCTGTTCATTCGAGTGGCGAAATCGATCCACCGTAGCGGTGAGGTTTCCTCCTATCGGTTCGATGCTGAAATGAGTATTGCTAACTTTAGGCTGCTGCGCCAAGACCGCAAATGTGGACGCGCAGATGACGATTGCAGCTAGATGGTGCTTCATAGCCAGTCTCCTTAATTACTTGTTGAGAACTTCCATCATGTAGTCGGTCGCTTCCTTGTTGTGGATCAGCGCGAGCTTGCCAACGATTTCTCGTTGTGCCGTTGGATCTTTCTCAGAGCGTGCGAGCGCGACCAGGTCATGCGCATCTCCGGCAACAAAGAGTGCGTCAACAACAGCCCTCTTCGATTCTTCATCTGTGCTCTTGGAGTAGATCGCCAAGAGTGCCGGGCTAGCGGAAGAGCCGCCGGCTATCCCCATATTGCGGATCGCCTTGCGGCGGAGATCGGGGTCCTGCTCAGACGAAACGATAACGCCGAGGGCATCCGCTCCTCTGCCGCCGGCGGCAACAAATGCACTGATAATCGCGGCCTTGGCGTCTTTGCTGCTGGTTGCCTGATACATGCTCGATAGCTGCGCGACAGCGCCGAGCGCGCCCAGGGTTGAAATTGCGTGCCGCATCAACCCAGGATCGGTTTCGTGCTGCGCCACCTGGACTAACTTATCGGGAGCGCCCATAACGAGGTAGGAATCCAGGATGGCTTTCTTAACGGATTGATTGCTCGACTTCCCGTAGATATCCGCAAGCGTGTCGGCGGCCTGTTGCCCCTTGGCGACGGAAAGCAACCGGATGGCCTTGACCTGCAAGCCCGGATCTCTTTCTCCTCGCATGATCTGCCCGAGTATGTCCTGTGCTGGTTTGGATTGGTCCTGCGCGAGGACAAAGAGGGTGCGTTCTTTGAGCCGCTCCGGTTGGTTGCCTTCGAGAATCTGTTGCAGAATCGGCAATGCATTCGCATCTCCACTTTGCATGAGCGAATTCAAAGCCAGCAGTTTGAGATCCTCATCCTGCTCTGATTGCGGCTGGACAGGACTCCCGCCTTTTCCACGAATCTCAATCTCCAGCGCATTGCATTCTTTGAGCCAATTGCTCTTTGGGTAAGACTGGCGAAGACTGGTGCAGATGCTCAAAGCATCGGAAGGGCGTCCCTCTTTATTTTCTACATAAGCCTTCCAATAGAGGGCTCCATCCGCCCGACGGCCATGCTGATCGACAACTTGGTCGAGCAATGACTCCGCATCGGACCAGCGGCTTTCATTGATGGCTCGCGTTGCATCGGAGTAGAGCTGTTCTTCGCGCGCATTGGCCGCCGGTGAGTCAGCTTCCGTGGGGTGGAAGATGAGTCCCGCAGCAGATGGAGCCGAGAGCGACAAGGCCGTGCAGATTGCAGCCAGACAGAACCATTGATTTGTCTTCATTTAGATAGTTGCTCCTTTCCGGGTAGCTTGAGCATTTGTTTCCTGTCCAGAGACCTTGGTGCGAAGAACACGGATCTGGAAGAGCAGGCCTTGCGTGTTCATTTCCTTCTCGATGCGCGCTATGTCTGCGCTGCTTAACTCGTCCGGCGAATTTGCCACTTCCAGAAGCACGCGCTCGAGATGATCGAGTGCGGCAGCGAGCAGAGGATCGTTAGCTGGGGCGATGCTTTGCCGGTAGAGCCGGTTGTCGGTGAGTAGTTGCCGGGCTTCTGCCTGCAGAGGAAGATCTACTTTCTCCTCCTCAGCACCAGCGTGGTTCAGTTGGACAAGCAGACGCTCTGATCGGTCGAGATGGTTGTCGAGGACGAAGAGAACGACGCGCTCTCTTGCCTGTTGCGGAGTGGTGGCTAGGGAAGGTTGCGTGTGTGCATGCTCCCAAATTCTTCCGGCCAGGAATGCTCCAGCCAGGAAGAGCAGGCAGGCGGCTGCGTACCCTAGCTGAGGCCAGCGGAAGTAGCTGCGTTTTGTCTTTGACTGATAGGGTCGCAATGATCCCTGAATGGACTGCCATACTTGCGCTCCGTACTCCGCACCTCGCATCGGCGGCTCTGATGCACGGACGTTGCTGAGGAGCTTGCCCAGCTCTTCATAGGCTTGCGCGCAATGCTTGCAAGCCTGAAGATGCGCCTCGGACTCAGCCTTGTAGAAATCTTCGGAATAGTAGTGCTCGATCAGTTCTTCTTCTGTTAAATGCTTCATGACTTTACCCAAAGCGGTGCGAGAGATTGGCGTAATTTCTGTACTGCCCGGAAAACGGCTTGCTTGGCAGAGTTCGGTGCGATACCCAGCGCTGTTGCTATTTCTTCGGTGGAACGGTCTTCCATGTGGCGCAGTACAAAAGCGAGGCGCTCGGTTGGTGTCAGCTTTTCCATGGCTGTCTGTCTGCGCGCTTCGATCTCCTGGCTTAGCAAGAGCCGGTCTGGTCCGGCGGCGCCATCTGCCGGTTGAACAGTTCCCTGTTCGCCGTCATGCTCCTCAGCAATAGGCACAGCCGCCTGATGCTTGCGTTTGTTTAGAACATCGAGTGCGCAGTTCACGGCGATCCGGTAAATCCAGGTTCTAAAGCTGGCTCGCGCATCGAAGCTTTCGAGCTTGCGATAGCCTCGGAGGAAGGCTTCCTGCACGATCTCTTCGGCGTCGGCCTCATTTTCTGTAATGCGGAAGGCAACGCGAAAGACACTTTGGCTGTGACGTGCGACAAGCAGGCCGTAAGCGTCTTTCTCTCCGGCCAGAACAGTCCGGATGAGCGCGTGGTCTTCATTCCCCATTCAGCGCATTAGACAGGATTGTGGGCTTGCGGTTAGGAAGAATTTTGCGTGGGATCCTTTAGCAATCGCAACCCTGGCTTGCAACGACTAGATGGCTCGGTCAACACCAAGTCGCAAAGTTGGGCAGAGGAAAGAACCAGGGGGCGAAGCCGCTTACGTGTTATCCGTTATTCGGGGGTTAGGCAATGAATAGGTTCTCGCTACCGAACCAGAGTCTCCTTAGACGAGAGTGTACCGTCGAACTCCATTTGAGCGATCATGCCATTGATCTGATCGCGTAGCGGCGTGTTCCCACGCCTTGTCATCACAGCGTATTCTCCTCCTGTGCCCTCGAAGTGGCACACGTACTTGAGGCCCGGGATCACGCGGGAGAAATGCTGTGCAATCGGGGAGTCGTCGATGACACCGTCCAGCATCCCGCGTGCCAGAGCGCGGTACAGTTCGTCATTCGATTCCGATAGCATCGCAGCCTCTTTGCCGACAGTTTTTTGCCGCAAATAAGCTTCCGCGGTCGTTCCCCGTCTCACTCCCATTCTGGAAGCTTCGATATCCAGGTCCGCGCTGAGTTCCTCTCGTGTAACAAGTGCGAGAGCAAGCTTCAGGTGTGGGGTGCAGAAATCGACTTCCCGCGCTCTTTCAGCGGTCACAGTGGCGGCACTGCAAACCAGATCGAGGCCCCCACTTGAAAGCTCTCCGACAATGACGCTCCACAGCGCTCGCCTGTACTGAATGGTGAACTCCAGCCTTTCAGCCAGTTGCCGCAGGAGGTCGACTTCATAGCCGCTAAAGTCACCTGACTCCAGTGTCCCGATCTGCATTGGCACTGGTGGTGCCTCATCAATGCCGACGTGCAAGATGTGATTTCGGAGTGCGTTCATGCCGTAATTCTAAACATTTTGCCGTTTTCGCTCTTTCCGGATAGCCGGCCACCTGGAGACGATTCATAGCGCTCCCATCTCTCATGGCAAAATATCAGTGAGCACCTCTTCGCGCCCGCCGGCTTTGCATGGACAACGACATCACATTCGCAATCCGGGAAAGCTACGATCGGCTTGCGGATGAGTATGCCCGCCAGATTTTCAACGAACTTCAGCACAAGGCGCTCGATCGGGAACTGCTCAACCGCTTCGCCGCTGAAGTCGCAGGACGTGGCGAAGTATGTGACATGGGGTGTGGTCCGGGTCAGGTCGCCCGCTACCTGCGCGATGTGGGCGCTACCGTTTTCGGCCTGGATCTTTCTCCGCGGATGTTAGAGCAGGCGCGACAACTCAACCCTGACATTCAATTCCGCGAAGGAAACATGATGTCCCTAGACCTTCCGGACGGAACACTTGCCGGGATCGCCGCGTTCTATGCCATCGTGAACATTCCCAAGGAATCGCTGCCTTCGGTCTTTCGGGAAATGCATCGAGTGCTGCAACCGGGAGGATTGCTGATGCTTGCGTTTCGTTGCGGGGACGAGATCCTTCACGTGGATCGGTTGTGGGATCGGCCTGTTGCGATGGATTTCTTTCTTTTTCAGCCATCCGCGATCCGGCAGTCTCTAGAGGCTGTGGGATTCGCAGTTGAAGAGACCATTGAGCGAGACCCTTACCCGCCTGAAGTGGAACACCAGAGCCGAAGGGCTTATATCTTTGCTCGGAAATCGGGCTTCCCGGCGAGTATCATAATACCATCGGGCTTCAACAACAGGCTGCGGAAAAACCCTCTGGCTCGAAGGGTACGGGCTTCAGCCCG
>PLZN01000344.1 GCA_003152195.1 Acidobacteriaceae bacterium
CCGCGAGCTTCATGCGGCTTTCTTCGCGGAAAGCCGCACACGCCGTTCTGTCTAGGACCGCGCAGCAGGAAATCCGGGTACGCTCCGGTCGGGATGACAATTTTGTTGCAAGGAATCGATGGCTCAGGAAATTAGGGTTCCGTCTCCAGCAGGTTCGACTTATCGCACTATAGAGCTACGCCAAAGCAGAAACTGCTAGTCGTTCCCGGCAATTTTGCGGATGGTGTTGGTCGTGCTTGCGCCGGTAACGGTGGGCACAATTTCCACCCGGCCGCCCCAGGAGGCCACATCGTCTGCCCCCACGATGGTTGAGGTGGTGTAGTCTCCGCCTTTCACCAACACGTCGGGGCGGACGAACCGGATGAGCTCCATGGGCGTAGGCTCGTCGAAAATAATGACCGCGTCGGTCGAACCCAGGGCAGCCAACACGCGCGCCCGCTCGTTCTCTCCGACCACCGGCCGTGTGGGCCCCTTCAGTCCGCGAACAGAAGCGTCGCTGTTCAGACCAATGACGATCTTGTCGCCGAACGCACGGCAGTGCTCAAGAAGGGTGATATGACCCACGTGCACGATGTCAAAACAGCCGTTGGTGAAGACGATGCGATCGCCGTTCGCGCGCCATTCCGCCAGGCGGACCAGAAGGTGTTGCAAATCAAGAATCTTGTCCGGACCCGATATCCGGGCGGAGGCGGTAAGCTCGGCCACCAGCTCGCTGCGCGAGATGGGCGCAGTCCCCGTCTTGGCGACCACGATGCCCGCAGCGACGTTCGCCAGGTTGACGGCCGTCTCCGGATCAAGGCCGCCGGCAAGAGCCGCGGCCAAAGTCGCGACGACCGTATCGCCGGCACCGGTAACGTCGAAGACTTCGCGCGCGCGGGTGGGAGAATGAAATACGGAATCGGGATACAGAATCCGGATGCCCTTCTCGCTCATGGTGACGGTCATGTAATCGATACCGAGCTCAGAGACCAGCTGCTGCGCCGCGGCAAGCAGCTCCACCAGATTGCGGCCAGCAATGCCGGTGAGCAGCCCGAGCTCTTGAAGGTTAGGGCAGATGGTGGTAGCGCCGGCATATTTGTTGAAATCCTGACCCTTGGGATCAACCAGCACAGGAACCTTCCGCTTCCGGGCCAAGGCAATGACCGCCTGGCAAAGCTGCGCAGGCAACGCGCCTTTCGCGTAATCGGAGAGAACGATGGCATCCGCAGTGTCAGCCAGTTCGAGAGAACGCTCCAACAAGGCCTCGTGCTCGGCAGCAGGATGCGGGCCGGCGTTTTCGACGTCCAGCCGCAGCAACTGTTGATTGCGGGAGACAATGCGCGTCTTGGAAATGGTGGGATGGCCGGAGAGGATCATCCCGGAGAAATCCACGCCGGATGGGCCGAGCAACGCACCCAATTCGCGCATTTCGACGTCATTTCCCCAGAAGCCCGCCTGCGTGACCCTGACTCCCAGGCCGACCAGGTTCATGGCAACATTGGCCGCACCTCCGGGGGCGCTCGTGGTGCGCACCGAACGGAGTACCGGAACCGGCGCTTCGGGCGAGATGCGATCGACATCACCCCAGATAGAGCGATCCAGCATCACGTCGCCAATGACCAGGATGCGAAGCGCTGCGAAGCCGCTTTCAATGAGGGAGAGAAGGCGAGATTGTTCCTTTACCAGCATTTCCTCAAGGCCCCACTCTCCGTCGAATCAGGCATGGGCCTCCCCTGTAGCATCCACGACAGGCCCAGCCCCTATCATCGCAAAAAATCAGGGCGAAAAACGGCGCTCGGATCGGGTGTGGCCAGCCGCGAACCGATCCTGCCCGTGGCTTTATACTACGATGGGCCCTGGGTAGAGCACTTTTCCTGTCGCAAACGCATATGGCGATCAAGTTACCAAAAATGAGTGCCGTCAGAGCCCGAGTGATGCGGGCGTTGCGCCCCACCACGAAATTGGGCCGCATCACCTGCTGGTTGGGCGGATTGTGCCTCCTGCTCTGGATCGCAAATGCATCAGGATCGAAGCTTGAAGGATGGGCGATATTCACTACCCTGGTCTTCTTGCCTTTTGCCGCGATAGTGATTTTCCGTTGGATCTACCGCCCTCTCCTCTGGCGGCTGCGGAATCGATTGTTCGTTACTTACCTCTTCATCGGCGTCATGCCGATTCTGCTGCTGTTGCTCATGGGGGCTCTCGCCGGCTCGCTGTTTGGCGGCCAATTTGCCACCTACGTCGCGATCTCTGATTTGCACTCGGAGTTGCAGCATCTGCAAGCCGCCAATGACGCCCTGGCCGCGCAGTTGTTCCCTTTGGAGAGCTCCGGCAAGCTCAATGAACAGATCGTCGAAGAGTTTACCAGGGCTTCTGACGAGAGATTTCCTGGGCGGACCGTTACTGTGTCGCGCAACGAAAAGGGTTTCGTCCTCTCCACCGAAGGAGCGCTGCTCCCGTCGCGTCCGGCGCAAGTTCCTGATTTTATCAGCGGAGACTTCACCGGTTTCGTCGTCGACCAGGATGCCCTGCATCTGCGCACAATCAAGTTATCTGGTGAAGGCAGCCGGCGGATCGCCTTGATCTCCGATATTCCCATCACGCCGAACCTGCTCCTACCGACAGCCGAGCGCTTGGGCTCAGTCACCTTGCTTCCAACCGATCGGAGAGGCGACATTCAGCTCGCCCGAAAACCTGTGAATGCCGGGCAGGTACCCCCTCGTTCCCATTGGTTCGACCTGACTCTGCACTTTGGCACGCTCTTCGACGTGGTGGACTGGCAGACCGGGGAAAAGCAGCCGCACGGAGTCATCTATGTGTCCACCCGGCCCTCGATGCTCTATGCGACCTTGTTTGCCACGTTGGGAGACAAGGCGCTGGCCTTCCGAGATTTCCTGCTCATCATCGCGATTTTCTTCGGAGTGATCGAGTTAGCCGCCCTCTACATCGGCATTCGCCTCTCGCGCAGCATGACGGCATCGGTGGGGGACCTCTACCTGGCAACGGAGCATGTGAACCGTGGCGATCTGAGTCACCGGATCCAGCTTCGTGGCCGCGACCAGATGGCGGCGCTCGGAGAGTCGTTTAACTCCATGACCGAATCCCTGGCCAAACTGATTGGTGAGCAGAAAGAGAAGCAGCGGCTGGAGAACGAACTCAGCATCGCCTATGAAGTGCAGGAGCTGCTCTTCCCGCACAAGGTCACGGACCTGCCCACTCTCGAAGTCCACGGCGTCTGTGTTCCGGCGCGCACGGTCAGCGGCGATTACTACGACTTTATTCCGCTTGGCACCGACCGCTTAGTGCTGGCGGTCGGCGACATCAGCGGAAAAGGAATTTCGGCGGCTCTGTTGATGGCCACCGTGCATGCCTTTGTTCGCGCCTATTCTCTGGAGCCTGAAATGGTGTTGATGCCGGCGCCGTTGGCGTATCAAGCCCAGTCTCAGGGGGATCCCCGCATGTACTACCGCGGGGATGGGAGCTCCGAATCGCAACTGGCTCCGGCCATGTTGATGACCACCTTGAACTATCAGCTTTATCGCAGCACACCGGCGGCGAAGTACGCCACCATGTTCCTGGGTTGTTATGACGCCAAGGCACGAATATTGACGTATTGCAATGCGGGCCACTTACCGCCCATCATTCTACGGGCGACCGGCGAAGTCTTCCGCCTTGACATCAACGGAACCGTGGTGGGTTTATTCGACGGTGTGACCTATGACGAATCAACGGTCGTGATGCAACCAGGCGATATCTTTGTCGCCTACAGCGACGGCGTCAGCGAACCGGAGAACGAGTTCGGCGAGTTTGGCGAGGAGCGCCTGATCGAATTGATCCTGGAACATCGCCACAAACCTCTGCCGCGCATCACCGAAATCATCACCGGCGCAGTAGCGGACTGGATCGGCAGCGCGGAACAGCCGGATGATGTGACCATCGTGCTTGCCCGCTGCACTCCAGCTTTCGCAGCCAGGGCATAGGCGGCGCATGGGGTCCGGTAAGGGATGAGGAATCGCTCGCCGCGCTCAACNNACTCCGGCATCAACTTTATCGACACTGCGGATGTCTACGGCGATGGCCTCAGCCACCGCCTGATTGCACAGCTGAAAAAGTCTCGCAAAGAAGAGATTATCGTCGCCACCAAGGTGGGCCAGCGTTTGGCAAAGCAGACGGTCGAAGGCTACAGCCTCGCCAACGTTACCTCCTGGATCGAGGATAACCTCCGCGACCTGAGCACGGATGCCCTTGACCTGGTGCAACTCCACTGCCCATCGACCGACCGCTGGATTCTCATGTTTGATGCGGTCACCTGTGCCATCCCCGGGGGCAAGCGGCCGAGCCAGGTGGCCGACAATGCGCGGGCTTCCGATCTGTCGCCGCTCACGCCGGAAGTCATGGCCAGCCTGCGCAAAATCTACGATGCACGCATTCGTCCGCTGGTGCATCAGCGCTGGTAAGGTTGGCGGATAAGATCAATGGCGAGAGGAGCTTGAAGACATCTCTGCATGTATTGCTGAAGGTCTGTGACAATCCGTACCAAACGAGTATCGGGGGGGCTGATGTTTTCCCACAGGCTTGGAAGGGTAAACTCGTCTGTTCTTGGCA
Source organism: Acidobacteriaceae bacterium (assembly GCA_003152195.1). Lineage (GTDB taxonomy): Bacteria > Acidobacteriota > Terriglobia > Terriglobales > Acidobacteriaceae > PALSA-350. Next base: position 4,585 of record PLZN01000344.1, read on the forward strand.
TGTGCACCGCACCGTTTTTTTGCATCAGAGCTTCAATTCCCAGGTTTCAGCGACAAGGTCCTCTCTTCCCCAGCTCCGATGAGGCTCTTTCTTGATCAGTTGAAAGCTAGCTTGTTCATAAATCTTTCTCGCGCCTTTCAGCTCACTTTGCGTCCATAGCACAATCTTCTTGTAACCAACCTGGCGGGCGAAGCGGACGCACTCCCGCACCAGGCGTCTGCCGATTCCCAAACCACGGGCAGATGGTTCCACCAATAACACGCGCAGCTTCGCCACCGTCGTGGACTGGTGGACCAGGAGCACTGAACCGACGCGTTCTCCGCCTTTCTCGGCGATCCAGCATCGGTCGCGCCTGGCATCGAAGTCCTGGATGAACTTGGCAACGATCTCAGCTACCTTCGCTTCGAAGCGCTCGTCGTAGTGGTACTCCTCGGCGTACAAAACACCGTGTCGATATACGATCCAGCCCACGTCCCCAGGCTGATGGGTACGGAGCAGGTATGGCTCCCTGGTATCAGACGCAGGCGCTAAGATCTGTTCGATGTGCTGCATGGCATGCACAAGTTGCTGCCGGGCATCGCCAGAAATCCTGGCCAGCATCTGCCGCACTTGCTGGTTGGACCGCTCTTCGAGAGGCCGAAGCGTTGCGGAACCTTTTGCGGAGAGAGCAAGAAGTGTTTGGCGGCGGTCGGCTGAGACCGGCTCCCGGCTGATCCAGCCTCTCTTGTCAAATTTGTTGAGCATGCGGCTCAGATAACCAGCATCAAGGCCCAGTTCGTGCGAGAGGTCTGTCGCCGTAACACTCCGGCGATGTGCCAATTCGTAGAGCAGACGGACCTCGGTCAGAGAATAAGGAGACTCGAGGAGCCCTTTCTGCAGAACGCCAATCTGGCTGGTGTAAAACCGGTTGAAATGGCGAATCGCCTGAATTGGCTCTTCTGCTTCCCGCGGAGACGGTGTGACGGACGCCATGGATCCAGCTTGCTTCAAGCTAGTTGCTTTAGTCAAGTAGTTGCTTGACTAGCACAGATAGCCTGGATTGTTCGCTTCTAATGCATTGCCGTCTTGCCGCCCTCCCCGCTCGATTTCCTAGACGCTCGGACCAACAGTTGGATCAAGGCGCAGAAAGCGGCTCCCACCAGCGGCAGGAGGCAATTGAGGTCGGGCCCAAGCAACGCCGAACCGATTACCTGAGGCATGCCTAACGTCATCATTAAGTTGCAAGGACTTCTGCAAGTCTTGCTGTAGAACCTGCAAAGGGGAAAGCAACCGGCGGACGTTCGAGGAATGTCACATTTCCGAACGAAAACGTCATGACGTTATGGCCAGCGCCAAGCTTATGTTCTACATTGATCCGGGTATGCTGAACTGCAAACCAATTCGCCTCAAAGGGCAGGACCTACGGACGCTTCCGACCTATACGATTCCAGAAGCGGCCGCATTCTTGGCCATAAAGCAGCGGACGCTGTTTTCGTGGTACGAGGGGAATGAGCCGATTCTGAACGCATCGGGCAGCTGTGGCTCAGTTCATCTCCTTTCGTACCGGGACCTCGAGGAGTCCTACAGGGTCTACCTGCTGCGTGAGAAATTCCACTTCTCGTTACAATTTCTCAGACGCTCCATGCGTAATGCACGCAAGATGTTTGAGTCTGAACATCCATTGCAACACGCCGACGCTATCAAGGAGTGCTTGCACGATCTCGTTTATGACAAGCCTGCTCGCGGCAAGAGGCCGCGCACAATCACGTCGCTCGGTCAAAAACCGGGGCAACAGGTTGTAAGGGAAATTGTTGACCTGTTTGGCGAGAGGATAGTCGCTGGGAAATTCATCTTTCCGTGGCGCTTCGCGGCCACTGATCACAAAAGCCGCCCTGTGTCTATGAACCCTCGCATTATGTCTGGTCGGCTGGTGGTTACTGGTACGCGCATTCCGGTCACCGTGCTGTGGGGGCGCAAGCGTGCCGGTATAAGCACCGATGAAATTGCCAAAGATTACGGTCTTGATCGCGACATTGTCGAAAAGGCGCTAGCCCACATTGGCACACGTCAAAAAGCGGCGTGAGGAATGTGTTTTGTTTCTCGATGAAGGCTTTTCAGCCGAATCGGTCGCTGTTCGCCTCCGAACTGCGGGATTCACTGTTCAGAGGTTTCCTGAATGGTTCAAAGAAGAGAACGGTAGCGTCAGGCGGAACGTCGAAGACCCCGAGATTATCCGATTCTGTCACAAGACTGGTTGGATGCTTGTGACTAGGGATCATGAAATGAAGAATACTCATCGTGAAGAGATCAAGAAGACGGAAGTTGCAATATTGGCCACTGCCCACAACAGTTCGGAAGATCAAGATGAGTGGGTGGTAGCCCTGATCAATCTGAAGAGTCGCATCCTTCGCGAGTTCAAGAAACGAGAGCGCCCGTGGTTCGGGACATTCAGCCGAACGG
>PLZN01000394.1 GCA_003152195.1 Acidobacteriaceae bacterium
ACAAAGAAAAAGGGTTAGACGTTTTACCGTCCAACCCCGAGAGTCAGGGGCTAAAGAGTCTGCGTTAGAACTAAGATTTCCCGAAAAATCAATGCTATTTCATATGGATCATGGTTCAGAAACGATATGACTGTTGCGTGTTTTTCGAGTTCTCACGCAGACTCTAAAGCCCGGCGTATTCTCAATCATTTACGGCACGACTNNGCGCTCGTCGTGCTGGCGCTGCTGGCAGCCCATCCTCAAACCTCGGCACAGGCTACTCAATTCCCCGGAACGCAGCCGGTACTTCTGGGCGCGGCATGGTATCCGGAGCAATGGCCCGAGACCCAATGGGACCCGGATCTGGAGCGAATGGAAGCCTGCCACATTCACCTGGTGCGGGTGGGCGAATTCGCCTGGAGCACCATCGAACCCGAAGAGGGCAAGTACGACTTCACCTGGCTCGACCACGCCATCGAAAAGGCCACCAGGCACCACATCGTGGTGGTCCTGGGCACGCCAACCGCTGCCCCTCCGGCGTGGCTCACCAGCAAATATCCGGAGACCTTGCGGGTGGATGAGGACGGCAAGCGCGCGGAGCACGGAAACCGCCAGCAGTTCTCGTTCTCCGATGCCAAGTATCGCGACTTTGCCCATCGCATCGCGGAGCAGATGGCGATTCGCTATGGACACAACCCTAACGTGGTGGGCTGGCAGCTGGATAATGAGTATGCCAATGCTGATTTTGGACCCTCGGCGCAGAGCCAGTTCCATGCCTGGCTGGAGAAAAAATACGCAACGATTGCCGAGCTGAATCGCCTTTGGACCACGACGTATTGGAGTCAGACCTACGACAACTTCAACCAGATTCCCGTTCGGGCCAGCGAAGAGAATCCCGCGCTGGAGCTCGATTGGAAGCACTTCGTCAGTGAGACCTGGAAGAGCTACTCGCAAAACCAGATTGACGCCATTCGGCCGCATGCCGACCTGCGGCAGTTCATCACCACCAACACCATGGGCTGGTTCGATGGCTTCGACCATTACATCGTCTATAGCAACCTCGATATCGCGTCCTGGGACGACTACATCCGCGAGCCCGTGTACGACTTTGCGCTCAATGGCGCTACCCACGATCTGAATCGCGGATTCAAGCACAAGAACTTTTGGGTCATGGAGACCGAGCCGGCATTCGTGAACTGGAGAAAGACGAATAATCCCCTGGATCGCGGGCAGATTCGCGAGATGGCCTGGCAGGCTGTGGGTCACGGCGCCGATGCGGTCGAGTACTGGCAGTGGCGGAGCGCGCTCAATGGCCAGGAGCAGTACCACGGCACCCTGGTTGGCCCAGACGGGTTGCCGGTGCCCGCCTTTGCCGAGATCCAGCAGATAGGGGAGGAATTCGAGAAGGCCGGCCCGGCTCTTTCGGGCACTACTCCTCATTCGCCCGCTGCCATTTTGGAGAACTACGATAGTCACTGGGCGATCGATTTCCAGCGCCACTCCGCCGCCTTCGATCCGGTTGAGGAGTTGATGAGCTTCTATCGGCCGCTCCGTCAGATGACCCAGGCAGTGGACGTTGTCGCACCCGACGCGCCGCTGGACGAGTACAAGCTGGTGGAAGCGCCGGCATTGAATGTTTTGCCTCAGGCCGCCGCGCAACACCTGATCGACTACGTAAAGCAGGGTGGCAACCTGGTGCTCGGCCCGCGTAGCGGCATGAAAGACAGCTACGACGCGCTCTACCCCGAGCGGCAGCCGGGACCATTGGCCGGCCTGCTTGGCGCCCACGTCGAGGAGTTCTACGCGCTGGAGAAGCAGGTGCCGGTCAGCGGACAGCTCGGTTCCGGTGCGGCGAGCGTCTGGGCAGAGCTGCTGAGCCCCAACAATGCGGAGACGCAGGTGCTGATGCGCTATGGAGCCAGCAACGGCTGGCTTGACGGGCAACCGGCCGTAATCACCCGCCAGGTAGGCAAGGGCAGCATCACCTATGTGGGCGCCTGGCTCGACGACTCACTGATGAGCAAACTGACCGCCTCCTGGATTCAGATGAGTCAGATCCAGCCCATTCTTGCCCATGTTCCCGAGGGGGTGGAGGTCTGCCGGCGGAGCGGGAATGGCAAATCCGTCGTCATCGTCATCAATCACACGGCCAGCAGCCAATCGATCGCGCTGGCGCCCGCCATGAAGGACCTGTTATCGGACAACGCGGCGCCGCTCTCGCAACTTGTCATGCCGGCGCATGGGGCCGCTGTCCTGGAAGAAGCTTCGCATTGAATCGGAACTTTCCGTGAGTCCGGCGTAGGTGGCGAAGCTTGGATTCGCGATCTTACCTCAGCTCATCCCACCCTTCGCAAACAACGCGAAGGACCCGGATTTCCTACTGCGTGGCCCCAGCCATGGCAGCGTGTGCGGCTTTCTCTAAGGAAAGCCGCATGAAGTTCGTGGACCCNNCCGTCCTGGGAGAGCATTGGAAACAGATCCCACGTACGCTGATGCGAACGTGGGGCACCCGTCCGCACCGTCCGCGGGCGTCCGTCTTGCTAACCGGTCTTGCGCCGGCGGGCGGGCTTGGCTTCTGTCACTGTGGCTGTTTTCGGACCCTTCTTGCTGCCGGCTTCCACCAGCGTAGGAGAAGCGGTGGCGGCACCGCGCTCGGCAATGCTCTTCTTCAGAGCGTCCATCAGGTCGATCACCGGAGCCAGTCTGGGCCGCGCCGGCTGGCCGGCAACGACTTGCCCGGCTCGCTTGGTTTCGACCAGCGCCAATACCCGCTCCTGATATTCGTCTTTGTACTGCTCGGGCGCGAACCCGGCCGTAAGCTGGCGAATAAACTGCTCCGCAAGCTCCACTTCCGGCTTCTGCAGGGTCAGATTCCCGCTCTTGCCGTATTCGGCGATCTCACGCACTTCAGCCGGAAAATAGAGCGTATGCAGCACGATGCCCTGATGATAGGGCCGCATCAGGATAATCTGCTCCCGCTGGTGCAGCGTGACCTTGGCAATGGCGGCTACATTGAGCTTTTCCATCGCTTGCAGCAGCAATCCATAGGCACGGCGACCCGGATCCTCAGGGGCCGAGTAGTAGGACGCCTGGTAATAAATCGGGTCTACCTCGCTGAGGCTGACGAACTGGGCTATCTCCATGGCTTCCGACGAATCGGCTTCCAAAGTCTTTAGCTCTTCGCCGCTCACCAGCACATAGGAGTCGCGGTCAACCTGATATCCCTTGGCGAGTTCGCTGCGCTCGACGACCCGCTCGCAAGTAGGACAAAAGACCTGCTGCTTGATCCGCGAGCCGCAAACTTCGTGGATCTGGTTGAAACTGACATGTTCCTCGCGAGCAGCGGCATAGAGCCGCACCGGCACGGAGACGAGGCCAAACGAGATGTAACCCTTCCAGACCGTAGATGCCATGGCTCTCCTGAGGAGATAAGATATCGTCCGGGCGCGGATACGAGCAACCGGAAAATCAACTTACCCCGGTTACATAGAGAATGCGCCCGTGACTCTAAAGACAACACTGAAGCATCATCGGTTAACGGTCTTCGCCCGCAAGGACCGCGCTCTTCCCGGCTTGACGGTGGATCCGGCGCAGGATCGCGGATGCAACGTACGCTGCGCCGAATCCGTTATCGATATTGACCACCGTGACGTTTGGCGAGCATGAATTCAGCATGCCCAGCAGGGCTGCGATGCCGCCGAACGACGCGCCGTAACCCACGCTCGTGGGCACGGCGATCACCGGCGCTCCGACCATTCCGCCGACGACGCTGGGCAGCGCGCCTTCCATGCCAGCGCAGACAATCACCACCTCGGCCTCCTGCAGAGCTTCCCGGTGCGCAAGCAGGCGGTGCAGACCAGCTACTCCCACATCGTAGATCCGCCGTACCTCGCCACCGCCCATAAACTCGGCCGTCACGGCCGCTTCCTCCGCGACCGGCAGATCGCTGGTTCCCGCGCACAGGACGGCGATCGGACCCGTGCCCTCGTAATCGCGTTCCCCTTGCGGTGTCTGCCGGCGCCCGACAATGCGGGCCACGGGGTAATATTGCGCCTCCGGTACCAGCGCTCTCACTGCCGCAAATGCGGCCTCATCGGCGCGGGTTGCGAGCACATCGCCGCCCATGGCGGCCATGCGAAAGAAGATTTCTCCAACCTGAGCTGCCGTCTTGCCGCCCGCGTAGATGACCTCCGGCAGGCCGGTGCGTAGCCGGCGGTGGTGGTCAATTTTGGCGAAGCCCGCTTCCTCGTAGGGCAAGTTGGCGAGGCGCTCCATGGCCTCTTCCGGGCGCAGCTCTCCATCGCGCACGCACTGCAGCATCGCGAGGATGGTATCCGCGGTCATGACGCCGCTCCGGAGGGCGCATTGGCCGGCTCCTGCGTGGTGGCCAGTTGATGCGCGCGCCACGCAGCCAGCGCCGCCTGCATGACCGTCTTCAGGGGCACATCGAAGGCCGCCGCCGCGCGGCGGCAATCCTCAAACTCCGGCGCCGCATTCCATTCGTCTCCCTGCCAGGAGCCGGTCTTGACGTGAATCAGGCCAAAATCCGTTTGCACCAGCGTCGTCTCCCGGACCAGGATGACGCGATTCTCCTCCCGCACGCGGATGCCAAGCGTGGTCGTCTCGCGAAATATCAGCTCCTGCAAATGGGCTGCATCGCCGGCCTTGCAGAGCACCGTCAGCAGCGTTCCCAACCGCCCCTTCTTCATCGTCACCGGGGAACTCATCACGTCGAGCGCGCCCCGCTCCAATGCCAACTGCGCCGTGTGCGCCAGAACCTGCGGACTCAAATCGTCCACAGCACACTCCAGCACCGTTACCTTGTCCTGGTTGAACTGATGCACTTCCGCGGCCTCGCCGATGCTCACCCGCAGCACGTTGGGGAAGCGCTCCGGGTTGCGCGTCCCTGCCCCATAGCCGATCGCCTGGGTCCGCATCACCGGAGGGGCTTCAAACCGGCAATCCAGCGCTCGCAGCAATGCGGCGCCGGTCGGCGTGACCAGTTCTGCCTGCACGTGCGCCGAATAGACGGGCAAATTCTTGAGCAACTCCGCAGTCGCCGGGGCCGGTACCGGAAAGCGTCCGTGGGCGCAGTTCACGAAGCCGCTACCCACATTCACCGGGGAGCAATACCACCCGTCCAGATCCAGGGCGTCCACCGCGACCGCGCAGCAGGCAATGTCCACAATGGCATCGACCGCGCCCACTTCATGGAAGTGAACCTCTTCCGCCGGTATGCCATGGATACGCCCCTCCGCCTCAGCCAGCAAGTTAAAGGCAGTCAGGCTGAGGCTGCGGGCGCGCTCCGTAAGGTCGGCGCGCATGAGGAGGCTGCGAATCTGGGGCAGGCTGCGACTGTGTTCGTGGTGCCCGGCGGAATGCTCATGTGTCTGTGAATCGTGATGATGATGTTCGTGATCGTGCGCATGATGGGCATCGCCGTTGCGCGCGGGTTGGTGTTCGACCGGACCGGTTGCGGCTGCCGTCTCATGCAGCCGGCCGTCGACCATAACGTCAATCTTTGTCGATTGAATGCCGCTTCGGCTTACCCTGGTGACGCGCAACTCCGCTGCCAACGCCAGCGAAGCTGCGGCTTGCTGCAGCCGGTCGAGGGGCGCGCCTGCGTCCACCAGCGCGCCCATCAACATGTCGCCGCTGATGCCGGCAAAGCATTCCAGATATCCAATCCGCATAAGCCTCACCCACGCGTGCCCGAGTTGACCCCCGGGTTGGCAAAGCCGGTCAGTACCTCGATGGGCAACACTTCATTCATGGACCCGGAACGGTATCCTTCGCAATCCAGAGAGACATACCGGAATCCGGCCGCGCGAACCACCGCGGCCATCGCCTTCATTCTTCCGAGCTGAAGGACGGCGGGCATCTCCTCCTCCGCGATCTCGATACGCGCGATCGAGCCGTGATGCCGTACGCGGAATCGCTTGAGCCCTAAACCGCGGAGCGAATCCTCTGCCTGTTCGATCATGCGCAGCGACTCCGGTGTGACCCGGCGGCCATACTCCATACGCGAGGAGAGGCACGCCGAGGCCGGCTT
>PLZN01000306.1 GCA_003152195.1 Acidobacteriaceae bacterium
ACGCAGGTCAAGCTGCTGCGCGTCCTGCAACAGCGCGAATTCAGCCGGCTTGGCAGTAACCGGCTCCTCCCTTTACGCGCACGCGTAATTTTCGCCACCCACCAGGACCTGGGCGAGATGGTGGGGCAAGGCAAATTCCGGCAGGACCTTTATTACCGCATCAATGTAATGAGAATTGACGCTCCATCTCTTCAGGAGCACGTGGAAGATATTCCGTCGATCGCGATGCATTTTCTACGGCAATACTCAGAGACGTACGGAAAGCCGATGGAGTACATCGAGCCGGCGGCGATGGCCGTGCTTCAAAGCTACTCCTGGCCCGGCAACGTGCGTGAGTTGGAGAACACAATTCAGCGGGCGATCATCGTTGCATGCGACCCGTGCATTCGTGTGGAAGACCTGCCTCGGAACATCCAGGAAGAAAACGTCGTCAACATCACCGACCACCATCCTGCCAGCTCATTCGAACGCCAGATTCGTGATTTTAAGGTCAAGCTGGCCGCCGCCGCGGTGCGCGACAACAATGGGAACAAGACGCTGGCAGCCCGCAGTTTGAATATCTCGCGTGCTTATTTGCATCGGCTGATCCGGCTCGCCGAGGGGAACCTGGCCGGCGGCCAGGACCTGATCGACGAGCCGATCCCAGACGACCCGATCCTAACGGAGCTGGGCACGGCGTGAGTACCGCGTCCGGGGTTGCCGAACGTACGGCCGGTCCCGCAGGCGTTCCTGTTTTGCAAAGGGTCTTCTCGTTCCCCGCGATGCTGGCCGGCCTTCTGGTTGTGCTGGCTGTGTTGACAGTGCGGTCGCGTTTCGACGACCCGGATATGTGGTGGCACCTTAGAACTGGTCAGATCATCTGGACCACCCACACCATTCCGCTCACCGATCTTTTTTCCTACACCACCGACCACCATGTCCGAGTTCCTCACGAGTGGCTCTCGCAGGTGCTTATCTATGGCGCCTATCGACTGGGTGGCTACTCTGGTTTGATGCTCTGGCTGTGTCTCTCGACCGTTGCACTGCTCATAGCGGGCTATGCGCTTTGCTGCCTCTATTCGGGAAATGCAAAGGTGGGCTTTCTGGGGGCCATGATCATCTGTCTGTTCGCAACCAGCGGCCTTTCAATACGCCCGCAGATGATCGGCTATCTTCTGTTGATTTTGGAGTTGCTGCTGGTGCACCTCGGGCGCACTCGCAATCCCCGTTGGTTCTTCTGGCTGCCGCCGCTTTTTGCACTCTGGGTGAACTGCCATGGGACTTTTTTTCTTGGCCTTGTCATTGGAGGAGCAGTTCTTCTCTGCTCCTTAGTCAATTTCCGGATAGGACCGCTCGTGCCCTCACCATGGGATTCGCGCACCCGTCAGATGCTGGCGTTGGCACTGCTTTTATCGGTCGCGGCGTTGTTCCTGAATCCTGTTGGCGTGAAGCAGGTCTTGTACCCCTTGAACCTGATGATGCATCAGCCGATCAATCTAAGCCAGGTAGAGGAGTGGAGGCCGCTCCAGTTGACTGACGGGCGCGGACTTATATTTCTTGCCACCCTGGGATCCCTTTTTCTGGTAATGATCGTTCGGCGGTCGGAGCTGTTTTGGGATGAGCTGCTTATGCTGATGCTGGGCATAGGGCTTGCCGCCAATCATCAACGCATGGTCTTCGTATTTGGCATATTGGCCGCACCTATTCTCTCGCGGCTACTCGCACCGTTATGGGATGGTTACCATGCCGAGGAGGATCGGGCGTTGCCCAATGCGGTCTTGATCGCGGCCTCGCTGCTGATCGCTTTCTGGAGTTTCCCCGGCCTTCAAAACCTGACCAGACAGGTGGATGTGCGGAACCCTGTCAAGGCGGTGGAATTCATGAAGACCCACCATCTTTCCGGCAGAATGTTGAACGATTATACCTACGGGGGATATCTGATCTGGGCAGCGCCCGAACAACCTGTTTTCGTGTACGGGGGCGCCGATATTGTCGATTGGGCCGGTGTCGTAGACGAATTTGGAAAGTGGGCGACACTCCAGAGCGACCCTAGTACGCTTCTTGATAAGTACGGAGTGGATTTTTGCTTATTGGCACAGCAATCCCCCATGGTGCGCGTCTTGCCGTTACTGAATAGATGGAAGGTCATTTATACGGACAATAGTTCCGTGATTTTCATGCGAGTTGGAGGGGTTCCCTGATCCCAGGGCAGCCGCGGTCACCAACCTGATGCTCGTACGTGCGGATTTTGATTTAGCGGCAAGGTGCCTACCAAATACTCCCCTTAAAGCGATAATTGTAAAAGATTAACGCCGATCACTTTAGGATAGCTGCCCCCCTCGAATATTCCTGTTCGGCGGTATGCCCGGTTTATCCGTCATTGGTGTTCGGTGGCGAGGTAGAGGACGACGGCGCCGCACAAGGCCAGTGTTCCAAGGGCGAGGATGACGGACCACGAGCTCCAGCCGGAGTGAATGAAGGCGCTGGTCCAAAGCGTTTCGAGATGAAATGTTTGAGACTGCGGGAGCGCTGCCAGGCGCGACAGCCAGTGGAGCCCGTGCCGTGCCTGCGAGAGTACGAAGATCATGGCGACCAGCACATTGATGGACAGGGCGAAGATTTGAGCGGCGGTGACGGGCTTTGCAATGCGCTCGAGGGCCGCATGGCGGCGGCGCAATTGGGCGCGCCACCAGAGTACTCCTGGGGCCTGGAGACGCGCAGCGCGTGCAGACTCTGCGCGGTCCTGCTGAAAGGCTTGGGTGACCGCGATAAGGTCGCGACACTGGAGGCAGGATTGCACGTGGGCGTGCAACTCGGGAGCGCAGGCTCGGGGCCAGTGGCCGGTCTTGAGCAGATCCGAGATTTCTTTTTCGCGCGAGCAGCAAGTAAGTGTCATGGCTGGCTCCGGTCGCAGGTGGCGGGTTGCGGCAACAGCCGCATGATCTTCCGGCGTGCACGGAAGAGCAGCAGGCGAATGCCCGCGGTGGCGAGGCCGGTGATCTCGGCGATCTCGCGGTGAGAGTAACCTTCGGCGTGGGCGAGCCAGAGAAGCTGGCGATCGCGAGGGCGCAGGGCGGCGAGGGCGGGACCGAGCGTGGCCTGCGCGTCGCATTGGGCAGAGTTGGCGGTGATGGCAAATATTTCCTCGGGCAGGTCTTCGACCGATGTGGACTTCGGACGACGCCAGTGGTCACGCAGCAGATTGGTGGCGATGCGGAAGAGGTATCGGCGGCTGGCCACTTCGCCATCGTCGGGGCGCGAAGCACAGAGGAATCGAACGTAGCTCTCCTGCATGAGGTCGTCGGCCAGGGACGGGCCGCCCGAGACACGCGCAAGATATGCCCACAGGGTATGAGCCGAACGCTCGTAGAATGCGGCGAACGCATCGTTATCCATGGGCAGTTCACACGCCCGCGACACGTCGCCGGTTTCTACGTTCGGAATGACATATTCCCAGGTCATCTTGATACAGCTCACTGACTCGGAAAGCGACCGCAATCACGGGCGGTCTTTCGGATTCGGGTCGTTATGGTCGAAGGGCGGATTGAATCGATTCCCTACCCAAGTGCTGTCAGGCATGAGACCGAGACGACCGGCCAGCATCCAGGTGATCCCTGCAGAGATGATAAATCCGAGGCCCGGCATCAGGACGATCGTTCCAAAGATGAGCAAGGGATCGGCCAACTCAGCGAGGGCGTGCCGGAGAAAAAGCAGACCGGCGCCGAGCAAGGTGAGCACGACGCCGATCTGGAGGGGGGTAAGCACCCGGGCGACGGCGCTGGGGACGCGCTGTTCGCGTTCGAAGTCGACGGGGATAGGCGCGGCCTCGAGGAAGCGCTTGCCTGCTTCGGTGCCCATGTAGACGAGTAACTCCTGGTTGCTACCGAACTTGTCGATGAGGCGTCCGTGCACATCCATCTGCAACTTGAAGATGCGGCCCCAGCGCTTGTTTTCAAGGAACAGGCTGATGAGCCAGAGCAAGGCGGCGAGGATGCAGGCGAAGACCAGGAAGGGTCCGAGGTCGCTCATGAACAACGCGAGCATGGGAGGTTCGCGGCGCGTTTGCTGCAGTTCAGGCCAGACGGGTCGCGCGCCACCACGGTGGTGAGCGTGGGACTGAGGCGCAGGAGCTCGATGAGTTGCTCCTGCGTGGCGGCGAGGTTCTTGTCACTGGCAAGGGGCGCGGGCGGTACGGCTGCGCGGGCCGGCGCAGAGGGCTGCGAATGCGCGACCGTGCATGCGGCGAACAGTGCAACGACGACAACAAATGAGCGAACGAGTGCAGAGAGGGTGCGGGTGTGCATTTCGATATCCTCTTACGTGAGCAGAGCGGTGAATCGTCTCAATGATTTGGGAGACAGGAAGCCGCCGAGCACGTCGTGAGCGGCAGGCCATGGCGCGCCACGCCGCCAGAGTGCCTTTTTCTATCTGCGCTCAATGGGCTTACGCCTTGACATGTGGCATATGTGTCGGCAGATTATTGCAGGCATGGCACTTTCCGCCAGCGATCGATCATTCTAATTCGGACGAAAGTCGAACGGGCCAAGAAGAACCTCCATCTCCTGGAGGCTGATCTCACAGCTTTCCGTGACCGAAAGAAGAATGTGGTCACCAGCAAGCGTGATCCGCAAACGGGAGAACCAAGATTTCTGCAGCATTTACTTGAGTTTTAGGATGTTGTAGGACTTACTCGGATGCTGATTTGGTGGGCGAGGCGGGGATCGAACCCACAACAACCGGCTTAGAAGGCCGGTGCTCTATCCAATTGAGCTACTCGCCCGTTCTCGCTATTGTAACGTCACCGACGCCGCGCCGATGCTATACCAAGCGAACACGCATCATCACCGACAAGGCGAGTTCGAGCGCCTCACCCCACTTCTGCCCGGCGCAGGGTGCGGTCGGACCGCAGCCCTCGACGAACCATGTCACTCCAAAACCTTGCACACCCTCGACCTCCGCATGTCGCAATACGAGTTCAACGCGCGCAGCACTTGCCGGAGTGCCGCGCAGCCTCTCCGTCAACGCGCGCAGCCATTGCTCCCATTGTTCCCATCGCTCTTGGGCGTCGAAGCACCCGCGGACCTCGCGCGGCAGCAGGTCGATGTAAGAGCCGGCGCCAAAGGCCGTTTCCCCGGGTTCGGCGTCCATCTCATAGGGATCGAAGGGCTCATCCCCCTGATTCGCATTGCTGGTCCAGACATCGCACTTTGCCGTCCAGAGATACGACGAAACACCGTTCAGCAGGAGCAACGCAGACCGCAACACGGGTCTCGTACGGGCTTCTTCAATTTGGTCGATCAATTGGGAGCTCCGGCGCAGATCGACGAATCTGCACTTGCCTGCGCCTGAGGCAGCCCAGGGAACCGTGATCACCGGATCGGCAGCCGCAAGCTCAACAGACCAGTCAGCTTCCATCAGGGTTTGGTAACCGAAAGCAGAAAGTCCAGCAGCATCTTCTCCGCCCAGTAGCCATCGTACCCAGCCGCTGGCGCCAAAAATGCACAATGGCCTCCGTGCCGGGTCTCGACCAGCCTGACCCGGGGATTTGCCAACAGGGCGGCACGCGTCGACGGCAACATCCTGATAAAGGGATCATCGAGGGCATGCAGAACCAGCGCGGGCACGGTGATGCGGGGCGCTATCCGGGAACTGGATGCCCGGTCATAATAGTCATCCGCACCGAGAAAGCCGGAGTAACGGGCGGTGATCCTGTCGTCAAACTGGCGCAGGGTCGCTATCCTCTCCAAGCCCTCGGTGGAATAGATGGATGGAAAAAGCTCCGCCTTGCGCCGAAAGCGCCTGCGCAAGCCGATCAAAAACTTCCACTCGTAGACGCGATTCGAGATGCTGTGCAGCGCGTCGGCTGAGACGGCCAGGTCCATCGCCGGTGAAACACCAACCACGGCTTTCAGATATCCTGGCGCATCTTCGCCGAGCTCGCCCGCCAGCTTCATCACCAGGTTGCCACCCATGGAGTAGCCCACCAGCGCAAAGGCACTGAGGCCTTTTTCGGCAGCGAGTGTCTGCATCACCACCGCAACGTCCGCAGAAAGTCCGGAATGATACAGTGTCGGCGACAGATGCTCGGTGCCTCCGCAGTTACGCATGTTCATGCGGATCACATTGCACCCCGCGGCCCATACCCGCGCAGCGTTCCCCAGCACATATTGCGAGCAAGAAGATCCCTCAAGACCATGCAGCAGCAGGATGGTCAGGCGCCGGCTGGCGTTCGCCTGCCAATGGCAGTGGCAAAGCACATAGCTTGCGCCGCGCGAATGGACATCGATTTGCGCTATCTCCGACTGGGCTGCATCCCATGAATCGCCTGGTCCCGGATCGACTCGCCCCGGATCGACTCGAATGATGTGCGCCTCAGCCTGGGGCAATAGATATTGGCGCGGCCAGAAATTGCCCACCAATGTCTGCATGTGGCTGTTGCGCAGAAAACGTCGCGGAACAAATTCTTCCACCGGCGCCGCGGCCATGCTGCTCGCGGCTTCGGCTAAGAGGTCGCTAGCCTCCTTCACTGCGCTCTCAGCCTCTTAAGCAAGGCTGCTGCCTGCAACGCGCCTGTTGGCGTGTCCTCGTGCTTGAAGTACGCGAATACATCACCCTGCTTGGCATTCGCTGTAAGCTGCGTCTCGATCTGCCGCAAGTCCTCTGGCCCGTAGTCGCTCTTGCGCAATCGGTAGCAGCAGAACGGGGCGGTGATGACATCGGGGGTCTGCAGTTCGTCGCTCTCGGCCACACACAGGGCGGCTTGATGTTGCCGGAGCAGGTCGAAGATCTCGCTTGCGAACCACGATGCATGCCGGAACTCAAAGGCCACGCGCAGAGTGCCGGTGCTCTCCGGCGCTGCTTCTTTCAGGAAGGTCGCAAGCCTGGATGGGTCCGCTTTCAGGTTCGGGGGCAACTGAAAGAGAACCAAGCCCAGCCGGCCGGCGCGGACGACCGGCAGCAGGGCGGCGTAAAAGGCAGAGAGGGCGTCGCTGCAGTCCTTCAGCCGCTTGATATGCGTAATGCGCTGCGGTGCTTTGAAGGAAAAGCGGAAGTCCGCACCGGCCTGCGCTAACCATCCATCGACCGTGGCCGGCGAGGGTAATCGGCGGAAGGTGTAATTGACCTCGACGGAGTTGAGCTGGGTCGCGTAATACTCCAGCATTTTCTTGGCCGGCGTTTTGGGCGGGTAGAACTCCGGTTTCCAGCTTGGGTAAGCCCAGCCGGAGCAGCCGATCCAAAGCGCGGACGAAGATGGTCGGGT
>PLZN01000137.1 GCA_003152195.1 Acidobacteriaceae bacterium
CCACTACGCTACCCCGGATTTCCTGCCGGACTTGGTGGCGTTGGCGAACTTTATGCGGCTTTCTCTAAGGAAAGCCGCACCCGCGGCTCTTGTTGGTGCCACCCAATAGGAAATCCGGGTACGCTTCGGTCGTGATGACAAAGTTTAGAGACGAGTACTTCCAGCGAATGGATCAGTCTGTCCGTGTCACAAACCGTGAACTGCCGGAGCGTAGCGCAGATACAAGGGATCTGCGGTTCCCGCTCCAGGCCGCAAGGAATATCCGCGTACAAGATAGATGCTTTAGGAAGCCAGACATTCCGCCGCGGCGATTTCCTGAGCGCGCGACCTGCCGGCGGATACCTCTGAAAAGGTTGAGAAAGTTGCGTGGCTCCTGAGCAGCGAAGAGGCGGCCTGCGGGGTAAGCGGCCGGGCCAGGAGAAAGCCTTGCACCAGTTCGCATCCGATCTCGCGTAGTTGCTCTAACTGCGTCTCTGTCTCCAGCCCTTCGGCTACGGTCTTCAACCCCAGTTGCTGCGCCAGGGCCTTGATCGTGCGCACCGTGGACAGGTTGGCAGCCGAGCCGTCGAGACGATGAATGAACGAGCGATCGATTTTGAGCGTGTCCAGGGGCAGCTCATGAAGGTAGCTGAAGGTCGAGTTGCCAGTGCCGAAGTCGTCGATGGCAATGCCGATGCCCAAATCGCGCAGTTGCTGCAGCTTGGCAGCTGCTCCTCTAAGGTCTGAGATGATCCAACTTTCAGTAATCTCAAGCTCCAGGCGATCGGCTGCCAGACCGCTGCGTTCCAGCGTTTCCGCTATTTTGGAACTAAAGTCGGGACGTTCCAACTGCACGCCGGAGACGTTAGCGAATATCTTGACGGCGGGCACCGCGCCGGCCTGCCACTCCATCGCCTGACGGCACACCTCTTCAATGACCCAATCGCCTATAGGAACGATCAGGCCGGTTTCTTCTGCGATGGGAATAAATTGTAAAGGGCTGATGTGGCCCCACTTCGGATGCTTCCAGCGCAACAATGCTTCAAAGCCCATGATCTCTTTGTTCATGGTGTAAATCGGCTGGTAAGCAATGCGGAATTGAGCCTGGGTGATGGCGGTGACCAACGCCTCTACCATTTCCGCCGCCCGCCGGCTCTCCTGTCCCAAAGCCGGCGAATAGACGAGTTCCTGCCCTCCGCCAGCGCGTTTCGCTGCCTGGAGCGCCATATCCGCGTTGCGCAACAATAAACCTGGTGTATCCCCGTGATCGGGATAGATGCTGATGCCAATGCTGGCGGTTATGGTCAGGGAACGGCCATCCACCAGAATGGGTGCGCTCAACTCCTTAAGGAGCCGGCCACAAATCCTAACCGCATCCGATGTTTCGCCAAGATCCCGCAGGGCCAGGATGAACTCATCGCCGCCGTGGCGGGCCAAGGTGTCGATCTCTCGAACGGACGTACGCAGCCTCTCGCTGACTGCCTTGAAATAAGCATCTCCAAATTCGTGTCCCAGGCTGTCGTTGATTTGCTTAAATCGATCGAGGTCGATGCAACAAACTCCCACCAGTGTGCCCTGCCGCCTGGCTATCACCATCGCCTGCTTCAACCGGTCCTCGAATAAGAACCGGTTGGGTAGCCCGGTTAACCGGTCATATTGCGATCGGTGGACGACCTCGTCATGAAGCTGTCGATGTTCGATGGCCAAGCGGGCAAGTGAGCAGACGCTCTGAATCGTTTCCCGGGTCGTGTCGTCCAGGAAGCTCTTTTGATGATGGAAGATTGCGACCGTACCTCTCGCTTCTCCGGAACCGGAGATCAGCGGCGACGTCAGGCAGAGCTTAACACCGGACTCCAATATCTCCCGAAACACGGGTGAGTTACAGGCCGGGTCATCTCGTGACCCGGAAAACGCCGTTGCGCCCGAATTCCTGGACCCTCCCGCATCCGCCTTGGCAGGAGGCCGCGGGCTGACAGCCCGGGGTAGCCGTTTCGGCAATCCCGCCTCGGCTGCAAGGCGGAACGGTTCCCCTGAGCCCAAAAAGATAGCGATAGAGTTACCGGGATACAGTGCCACGAAGGCATCCGCAAGCATCTGCATTGTCGATTGGAGAGAATGATGGCCGAGAATGGCCGCGAATATCTCGTTCCTGCTCTGCTCCCACTGCTCTTTGCGCCGTCTTAGGGAGATGTCTCGAAAAACGACAACCGTTCCTAACGACTTACCGTGGCGCAGGATCGAGGTGCCGGTGTAGGCCACCGGAAAGCTGGTGCCATCTTTGCGCCAAAGAACCGCGTCTTCACCGCGTCGCACGGCGCCAATCTGCAGCGCGCCAAACAGGGCGGACGATTCCCGCGCAGAAGGAGTACCTTCCGACTGGAGAGGACGCACTAAAGCAAGGTGCGGCTTGCCCAGGAGTTCCTCCGCGGTCCACCCTGTCATTCTCGCTGCTGCTGGATTGATAAAGGTTGTTAATCCGTTGACATCCGTTCCGTAAATGCCGTCCGCGGTTGACCCCAGCAGCAGCCGGTTCAGCTCATCCATGCGGATCCAAGCCTCAAAGGCATCCTGCGTGATCGCGGTCTTATCAGCGGCCTCGGCAAGCTTCGGGGATCTTTCCTCAACGGCTTCGTCCGCGGTTTCCTGGAGTCCAGAGCTCGCGACCGGGGGGATCGCATCGCTATCCATAAGGGGATCATCGTCACCCAGGATGCGGACTTTAGAGCGGTTTGATAGTTAATGTGCCGTGGTAAGGATGGTGAGGTGCGGTCCCGGCCAGCCGGGACCACGAAGCACCTTTCGCGCCGGTCTGCAGCGAAACCGTTCTAAAGCATTATCAGAGTTACTAGTGTCTAGCGGTGCTTCCTGGCCGGCACGAGCTTCTTCGCCGGCTGCGACTTCTTCGCCGGTTCGGATTTCTTATGGGTCTTGGCAGCTGCTTTCGGCGCTGCCTTCTTTGCTTTGCCATGTGGCGCCGGCTTGACAGGGGCTCCCCGCGCCGTCTTAGCCGCGACCGTCTTGGCCGCAGCCGCTTTGGCTGGAGCTGCCTTGGCCGGAGCCGCCTTGACGGCAGCCGTTTTGATGGGCACTGATTTCTTGCCGGCTGGCCCGGCCGGCGTCGGTCCGTGGGAAGATCCGTGGGAACGGCTTGGCACCGGGGCCGGAGGCTTACTTGGCTTGGCCATGACATGGACCTTGGCCGTCTTGCTGGGCGTAACCAGATGCGGCGCGGCACTTTGCGCGGCCTTGACAGGGGGCGGGGCCGAAGCCGGGCTGGTCTTTGCCGCAGGAGCTCCCGGCTTTTGTGGGCCGGGCACCTTTGCTCCCCCCGCGCTCGCTTCGCTACCCGCTTTCTTCGCTACCGCTACGATCTTCTTTGCTGCCGGCGGTGCCGGAGGCAGGCTGACCTGGGAATCGCCCTCGTCCTCCTCCACCACTTCGGCCGCCTCTTCCTCATCCAGTTCCAGGGGCTCATCGTCGAATGCGGTTTCAGCCGCGACTTTGTTCTTCGCTTCCCCGGCTTTCTTTGACCCGCGCGTACGGCGTACGGTCACGGGAGGCGGAGGCGCAGGCGGAGAATAGGGTTCCAGAAAGGCACGCAGTTGCTCGTCGGTCTCCAGTTTGCTGTCGATGACGCCAAGGAACAGCTGGGAAATCATCTCCTCATAACCCGCGATCTCAGGGGTTATGCGCAGCTCCTGGAACAGAGCGTGCGGGACCTTCTGGCGCGCCTCCGGCCAAACGGTAAAGAAGTTCTTGTACTTGGCCTGGATCACTGGAGACTTGGAGGTCAAGCCTAGCCATAGGACGGCTTGCGGGTCGGCCGAAGTAAATAGCTTCCAAGTGGCCGAGGGTGTGGCCGCCTCCTTGCCGCTGAGCTGCTTGTTCAGTTCCTTGGCTGCATTGTCCAGATTGTTCCATTCCTCGACAAATCCCGGGCGAACAAACAGGCCCTTCAAGGCGAGCAGATCCTTGTGGGCCAGCTTTGCCGTAAGGAATTGGATCGAAGCTGCTGAGATATCTGGACTTACACCCTGCATCTGCAACTGGGTCGCGAGTCGGCGCATTTCCTCGAGCGCGGTTGCGTCGGCTGAGGCCGTGGTCCAGGCGGGAAACAAGTGGTGCATCCAGCCTTCTGCCTCCATGGCGGCAAGCACGCGCAACCCGTCTTCCTCGTGGCCGATTTCTTCCAGTTCATATCCCCGGTGATAGGCGGAGAGAGCCTCGATGGCATTCTCTTCTTTGGCATTCTGGAATCGTGTCCGGGTGCGCTCATCCAGCTCCCATCCGAGCCGCGCCACCAGGCGCGTGGCCCGGAGCAAGCGCGATGGTTCCTCAATAAAACCATAGTTACTTACCAATCGCAGCTGGCGAGCTTCGATGTCCGCGACGCCGTTGAGGGGATCCATCAACAACCCGTAAGAATGCTCATTCAGCGACAAAGCCATGGCATTGGCAGTGAAGTCGCGGCGACGGAGGTCGTCCAGAATCGTGTCCCAGTGATACACGGGTTTGCCCGGCTTGGGGTATTCCTCGCGGCGAGCGCTGGAAATCTCAACCGTGACCCCGACCGGGAAGCGGAAGAACAAAGTCCGTGAAGGCTCATGCTCGCCCCACAGCTTGCCTCCCGCTTTCTCCAATGGTTTCTTTAACTTAAGAGCGTTTCCCTGAACCGTCACATCGAGATCGAGGACCGGAGAACCGCTGGTGAGGTCGCGGACTGCTCCGCCCACCAGGAAGACAGTCATCCCGGCCTCGCGCGCTGCCTCGCGAATGTGCCTGAGGGCGTTTTGCTGATGTATTGACAGCCGGTTTTTGAGGAGATAGATATAGTCGGGCATGCCTTACGTTCAGCTCCACCCGCCACTGAGATGGCGGCTAACATTCGCCATGTGAACACCTTAGCGGCTTTTCTGCGCTATGAGCAAATACCTAAGTTAGCATACTGGGGATGCGCTTGGCTACAGGGGTTGCACAGCTTCCGCTGCGCTTGTCTGCACGATTCCCGGTGCGCTTGCGGGAGGCTCATGCGACAATCCAGGTGGTCTAAGCATTTTCACTTTTACTGTGAGTAGGAGATGGTGCCGCAGCCGCCGGAGGCCTGACCCATGCCAGTCAGCCGTAAGAAGGTCATAGTACGAAAGTTGAGCCGGGACTGGCTCTCCGGCTATCTTCCTCCGTCCGCCTTCGTTTTGCACGAACAAGCAGAAATGCTTGACCTCGCCGGCAAGATTATCTCCGTCTCGATGTTGGAAGTGAAATGGATCTGCTTCGTCCGCGACTTCCAATCCGGTGATGCCCATCAACCCGAGCGTCTGCTGCGCAAAACCTTCGTCACCCGCCCCCGCAGCCATGGATTGTGGGTTAGGGCGCGACTCAAGGACAACGACTTGATCGAGGGGCTGGCTCAGAATGATCTGACTATGCTCGATGGGGAGGGGCTCTTCCTTACTCCTCCCGATACCCGGTCGAACACCCAGCGGATTTTTCTGCCTCGTCAGGCTGTGACGGAGCTGGAAGTGCTGGCAGTGATAAGGACGGGATCCCGGCGAGGCGCTCCCGACGCAGTGCAGGAGAGTCTCTTCGAGCAGCAGAATTCGCCCTGAGCCGTTTCACGATAGGAGCAGCCGGTGAAGATACCGCACACGGGGCTTTTCACCAAGAAAAGCCCCACTTCGCCAAGACCGGATGGGACACGGTAATCGTGAAACGGCTCTAATGACTCCGGTACAATCCCCTGCATGAAGCTTGCCGAGCTTGCCCGCGTGTTGGGCGCCACCTGCCATGGCGACCAGGACCAGGAAATTACCGGGGTGGAGGGGATTGAACAGGCTGGTCCCGGCCAGCTCACCTTTGTGGCGAACCCGAAGTACACGCCGTTTGCCCGCACCACCAAGGCTGCGGCGGTCCTGGTGACCGAAGACTTCGAGCCCATTGCGGCCGCCACGCTGCGGACGGCGAACCCCTATCTCGCCTTCGCCCGCGCCATCGACGTCTTCCATCCCGCCCCGCAATACCCTCCAGGCATTCACCCTACCGCGGTGATCGACCCCAGCGCCACGATCGGCCAGGGCGCGCACATCGGGCCCTATGTCGTGGTGGGGGCCGGTGTGTCGATCGGCCAGGGCGCCACGCTTTTGCCTCATGTGGTCATTTACCCGAAGGCGAAAATCGGAGACTATTTCTTCGCTCATGCCCATTCCGTGGTGCGCGAGAGTTGCCAGCTGGGCGACCATGTGATCCTGCAAAACGGGGCTATCGTCGGCTCGGACGGCTACGGTTTCGCCAAGGAAGATGGCGGAACGTGGCATAAAATCACGCAGAGCGGCGCAGTGGTGCTCGGCGACCAGGTGGAAATTCAGGCTAATTCCTGCATCGACCGGGCAAGTGTGGGCAACACTGAGATTGCGCGCGGCACCAAGGTCGATAATCTGGTGCAAGTGGGGCATGGATCGACGGTGGGAGAAAATACTCTGCTCTGTTCTCAGGTGGGTCTGGCGGGTTCCTCGCATGTGGGGAAAAATGTTGTGCTCGCCGGGCAGGTCGGGGTAGTCGGCCATAGTTTGATCGGTGACGGAGTCATCGTAACCGCGCAGTCGGGAGTACCAGGCGATGTAGCTCCGGGCAGCGTCATCAGCGGGTCACCGGCTTTCGAACATCGCCGCTGGATGCGCAGCGTGGCCGCCTTTAACCGCCTGCCAGAGCTGATCAAACAGATGCGCAAGAAGCCGTAAACTTTAATAAAATAAAGCCTTTATCGATTTCATAGGGCGTGCATCCCAAACTAGGTATCCTACAAACAGTCTTATGGCCGGTAGGGCGAACTTATCGGCGGAACGGGAAGCTCCCTTTGCATCTGGTCGAAGATCCTATCCGCGTATTGCTCCTTGACGACGATCCAGAGAATTTGCTCCTCCGAGCCGCCATCCTGCGCAAGCACGGTTACGTGACCGACACTGCGAGCACGATCGGCGAAGCGGAGAAGCTGCTCAAAAAGATCGATATCGCCGTCCTCGACTACCATCTGGGTGCGGGCCAGTTCGGTACAGAGGTGGCCAGCATACTTCGCCAGCGCCGGCCGGAGGTGCCCATCATTATCCTTTCCGCCACGCTGGAGCGGCGCTTTGGCGGCGTGGAAGACATGCACTTGCTCAAGGGTTACAGCTCGATCGACGATCTGATCACCGCGTTGCGTTCGTTTGAAGCCAAGCACCGCGGAAAGCCGGTGGTGGTCGATGCCCGAGACTTTTTCTATTCCCGCATCAGCATGGCGATCGGTGAGGACGTGGTGCTCGAGATTCTGGATGCCGAGGGGCAGTGGATGTACGTGAATGAGGCCTGTGCCCGTTTGCTGGAGCGGCCGCGGGATTGGTTTCCTGGCAAGAACATGTTCCAGGAGATGCCCGATCTGGCGGCGGACTGGCAAGAGATTCTGCGGACCGTAGCAGCCAAGCGCGAAACTTACATCGATCGAACCTATCGCGGCCTCTTGAACCTGCCCCGGAAAGGCGAGGAGTGGGTATGGAATGTGCTGGCCTTTCCCCTCACGCTGCACAACGACCAAACCGGCGTCGTCTTGACGGCGCGCATCCTGGAACGGAAGACCCTGCTATGAACGAGTAGCCCGAGCTTAAGCGGTAGCAATGACCCAATGGAATCGAACAACCGCATTCATCATCATTCCGCGCCAGAAGAGAAGATCGCACTGTTCCGATCTTTTTTCCGCGGACGTGAAGATGTCTATCCGCGGCGCTTCGAAAGCCGGAAGACCGGCAAAACAGGCTACTCTCCTGTCTGCGCGAACGAATGGGTCCAAGGCATATGCGAAAAGCCGAAAATCAAATGCGCAGAGTGTCCGCATCGCCGGTTTCTGCCGGTTACCGATGACGTAATTCGCTGTCACCTCTCCGGGCAGGATGGCAATGGCTGGGATTTCACCATGGGTGTCTACCCCATGCTACTGGACGAAACCTGCTTCTTCCTTGCCGCCGACTTCGACAAAGCAGCATGGCAGGATGACGCAAAGGCATTTCTGGAGACATGTCGGCAGATGAATCTGCCGGCTGCCCTGGAGAGATCTCGCTCTGGCAATGGTGGGCATGTCTGGTTATTCTTCAGCGAAGCTGTTCCAGCCACGCTTGCCCGCAAGCTCGCTTCGCACGTCCTGACAGAAACCATGGAGCGCCGGCCGGATATCGGTTTGGATTCCTATGATAGGTTTTTTCCCAATCAAGATACTCTGCCCCAAGGCGGCTTCGGCAGCTTGATCGCACTGCCATTCCAGAAGAAACCTCGGCAACTGGGCAACAGCGTGTTTCTGGACAACAACCTTACTCCGTATGACGATCAATGGGCCTTTCTATCGGAGGTTCGCAGAATTGGCCGGGGCGACGTCGAAGAGTCTGTCCGCAAGGCGGAAGCAAAGGGGCGGGTCGTCGGAGTGCGTCTTCCCCTGACCGACGAGGAAGACGATGCCGCACCGTGGGCTGCTGCTGAGTCGCGCCGGGCGGAAAGATCGATAGCCGATCCATTGCCAGAAGAATTGGAGTTGGTTCTCGGCAGCGAGATATTCATCGGCAAAGACGCGTTGCCTCCTGCCCTCCGCAATCGCCTGATCCGGCTGGCAGCATTTCAAAATCCAGAATTCTACAGAGCACAAGTGATGCGTCTTCCAACATACGATACATCTCGGATTGTCGCCTGTGCGCGGGATTATCCGCATCATATCGGATTGCCCCGCGGCTGCTTAGACGATGTTCGTCAACTTCTTTCTGAACTGAAGGTCACATGCGTCATCCGGGACGAGCGCTGCTCGGGCAAAATGCTGGACGTATTTTTCCATGGCGAACTACGCCCAGAGCAAAGACTCGCCGCGGAAGCCTTGTTTGCCCACGAAACCGGCGTGCTATCGGCAACAACTGCTTCCGGCAAGACCGTGATTGGCGCATGGCTCATCGCGCGTCGTGCCGTCAATACACTCGTCCTTGTGCATCGGCGGCAGTTGCAAGAACAATGGATTGAGAGACTGTCGAAGTTCCTGGGGTTGCCGCCAAGCACCATCGGCCGGGTTGGCGGCGGATGCAAAAGGCCGACCGGAACCCTGGACGTAGCAACTATCCAAAGCTTGGTCCGCAAGGGGGTAGTGGATGACATGGTTGGGCATTATGGACACGTGATTGTGGACGAGTGCCATCACCTCTCTGCTTACAGTTTCGAGCAGGTGGCACGCCATGCCAAAGCCAGATTCGTGACCGGTTTGTCCGCAACTGTGACGCGAAAGGACGGGCACCATCCGATCATCTTTATGCAGTGTGGTCCTCTACGCCATCGCGTCAATGCCAAGGAGCAGGCGGCCGCTCGTCCATTCGAACATATAGTGATCGTCCGGCCTACTGGCTTTCGATCGCTGCGGGCGCCCAATTCTGACCTGCGCGCCCAATTTCGCGAACTCAATGATGAACTTGTCTCCGACGAAAACCGCACTCGACTGATATGCCAGGAAATCGTGCAATCTGTTCGAGAGCGCCGTTCGCCGATTGTGCTGACGGAGCGGAATGATCATCTCGATAACCTGACAGACCAGTTGTCGTCAGAGGTGCGACATGTTGTCGTGCTTCGCGGCGGAATGGGGAGAAGGGAGATTGAGAAGACCCGTGCTCAACTGGCCGCTATTCCTGATCATGAGGAACGCCTGCTTCTGGCAACAGGACGCTACGCCGGCGAAGGGTTCGACGACGCGCGGCTGGACACTCTCTTTCTAACGTTGCCCGTCTCATGGCAAGGGACGATTGCGCAGTATGTGGGTCGCTTGCACCGTCTTCATGACGGCAAGCGGGAAGTGCGTGTGCACGACTATGCCGATCTCGATGTGCCGATGCTCTCGCGGATGTGCGACCGTCGTTGTAAAGGCTATGAAGCTGTAGGCTATACGATTCGGCTCCCGGCTAGCGCCGTACCTGGCTGGCCGGCGAGTGTCTCACTTCCCGCCGATCCCCAATGGAAGCGCCAATATGCGGCAAGCGTACGGCGGCTCGCTCTTGATGGGGTAGACCCACCACTGGCGGACCTGTTTGTCCACGTGGCGAGAGCGCCGTCCTCGAATGCGGAAGGCGCTGACCGCGCCCGAAGCGCGACGGAGGCATTTCTCTTCCGCCGCCTCGAAACCTTGCCTGAAACGGCCGGCCGGTTCCGCTTGAACGTCGAGTTACCAATTCCGTTCGACGGTTGGGGCCGAATGGAAGTGGACCTCCTTTGCGCCGACGCGCGCATCGCTGTTGAGTTGGACGGAGGACAACATCTTGCCGGCGCCGAAGCGTACCGTCGCGACCGGCGCAAGGATATTTTACTGCAGGAGAATGGCTATCTAGTGCTTCGATTCCTCGCCGAAGACGTTGGAATGCGCCTGGGTGAAGTGCTGAACGGGATCTTTCGAGCGTTGTCCCATCGAACCCGCCGGCCGCCGGCGGCGGCAATCCCTTACCTTTTCAAGGTCCTTTGACGGCAAAGAAAGATATGCAAGAATCCACATCATGAATTCGACCAAGAAGGAAATCGGACCGCGGCGCAAAAAGCCGCGGCCAGCGGCAGCCCGCTTTTCACGGTTGCACAAACCTGACCATTTGACATTGGAGGCATGGCAAGTCGCGCTTCGGAAACAGTTTGGACGGGAGCAGAAATTCAAGCTGGAAAATGTTGGTGACCACGCCGTCTTCTCCGATTTCCAGGTCACCAACCCACAAAGCAAGCACACCTATCGCGTGGTGATCCGAGGCGGCGGCTTGGCCGACAATTTCTGCTCGTGTCCGGACTTTGTCACCAACACGCTGGGCACCTGCAAGCACATCGAGTTTGCGCTGGCGAAGCTACGACGGCAGGCGGGCGCAACGGCGGCGCTGCGGCAGGGGTTCTGTCCTTCTTACAGCGAGGTCTATCTCCGTTATGGCGCCCAGCGGGAAGTTCGTTTGCGGTTGGCAGACGACCGGCCTGCTCGACTGGATCGGTTGGTAGAGGATTTTTTTGACGCCGGCCGCGTACTTCGTCCGGAAGCGTTTGCGCGATTCGAACATTTTCTTTCCGCCGCCGGGAAGATAGATCACGATCTGCGCTGCCATGAAGATGTGGTCGGCTTCATTGCCGTGGTGCGCGACCAGGATCATCGGCGCCGGAGGCTGGAGCAGACGTTTCCCGAGGGAATCCGGAGTCCCCAGTTCGACAAGCTTCTGCGTGTACCGCTGTACGGATATCAGCGTGAGGGCGCAATGTTCGCCGCCCGGGCGGGCCGCTGCCTCATCGGCGACGAAATGGGGCTGGGCAAGACCATTCAGGCCATTGCCGCGGTCGAGATCATGGCCGAGCACTTCGGCGTGGAACGCGTCCTGGTCGTTTGCCCTACCTCGCTGAAGCACCAGTGGCAGCTCGAAATCGGAAAATTCGCTCCTCGCTCGACACAGGTGATTGGCGGGTTACGCGGCCGGCGGGAGCAACTGTTTGCCGCCGGCGCTTTCTATAAGATCACCAACTATGACACGCTCCATCGCGATCTTGATCTGATCGCTGCGTGGTCGCCCGATGTCGTCATTCTGGACGAGGCCCAGCGCATCAAGAACTGGAATACCCGCGCGGCCCGGTCCGTGAAACGCCTCGCTTCGCCGTACGCAATCGTGCTTACCGGGACGCCGCTGGAAAATCGCCTGGAAGAGTTGGTCTCGATCGTGGAGTTTGTGGACCGGCACCGCCTCGGTCCGACATTTCGATTTCTGGCCCAGCATCAGAGCCACGATCCGGAAACCGGACGAGTGGTCGGCTACAAGAACCTGGATTCGATCGGAAAGACCCTGGCGCCGATCCTCATCCGCCGCAAGAAGGATGAGGTTCTGCATGAACTCCCCAAGCGGCTGGACAAATACCTGTTCGTGCCGATGACCCCGCAGCAGATGACTCACCACGAAGAAAATCGGGAGTTGGTTGGCCGCATTGTCGCAAAGTGGCGCCGGCTCCACTTTCTTTCTGAAGCCGACCAACGGCGCTTGAGGATCGCCCTGCAGAACATGCGGATGAGCTGCGACAGCACTTACCTGCTCGATCACGAAACTGATTTCGGCGTCAAAGCCGATGAGTTGGCGACGGTGCTGGGTGAGATGTTGGAGCAGCCCGGCACGAAGGTAGTGATCTTCAGCCAATGGTTGCGGATGCACGAATTGCTTGTCCGGCGGCTTCAGTCGCGGCGGTGGGGACATGTGGTGTTCCACGGCGGACTGCCAAGCCCGCAACGCAAGACACTAATAGACCGCTTCCGTGAGGACGGGCGTTGCAGAGCGTTTCTCTCAACGGACGCTGGGGGCGTTGGCCTTAATCTGCAACACGCCTCAGTGGTAGTCAACATGGACCTGCCTTGGAACCCGGCGGTGCTGGAGCAGCGGATCGGGCGGGTACATCGGCTGGGTCAGCGACAACCGGTTCGAGTTCTGAACTTTATCGCTCAGGGAACCATCGAGGAGGGAATGCTCTCGCTTCTGAAATTCAAGAAATCCCTTTTCGCCGGTGTCTTGGATGGCGGCGAGAAGGAAGTTTTCCTGGGCGGCAGCCGTTTGACCCGCTTCATGGAAACAGTGGAGCAGGCGGCCGGCTCGATTCCCCAGGCGCCAGCGCAAGATCCTCCGGAAAGCACGGCAGACCGTGATGTTGTCGAGGGCGAAGCGGCGCGCAGGGATAAACCAAGGCGGCCGGTCTCCTCCGCTGCGGCCTCCTCGCCATCGGCAACGGGTGATCTCTGGTCCGCATTGCTGACAACCGGGCTCTCTGTCCTTGAACAACTGGCCGTGACTTCCCGCGCGACGCCTGCCACGGGCACTTCCGGCCTGTCGTTTGTTCGCCGTGATGAGCGGACAGGCGAGAGCTATCTCCGATTTCCCGTTCCCAGCCATGAAGTCCTCGACCGCGCATTAGGAGCCGTCGCGGCTTTGTTGGAGGGATATAGAAAGTGATGCCCCGCTCACCCGGTGCAAAATAGAGAGTTGTCCCGGTCCGAGAACGACGAGCGCGCTACGGTGACCTTTTGCAAAGATGTGAAAAGCGTGGATTGATTTAGGAGCGGAAACTCAAGTGATTTCATGAAGGGTTACATTAAGTCATTGCAATCTTTAGACTTGGGGGATTCGCCTCAAGGCGAATCTCTATCTCGTACTTCTTTTGCGCAAGGTTGGGGATCAGAAAGCGAATCTGAGCTTTCCGCCCACGAAGGAGGGTCGAGACTTAGGGTTCTCAACGATGGCCGAAAACTGGCAAGTGCAGCACCGTGGTTTCGCGTGTGCGGCTTTGTGAGAAGAAACAAACCCGTTTGATCCCGCGTCTGGTCTTGAAGGGGACGGGCTTTTAGCCCGTCCATTAAAAGGTCGAAGTTCGAGGCTTTAGCCGCAGAGGGAAGCATTCGGCCAGCCAACGGACGATCCCTCAGCGGCTGAAGCCTCTCACATTGCTTAGGTCTCACGGCGGGGCTGAAGCCCCGCCCCTTCAAAGCCAGTCCCCGGTCTGATAAGAAACAAACCCGTTTCATATCGCGCGGGTCGGCAACGCCGGTGTATGACTATAAAGAAAGCCGCATGAAGTTCGTTGAGCGCACCAAGCACAATAGGAAATCCGGGGTATGGAACACCCATGGTTTGTTGGCAAGGGGGAATTCCCGAGTGAGGTTTCTCCTCTTCGCGTATCTTGGGTTGCTGATGCTGTGCGCCGGCTGCCACTCGCGTTTCGTCGAGGTCACCATTGTGAATCAGGGTCCCGTCATGCGCGTGATGGAGTTCGATTATCCGAGCGCCAGCTTCGGCGCGAACATGCTGGATTCCGGCGCCAAGTATCACTACCGCTTCAAGATTCAAGGATCCGGGCCGCTATCCCTGCAATACCAGGATGCGTTGGGTCACAACCGCACATCCGAAGGCCCCAAGGTGGACCAGGGTGAGGAGGGCTCGCTCTTGGTGAACATCGATGCGCGAGGCACAGTCACCTGGACGCCCACGTTGACCAACCGGCAATGAAGGTTCTCTGAGTAAAGTCCGCTTGCGCTCCCTCAGGGGCTAAAGCCCACATTNNTGTGAAGCCCGTACCCTTCATTGATCGTGTTTTCCGCAGCGTCTGAAGCCGGTTCCCTTCGCTCATTAAGAGCCTGTTTGCTACAAAACCGGGGACAGGGGTCCCTAAAGCACTGCGTATCAAGAATCGCCGTCTACTTCACCACCGACTGGAAGAGACTCGATTGCAGCAGACTGGAAAATTGGCTGTCCGAGGAGGCAAAGCGCACATCCAGCGTCCCACCGCTGGAGTTGATGGTGGTCTCGTCAATGGCCTGCTTCTCCGTTGCCGTACCACTCACTTTCTTGTATAGGGCCGCGGCATTGAGCAGTGAAGCCATAGTGGCGGCGGAAATAGTGTCCGGCGTAATCACGTCGAGGGAGAACTTGACCCCGTTGTCGAAGCTCATCGAGTAGCGAGAACTGAGGAGCCGCTTCTTCACCGTGTCATAGTCGGTCAATTGGGAAGCGTCGCCCAGCACCGAGCGCATCATTGTCTGCGTGCCCTCCTGGTCCAGAACGCTCCAGACAGCGTCGCCATCGACGGATTGCATCTGGTCCAGCATGGTCCTGTTGTTCAGAAAGCTGGGTGCCAATCCATCACGCGCATCGAGCGCCGATTTGAGCGCGTCCGTCTGCCCAAAGACCATCGTCGTCGGATTCAGGAAAACCACTTGCATGCCGGATTGGCCCATGGGATATACGCGATTTTCCCGGTAGACGATCGGCTTCACCTTCCGCTTTTTGAAGTTGGCCAGGATGTCGACCAGCGAGAACTGGCCTTGCGCCAAGCCTACGATGCGGGTGCCCTGGCCGCTACGGAAAGAAGCGAAGGCCAGCTCTTCAATGTCATGGTTCTCATCGAGGCCGGACGTCCGCAGAGCCTGCTCCAGTTGCTTCAGCTCGGGAGGAAGCACACGCGCCTTCAAATCCATCGCGGCGGGCGAGTTCTGCATGGCGTGATAGTCGACCACGATCAACTGCTGAACATCTTTAGGAATTGCGGCGCGCGCGTCTTGACCAAGTTGCGCGGCTGTAGCGGGTAGTGTCAAGGCAACAGCGATAATACCGATCGCGCTCGTTTGCATTTGTTTCGTGAAATGGATCAATGGGTCGTTCCTTCCGTGGGAGGACTACATTATTCGTTTCTTGGCCCAGTATCTCTATCTTAGGCCTGCGATTGACTTGTAGCTAGGAGCTAAGCTTTGCTGGCGCCGGCAACTGGCCAATCCAGTGGCTGCTTCAGCCGCCGCTCGAGGATCCTGTCTTCCGGTTTGAATCCTCTTATTAGACGTATCCACTCACTATCACGCTCAAAAGCCTCTTCCGGAAGTAGACCGATGAGTTCGCCGTCTACAACCTTGGTAGCATGCGCCGCCGCCAGGCGACCCACGGCGGCAAAGACCTGCCCTACCGAAGTGAGCCGGAAGTCGGTGATGTTAAGGGAAATCTGGGCTCTCCCCTGGACCAGCACGCCCATGGCCTTGACCCCTTCCAGGCCCCCATTGGAGGCCCGTAGAGCTTTGGCGATGGCCCGCGCCGCAGTCACGTCAGGCCGGTCCAGATACAAGTTATAGGCGATCAGGAACTTGCGCGCTCCCACTGCGCTCGCCCCAGCGGTGGGGTGTAGCTCGGGGCCTCCGAGGTCGGGGCGCCGCGCGGCATCCCGCAAGACCAGCTCGCGCAGGCCTTCGAACTGTCCCCGGCGCACCTCTTCGAGCAGCGCCCGGTCGGGACGGGAGGCGGCCGCCTCGTAGAAATAGATCGGGATGTTGTAGCGGTTCCAGATCTCCAGCCCCGCCTGGCGAGCGAGGAGGGCGCACTGCGCGAGCGAGATACCGGACACGGGAACGAAAGGAATGACGTCGGTCGCGCCGATACGGGGGTGAACTCCCTGCTGCGCGGTCAGATCGATGAGCTCCGCCGCCTTGCCGGCGGCCCGAACAGCTGCCTCCACCACCGCCTTGGGAGGACCGGCAATGGTCACCACCGAACGATTATGGTCGCCGTCGAGAGACCAATCCAGCAGCGAGACGCCTTCCACACGCATGGCGTTCACGATCGCTCGCACCTTATCGTGATCGCTGCCCTCGGAGAAGTTGGGCACGCACTCGATGACGGTCTCGTTCATAAGACTCCAGCCAAGCAGCATTTTCACTCTTACGGGGCGTTGGTAGACGGTGGTTATGTGCAGCCGTTCTTTGATGGTACGGCTGCGCCAAGCCCGGTTTCCCCGATTACACCTAAAGTGACAATGCTATAGGCGAGAACACAGGGCAATTGTAAGAAAACGCCGATTGCCTGCGAGTCTACTGCAGATACATCCTTGCCATAGGCCGCCACCAGGGCCAGGCATGGAAGCTGCGGTCGCCCCAGACGTATAGCTCATGCCGGATGCCCTTGTTTCGCAGGACCGCAGCAAAGCGCTCATTCTTTTCCCAGCACATGTCCCACTCGCCCGTAGCAAGCACCGTGCGGATGTGGTTGTACTTCCATGGATCGGCGCAGTTGCCGAGATAGTCGGGAGGATTGTTGAAGTAAAGGTCTTCGCTATACCAGCCGTCGACGAAGTCCTTCATGTCGAAGGCCCCGCCCATGGTTACGATTCCCGTGACCACATCCGGGTGGCGGAACCCGAAGTTCGCGGCGTGATAGGCGCCGAAGCTGCAACCGGTGGAGATAAGTCGCGGCGTCTGGTTCTTCTTCCACATCAGAGGCAGCACATCGTTCACGATGTAGCGTTCATACTGCATATGCCGCTGCACGCGCCAATAGGGGTGCGAATGCTTGTTGTACCAACTCTCCCCGTCTACGCTGTCAACGCAATAAAGCTGCAATTGGCCGCTATCGACGCGATCGGCCACACTTGCAACCATGCCGTTGTCTTCATACTCAAAGAATCTACCCATGGAAGTGGGGAAGACCAGCACCTTCGTTCCCCCGTGACCAAAGCGCAACAGCTCCATGTCGCGTTCGAGATCTTTGGACCACCAGCGATGGTATTCGCGCTGCACGTGTTTACTCCTCGTCTTTGGTTCTCTTGGGAACAGAATTCAATTCACCCCGGATTTCCTGTCGGGGTTGGCGGGATCAGCGAACTTCATGCGGCTTTCCTCAAAGAAAGCCGCACACGAGGCCATCAATGGTGCCGCGCAGTAGGAAATCCGGGTACGCTAATCTAAAGAACCACGGTGCGCGAATCCATAGCGAGAGGGGCCAAGAATGGCGTGGCTCAGCAAGATATGGTTCGGCTATTCTACAGAATGTCGACGGAACCCGTCATAGCCAACGACCAAGCTGCACCTCTGCCTTCCAACGACCAACCTCCCATCGCCGCGAGCGACTTGGCGGCGCGCCTGCGCAAGCACGAACAACTGTCCTCAAGGCTGGTGGAGGAGAAGCATGACCTGCTGGTCTACGTTCCGGCCATGTACAAGGCCGTGCCGGAACGGCGCTTTTCCGTGCTTTATATGCAGGATGGCCAGAACCTGTTTGATCCCGAGACCTCATTCATCAAGGGAAACTATTGGCGCATGGGTGAAACCGCGGACGCGTTGACCGAGTCTGGCGCGATTGAGCCGCTCATCATCGTTGGCATCTACAACACAGGCGATAGCCGGATCGATGAGTACACGCCGGTCGAAGACAGGCGGCTAGGCGGCGGGCAGGCGGATGTGTATGGCAGGATTTTGGTCGAGGAGCTGAAGCCCTTCGTCGATGAGCAGTACCGGACGCTGCCCGGAGCGGAGAACTGCGGAATGGGAGGCTCCTCCCTTGGCGGATTGGTCACCCTGTACCTGGGTTTACGGTATCCATCTGTCTTCGCCAGGCTGGCCGTGATGTCTCCCTCGGTCTGGTGGCGGAACCGGGCGATTCTCAAGACAGTTGCGGCACTTGCAGAGAGACCTGAACTACGAATTTGGTTGGACATGGGCACGAAAGAATCAACGCAAGCAGTGCCAGATGCGCGGACGCTGCGCGATTGGCTGATCAAAAAAGGCTGGCAACTCGGCGAAAACCTGGCTTATTTCGAAGCGGAGGATGCGGAGCACACGGAATCCGCCTGGGCCCAACGCGTCGGTCCGATGCTGACGTTCCTGTTTCCGCGGAAGGAGTAGCCGATCCTTGCGCGATTGTGGATGCCGCAGGGCTCTCACAAACGAGGAATGAGGATGCTTTGGCTCGAGGGCTTTCATCGACTGCGAGCAAATGAACCGTGGCCAAATCAAAGAAAGCATCCGGCAGGTTTTGCCGTTCACTGTGCCACAGAGAGTGGTGGCGCTTGCTTCATTCCGTGTCTGAGATAAATTAGGAAGCATGTGAAGGTATCCCAACCGAAGCCGGGAGGAGTAATATGCGAACTCGCTTTTTTGCTGAGACCCTATTGCTCGCCATGGCGTGCGGTGGTACGCAAGGTCTACCGGGACAACGCGGCGTGGATTTGTTGGATCCAAGGTCAGGGCGCGTTGAGGCCACGAGCATGGTTTCGAATACTCAGCGAACTATCCAGACCCCCCCCTGACGCGCGATCACCGGTTAGATTGTCCGCGATCAATGATCCAAGGACTGGTCTTGCCTCAATTGGCTTCAGGGGCGGAGAAGATCCGCCGGTGATTCGAGCAGAGCCGGGACAGATCATAAAGATCACATATGTCAACGAGATGTCCAAGGACTCGAAGGAGCTATGCGTCGACGGGCCGTGCAGGAACATGACGAATTTACACTTCCACGGCCTCCATGTCTCACCAAACTCGCCGCAAGACGATGTAATTGCCATGATGGCAATGCCCGGAGAATCCCTAAACTATGCAGTCGACATCCCCCTCGACCAACCTCCGGTCTCTACTGGTATCACACTCATCCTCATGGAGAGAGTTACCAACAATCTTTGGATGGAATGTCGGGGGCTATTGTGATCGAAGGTGTTGGCCGCTATTTCCCGGAAGTGGACCAAATACGAGAAAGGATACTCATACTGCGTGACAAGGTATTGGACATCGGTAGCCCTGCATCGTCTGAATTAATGATATGCGAGTCATTGCCGGGATCGATTGGGTGATCGACATGGGGCCGGGCGCCCAAAAGGCCCGGCCACCCGAGATGCTTCTCTACTAGGCTCGGGCCTATTATCGTGCTTTTTACTGCCGCCCTATCGTGGCGTTACCTTCACCACGCTAGCCCGGCAGGACCGCACTCCCTGGCAGGCCTCGGGACGCAGGTCTTTCGTTAGGCAGATCTCTATCGCCGTCAGCTGGTTATTGCCGCAGCTCAGCGCGAAACTCCCCGCCGGGTAGCCAGGATTCGCCGCCGCAAATCGCGACAGCAGGTCGTCTGGAGTGACGCCATTGACATCACCACCCGCGCCGATGTTCGCCGGCAGCTTCACTGCGGCATATGCCTTATGAATTTCTGCAAAATAATCGTCGGCCCCTAGCCCCGAGCATGTGCCGTGCGTCTGCCACTCGTGCTCTACCAGGCTCGCTGTCGGTATAACATCCGTGTCGGCTTGCGGATTGGCCGGGCCGGGCGTATCACTGCAATGCTGGGGATAGTCGCCGCTCGCATCTTGCGGCCACAGTCCATGCACGACAAAACCCAGGTTACGCCCGCACTCCGGACTGTCACCGTGGGTTGCGCAGAACTCCGGCGACCACGAAAGGTTCAGCAGGTAGAAGTCGAATTGCCCCGGTGCCGCCTGCTCCTCCGGACGTCCACGGCGCGGACGGCGCCTGTCCGTTCGCTCATCGTTCCTGGCGTAATTAGAGCTGTCCTGTGGCTGATACGCACGGCTGCTTGGACGCGCCTCCGTATCGCTATGCGGAGCAACAGTTGATGGGGCGGGGTTTTTGCAACCTATGGTCGAAAGCACCAACAATAAGCCGATTCCAGTTAGTCCGCGCAGAATGTAACTGTTCATGATGTCAACCGTTCAACCCGTATTTGCCTCATGCGGAACATCAAGCTTAGACCGGCGATGCCGCGTCCACAGCCTTGGCATGTATCATTGCTGCGTGCATCCCAGTACCCGAGAATCCTAAACTTTCGAGACCCCTACTTCAGTACCCTGTCACTGGTTACGATAGCCCCATCTGTGTCTCAAAAATGGTGGCCCATACGTACCCTGTTCGATTACATTCATTAGACCGGATTCGATTGCCAGCCTTTCTTTCTTGATGGTGGTCAGTCGGTCGTCTCAAGATGGCGCGGAACCCAAAACGAAAAGGGGAAGGTCTGCAAAGCCTTGGTTGGTGGTTCAATTCCATCCCGCGCCTCCATTTCTCACACAACCATCTGTGTCTTAAGCACCAGCTCTTCGCCTGAACCCATCAGGCCCTTGCCCTTGTGGTGGTAGGCCGTCCCCGTGGGCGTGGCAGGATGTGGAATACTCACCTGATGCGCAGTAGAGCAAGGCTGCTCCGACACGAACAGCGATCTTCGCTGAAAACAGTCGCGCTCTGCGTTCTGGTTGCCGGAACGCTCGACATTTCCGACGCGCTTCTCTTCTACCGCATTCGCGGAACACCGCCGCAGTGCTCTTGCAGGCGATCGCGAGCGGGCTCCTTGGTCCTTCGGCGTTTCACGGCGGCGCGCCCATCGCGCTACTGGGGCTGGCGATTCATTACTTCATCACCTTCGTCTGGGCAACACTGTTCGCCGTCTCATCCTTCAAAGTTCCTGTCCTCAGGCGGTATGCGATCGTTGCCGGAACACTGTACGGCCTCCTTATCTATGCGGTCATGAACTATGCTGTTCTACCGCTTTCGCGTGAGGTTGGGCATCCGGTATTCAGTATTCCGGTCTTGGTCAACGCTGTGTTCGCTCCGATCCTCTGCATGGGACTGCCAATTGCAATGATTAGTAAACTGGCGTTGCCGGACGAATAGAGAGGTTTCACGGCAGTTGTCAGATCGAAGCGAAAGACGGTTTCGTGGTTTTCTCCCCAGGAAAACCGCATCTCACGATTTCTATCTGGCCGTGCAATCGTGAAACCGCTCTAGAGAAGCATAGCCAGCATAAGAGCGTTCCGGCGCGCCATATGGTTCGGGCGCGGCCGGTAAGCCACGCCCGTCTGTTAAGAGTCTTCGGCCGAACTCAAAATAGCCGGCTAGGTTTGGCTCGCAGGTTGGTGGCCGTGGTGTCTGACGTATTGGGTCAGCGACTCGAACTTGGTTTCCTTGAGTAGCTCACCCAGAGTGCGCTCGCCGTCCCAATCGGGGGGCGAAGTGCTGGCCGTAGTGTTCGCGCAGGTGCCTGATTTTGGTGGTGGGATGCTTGTGGTCAATCTGCCCGCTTTTCTCGCGGGCACGGCCATCCAGGCCAGGATTCTTTGGGGCGTTACTCATACCAGCTCCTTCCGGACGCGATGGCCCGGAGTTTGGACGGACTCCAGGCACCAAACAACGGAAGGCCGGTCCGTCTTTTGGATGTGGGCGAGGCGTAGCGCCGCGTCCGGATGTACTACGTGCGGGTCATTCTACTCCCCGCCCAAGCGCTCTCAGCTGAATTCATCGCCGCACAGGGAAAGGGCTGAGACAAATCAACTTGGGCCGCTGCAGCAGGACTTAATCGATCTTTCGTTCATCGAGTTCGCCCACTGGGTCGTTCTGCCCCGCAAGCGGTTACCTTTTCTGGGAAAGGGGCAGTTCAAGGAAGATCTCCAATACGACTATCTGCTTTTCTTCAGCAACTTCAACGGAACCTGGAACCAATACATCGACGCGTTCTCGGCGGTGCTTAGTCAGGGATTGAATCTAGTCTGCCGATTTGAGTTCGTGCAGCGGCAGTGGATCGAGTACGGCAACGACGCCCATCTGGGCAACGACAAAGATATTTTGATGGGCAACCACGGCGGACGTGGCAGGTTTGTTCTCCAGGGGGACGCGAACTCGGCGAACCCTCCGTTTATCTGCAGCAGCCTGCCGAACTTCGTCGAGATGCGCGGCGGAGATTATTTCTTTCTGCCAAGCATCGCCGGGCTGGGAATGATTGCCATGGGTCTTGTCGATCCGCGCTAAGCGGTTTCACGGCGCGTACTGTCCATTGCCTCACATGTGAACCCTGGTGACGCCAGCTCACAGGCTGGCATTCTGGGCATGGGTCGCGGCGGCTACTTGGCCGTGACGGGCACCGAGGCGACGTGTTTTTCCCACGCCAGTTGGATCGTACCCTTTTTGCCGCCCGGGCTGGTGATCGTGTACTTCAGCGTTTCAATGGGAGCCGGGGGCTTTGTCATCTCCATTTTCACGCGCCCAAGGTCCCGAGAAGGATCGTAGTTCAAGCCCCACTGCCCGGTCTGTTTGCTGATGACGAGTTCCCAGGCATCGGGATCTTTCACGTTGACAAAGAGGGTGTAGTCGCCCTTCGGCACCGCCAGGCCGGCGATATCCAAATCTGCATCGGTGTGAAAAGACGTGGCGTCGTTTGCGCCGGCGCGCCAGATCGGAGCCGTCGGGTCCCGCATCACCAGACCACCCTCTCCAAAGATCTGGCGCCCTCGAACCGATGGCGCGGCATACTTGATCACGAGCGTTGCGCCGCCGACCTTGCCGGTTGCTGTTTCTGGAGGCGATTGGGCCGAGGCAGTGCTCACGACCATCATTAGGCTTGCCAATAACAGGAAATACTTCATGGTTCTCCCTCTTCATGAATGCCAGCAATGACCTGTCAAATCTACTTCACTATCATCCGCTCCGGCAAACGACGGGTTTCATTCTTGCGCCTTGCGTTACAGAAGCCCGCAGTTGGTTCAGTGGGTCATCGCGTAGACGACGTAATTCACGCCGATGCGGATTCCGAGGTCGGAAAACTTCAGGGGATAGCTAGGAGTGTCGGACCATTCCCAGGAATCACCAATGTCAGAATTCAAGGAAATCGCCACCATGACCCGGCCCTTATCGTCATAGATGCCTTCCCATCGCGCGACCTTCCCATCTTTCTTGTAGCCAGTGCCCAGGTGCTCCGCGCCCGTGATCCGGTACCGATCATCCAAATCGAAGACGGTGTGGAAGATGGGGTCGTTATTGGGGATATCCACGATGAGGCGTTCCGGGAAAACCATCTTCATGGTTTGTTCGAAATAGGCCTGTTCCTCGGATCCGTGGAAATCATCGGCCATGAAAAAGCCGCCGCGAAGCAGGTAGTCGCGAAGCTTCTTTGCCTGGGGCTCGGTCAGACCCCACTCGCCCACCTGGACGGCGTAAAGCCAAGGCCAGTTGTAAATCTCATCGCCATCGTCCAGGTTCACCGCCTGCTCCACGGAGCGAGCGTCGACACGGGTCAAACGCCGGACCGACTGCGCGAATGCGCGGTCCGCGCGCGGATAGTCCTGCGTCCAAAGAGAGAGTCCTTCCCGCCAGTCGCCATCGAATCTGCCACGGTAGCCGTCCAAGGGGCCCGGAGGATACATCAAGCGGGCGACGGCCCACTCGGCCGACCGGTGCCAGTCCGGGGGCAGCGGCACGGATTCGCCATATTCCACAGAAGGGTATTGGCGGAAGGGACGCTGTGCGTACAGCGCGCCAAACAAAGTTCCGGCGAAAGCAAGCGCGCAGCCTGCGACGACCGCTGCAGTGGTCCGCCGGGTTGTGATTGTTCTCAACATCTCTTCTGCTACGTCTTAAGACGGTAGTCAATCGGATAAGAGAAAGCCTCGGCAACAAAAAACTTTGCGCCATCAACATGCGACGGGTTGAAGAGAAAATTTGCCGTTGCCGGCACGATGGCACTGGGTACCTGGAGCAGAATGGTCTGCTTCTTGCGGAGCCAAGCCGTGCCCAGATCGCGAGTTGCTTCCTGGTCTGTGCGCCATTCGTGCGGCAGCTCTTCAGGTTTAATAACGGGGAATTCTACATCCGGTCCCTCAACCTTGAGCAATGTAAATTCCGGCGGCACGTCGTTCGCGCTGGTGTGAACACATACCTCCAGTAGCGCCGAAGCCGGGGTTCCGGCCAAGTAGACAATGGGTTGCCCCGCATAGTGCCAACGGCCGGGAACCTTCAGTCCACCCAATCCGCTGAGATCGCGATGGCGGCTGATTCTCCAAAGAACCATTTAAACGAACATGCCCTCATCAATCTGTACCAGCAGTTCTTCAACAATCCGGCTTCCGGTGTCGGTGTTCAGAAGTGAGAGCGGAGCCCGTCCATCGAGGCGCGCGTGAGGCTTGCGCATCCAGGCCAAGGCGCGCTCCCGGTTTCCATAGACGGATTCTGCCAGAGAAAGTACCCGGATCGCACGCAACACACGGTCGGATTCCTCCACCGTCAACTTCTGACGGCGGGATCGACGATGCTGAAGGGTTCTCCGGGGAATAATAGCCGCATCAATTTCCGCCTGCTCCAGACCAAGCGCAATCAAGCGCTTGATGACCGTCGGAGCAAGTTGCCCTTCCACGAGGCGAAGAATTTCCGTCTCCGTCAGCGGGGCCTGGAGGCCGAGCCAGTCTCCGATCTGTACATTGGCCGGGTTCATGGTTTGATCTCCTACCTACATTATGCCAGATATATAGTGGCAAAATGTATAACGATCGAGATGTCGTGCACAAGACTCTGGCGATCTCGGGATTCCCGATGCGGTGGAACCGAGTGCTATCGAGACGTTTCCAGACTGACGACGGCTGGCGTTATGGCGGACAAGTCCAGATTTCCACTTGAAGAAAGATTGGCGGCGAGCACCGATTGGGCCACTCTTGCCGCGGGCAAATCCGCACCTGATGCCCTGGCGGCATCCATCACCAGATCCATGTCTTTGCTCATCAGCCGCAGCGGGAATTCCGGGGAGTAGTCGTTGTTCTTTATCTTTTGGAATTTGCCCACAAATGCCGGAGATATGACAGTCGTTCTGGATAGAACATCGAGCAAAACGCCCCTGTCAATCCGCAGATGCTCTCCCAGCGAGATAGCTTCGGCGATCGCCTGCATGTCGACGCCGAGGAGAAGATTGACAACCAGCTTCATCAGGATGCCGGAAGACCCAGGCCCTATTAAGAACCATTGCTTGGCAATGGATTCGAAGATGGCTGTGCACTTGTCGAAGATAATCTGATCGCCGCCGGCCAGCAGTGTGATCGTTCCCGCTTCCACCGCCGGTGTCGATCCGGAGATAGCCACATCGAGGAGGTGAACTCCCCGGTTCGATGCCTCTTGATGGAGATGGCGCGACAGCTCAGGCGAGATCGTGCTCATTTCGAGAACGATGGTCCCGGGCGTTACGAGAGAAAATACACCGCCGCCATCGAAATAAACCGAGCGGACAGCTGCATCGTTGGCCAAGGAGGAAAGAACTACATCTGAACTGGCAACCAGATTCGCAAGCGATGCTGCGATCATTACCCCCTCACGGCTTAGCGCCTTTGCCGGTTCGGGACTACGATTCCAGGCTTGAATATTCCACCCGGCCGAGTGCAAGTGCTGTGCCAACCGGCTTCCCATGAGTCCCAGTCCGATGAACCCAATTCTCGCCGTGTCCTTGTTGAGTATGTTTTCTGGCATGGTATCTCCTCGCGATCGCGTTGTGTTGGGCACCGTTGGGGGCGCCGCGAAAAAGCGGGTGCCCCATCCTTGAACCCGACGGTTGTGTGCACCGAGATTCGTATCTTCCCACCCTTGCCGGGAAGAACACCGTCAAGGATGGGAGAAACTCGGCAGTTGCGTCGTATCCCACCCGCCGCCAACAGCTTTGACGAGAAGGACGCTGGCATCCATACGGCGCCGTGTGATGTCGATTTCATTCCGCTCATTCGTCAGCGTCACGGTTTGTGCAGTAATGACCTGCAGATAGTTATCGACTCCGCCTTGATAGCGGTTTGTAAAGAGTTGAAGAGAATCCTTCGCGGATAGTGTGGCCTGCTCTTGCTGCTGCGCCTCCTTCTCGAGTATGCGCAATGCGGCAAGATTATCCTCGACCTCCTGGAAGGCGGAGAGGGTTGTTTGCCGATAGGCAGCTACGGTCCCGTCATAGTTCGCGGTTGCCGACTCCGAAACGGCCCGCCGCCGGCCGGCATCGAAGAGAATCTGCGTCATCTGTGGCCCAACCGCCCAGAAACGGCTGGGCCAGTTGAACCAATTCGTTATTGAGGTTCCCTCAAATCCGCCCGTGGCGCTGATTACCAGTGTTGGGTAGAATGCAGCGCGAGCTATGCCGATCTGATCGTTCGCCTCCGCGACGCGCCGTTCACCGGCAGCGATGTCGGGCCGGCGTTCGAGCAGAGTGGCAGGCAGACCTACGGGTATGGCTGGCAGCTGTAGCTTCAGTTGCGGTGCAGGCGGTATATTGAGTTCTGCCGGAGGCTTGCCGATCAACGTGGCGATGGCGTGCTCATACTGAGCGCGCATCACGGTCACGTCAGTATCCTGAACCCGCGCCCCGTCGAGTTGTGTCTGGGCCTGGGCGACATCAGATCTGGCAGCAGCTCCGCCCTCGAAACGATTCTGCGTAAGTTGCAGAGCATCCATATACGCCTTGACGGTGTCGTCGAGAAGTTGCTTTTGCGAATCGGCGCTGCGTAGCTCGAAGTAGTCGAC
The DNA here is from genome assembly GCA_003152195.1 of Acidobacteriaceae bacterium. Taxonomy (GTDB): domain Bacteria; phylum Acidobacteriota; class Terriglobia; order Terriglobales; family Acidobacteriaceae; genus PALSA-350. The sequence continues at coordinate 26,567 of PLZN01000137.1, forward strand.
TGCCAATTCCGCGTGCAGGCTGAGATTGGCGGTCTGCAGATCGGCCGCGGTCGCCTGGGCTTCTTCGCGCGAGGCGCTCACCGTGCGCCGGACTCGTCCCCATAGATCGACTTCATACGACAGGTCGAAAGGCAGCGTGAAGTTGCCCGTGTTATTGTTGGCCACCGAAGCAGGGAAGTAAGGCTGATGCGCGGAGTCCCGCTCATTGGCAATACTGGGCGCGGTGGAGATGGTGGGGAACTCGGCAGCGCGATTGAAACGGATCATCGAGCGGGCCTGCCGCAGGCGGTCCTCTGCGATCTTCAGGTTCTGGTTGGATACGGTCAGCCCTTCTTCGAGCGCATTGAGCTGTGGGTCACCGAAGATCTCCCACCACTTGCCGCGAAGCGTCTGATCGCCCGGTTGAGCGGGCTTCCAGTCATCGCTCTTCTGAAAAGAATCCGGCGGCTGTTCTTTGAAGCCCGGAGCCATAGGAACTGTGGGCTTGGCGTATTTCGGACCAACCATACAGCCAGCCACAAGCAAGCTTACGGAGCACGCAATCGTCAGGACGAAATGCTTTTTCACCTGGAGGCTCCCGTCTTAGCGGCACCCACCTCAACGGGAGTCCCACTGGTAAGCGAGTCCGATGGATTGACAATGACCCGGTCGGTTGGCTGAAGACCGGCTACCACTTCGACGGTGGCCCCAAAGTCACGACCGATGGTGACCGGCACAAGCTCTGCGCGGCCATCGCGAACCACGCCGACACGCAAGCCCTCGGAGCGAAAAAGCAAGGTGTTGGATGGAATGGTCAGAGCCTGCGATTGCGCGGACGTGTGCGTCGTTGGCGCGCGCTTGAGATGCACCATGGCGTACGCACCGGTTTTGATACGGCCTTGCGTGTTGTCGACATCCACCTCAACATTCAGAGTGCGCGAGGCGGCATCGATGGAATCCGAATTGCGCACGATGGTGCCTGGAAATATCTCACCGGGGAACTCATCGAGCGTCAGCGTAGCCTTGGCTCCGGTCTGCGCAGCGTCTGTATCGACCTCCGGCACGGCGACGTACACGCGCAGCGTGTTCACCGCCGCCATGTGGAACAGCTCTTGCGGTGCGCTGCCTGCTCCGGCATTGATCAGCGCGCCGATGTCCGTGTTTCGTGCGGTGATGACGCCGGCGAAGGGAGCGGTGACCTTTTCGAAAGACTGCAATTGCTCCAAGCGGTGGACATTTGCGGCCGAGGAATCTACCGACGCTTGCTGCGCGCTGAGATTGCTCACAGCTTGATCGGTCTCCTGCTTGGAGACGGAATTCGTCTTGAGCAAGTTCTGCCATCGGGCCGCGGTAGTCTGAGCCAGTTGTTCGTTCGCCTGTGCATTCTTCAAGTCTGCGCGAGCCTGATCCAACTGCTGATCGATTTCAGGGGTTTCGATCTCCGCCAGCAGTTGACCTTGCTTGACGTGGGCGCCGATATCGACATACCAATGCTTGAGATAGCCATTCGTACGGGCATAGATCGGGGTGTCGTTGAAGGGCTGCGTGTTTCCCGGCAACACAACCTCCTGGGATAGAGCCTCTGACGTAGGCTGGACGACATTCACCGTCGGCAGTGCAGCCCGCTCAGTACTGCTGCCCAGGGCGCTCTCTGAAGCGGCGCGTTGATGAATGCCCGAATAGATGACGACCGCGAGAACAATCACCACGAACGCCAAGCCGATCCACAGCCACGGGGACGACGGCTTTGACAGCACCGGCGCGGGCTGCTTCTCATTGCCCTGGTGCACTTCAGCTGATTCGGTCTCAATGGTTCTCATGTAGGTCTCCAGTCGCATCCGGTTACGCGTGAATAGGTTCGTTTTCAGGCTCTGCTATCGGCTGTGCATCCGGGGAAGCGAACCGTCCGTGCAGCAGAGCAAAGACCGACGGGACAAAGACCAGCGTGGCCATCGTGGCACAAAGCAAACCTCCTATGACGGCGCGTCCTAAGGGGGCGTTTTGTTCACCTCCATCGCCTACGCCAAGCGCCATCGGAATCATGCCGATGATCATGGCCAATGCCGTCATGATAACGGGACGGAAGCGTGTGGTTCCCGCTTCGATTGCGGCCATCACCGCATCACTATGATGGAGGAGCCTCTCTTTTGCAAAGGAGACGACAAGGATGCTGTTGGCGGTGGCAACGCCCATACACATGATGGCGCCCATGAGAGCGGGAACGCTGAGCGTGGTGTGGGTGATGAAGAGAAACAACACGATTCCCGCCAGCGCCGCAGGAAGCGCGGTAATGATGATGAAAGGGTCGAGCCATGACTGGAAGTTCACTACGATGAGCAGGTACACCAGAATGATTGCAAAGCCTAGGCCGCCGATCAGGCCGGCGTAGGCGCCACCCATCGTGCCATACTGGCCGCGCAGGGTCACGAAACTCCCTCGGGGCAGCAGTTTGCGATTCGCCTCAACGATACGGTTCACATCGCGGCCCACAGCGCCGAGATCCCGATCCTGTACCGAAGCATAGATGTCGACCACGCGGCGGATATTGTAGTGATTGATGGAGCCCAGCTCGCTGCTGCGCTGAATAGAAGCAACATCAGCCAGGATCGCCGGCCGTTTCTGGCTGGGGCCGCTGATAGGAATATTCTGCAGATCCTGACCGGATTGGATATCGTATTGGGGCGTTTGCGTAACCAGATTGTATGAAACTCCATTCCGGGGGTTGAGATAGAACATCGGGTTGACCTGGTTGCTGCCGCTGAGCGTGATCAACATGCTGTTGGCGATGTCGCGCTCGGTAAACCCAGCCTGCGAGGCCTTGGTACGGTCGACGGAGATGTGGAACTTGGGATAGTCGGACTGCTGCTGAACGCGCAGATCGGCAATGCCACGGACATGTCTGAGTTCGGCCAGCATCTTGTCGGCGACGCGGTGATTTCCCTCGATGTCGGGGCCATCGATCTGAACGTCGATAGGCGCAGGCAGGCCAAAGTTCAACGTTTGCGTCACGATGTCAGCCGGCAGGAAATAGAACGTAGCTCCGGGAAATTCGCGGGGGAGCTTATCACGCAGCGTGCGCACATAGTCCGCAGTCCGATGGTGGTCTTTTTTCAGCGAGACGAGGACGTCTGCGTCGGCCGCCCCGGTTAGTCCCGAGCGATTGTAAACATAGTTGATGTTGCTGAATGGCAGTCCGATGTTGTCGAGGATATTGTCGACCTCAGCCGGCGGTACGGTCTGCCGAATGCTGGTTTCCACCTGGTCGGCCAAACGGGCTGTCTCCTCGATACGCGTTCCCGTTTTTGCGCGCACGTGCAGAATAAACTGGCCGCTATCTGTATCCGGAAAGAAGTCCTGGCCGAGAAAGGGAACGAGCGCGAAGGCACAGAGGCATACGATTAAGAAGATCGGAACAAAGGCCAGACGCAAGGAAACGAGTCTGGCGAGCAAAGAGGAATAGTGCAGGCGGAGGCTTTCAAAAAGACGCTCGAATCCGCGTTGGAAGCGGACGAACGGACTGCGCGATTCCTGTCCACCGTGGTGCTTGGCCTGCAGTAGATACATGGCCAGTGTCGGCACGAGTGTACGAGACAGAATGTAGGAGGCGATCATGGCAAAGATGACCGCCTCTGCGAGCGGAACAAAGAGGTACTTGGCTACGCCGCTGAGGAAGAACATGGGTAGAAAGACGATGCAGATACACAATGTCGAGACCAGTGCGGGAACGGCGATCTGTGCCGCGCCGTCGAGGACGCCGTCGTGCAGCGATGCACCCTCTTCAAGATGGCGCTCGATATTTTCGATGGTGACGGTTGCGTCGTCGACGAGGATACCGACAGCGAGTGCAAGGCCGCCTAGCGTCATGATGTTGATTGTCTCGCCCAGGAAGCTGAGCACCATCACCGAAGTCAGGATGGAGAGCGGAATGGAGATCGCGATGATGACTGTGCTACGCCAGCTTCCCAGAAAGATCAGGATCATCAAGCCTGTGAGCGCCGCGGCAATGATGCCTTCACGGATGACGCCATCGATAGCGCCGCGAACGAAGATCGATTGATCCGAGAGCGGCTGAATCTTAAGTTCAGGGGGAAGAGTCTGCGCGACGCGGGGTAATATCTGGCGGATACCTTTAACGACGGTGATCGTCGAGGCGTCCCCGGCCTTGAGCACGGTTAATAACGCGCCGCGGTTGCCGTTCTGACGGACGATATTCGTTTGCGGCGCGAAGCCGTCGCTGACCGTTGCGACATCCCGAAGATAGATGGTGGAACTTCCAACAGTCTTGATGGGCAGATCGTTCAGTTCCTGAATGCTCCTTGGGTCTGCATTCAGGTCGACGTCGTATTCGAAGTCGCCCATCTTGGCAGTTCCTCCAGGCAAAACGAGGTTCTGGTTGCCGAGAGCGGTGAGGACGTCGTTCGGCGAGAGGCCTTTCGCCTGTAGCAATCGCTGATTCAGATTCACCATGATCTGGCGTACCTTCCCGCCAAAGGGATAGGGAACCGAGGCGCCCGGCACGGTGACCAACTGAGTTCGTAAGAAGTTCAAAGCGATGTCATTGAGTTGGGATTCGGTAAGATTCTTGCCCGAAAGACCGAGTTGCAGAATAGGGACTGTGGACGCGCTGTAGTTGAGGATCAGAGGCGGGAGCGCGCCCTGAGGCAATTGGCGGAGGATGGTCTGCGAGACCGCGGTGATCTGCGCGTTTGCACGATCGATACTGGCGTTCGGTTGCAGATACACCTTGACGATTGCCGTTCCGTTTACCGTCGTGGACTCGATATGCTCAATGTTGTCGACGGTCGTAGTGAGCACGCGCTCATAAACCGTAGTGATCCGCCCCTCGGTTTCTTCCGGGTTAAGGCCGGTGTAGGTCCAGGACACGGCAATAACCGGGATATTGATGTCCGGGAAGATGTCGGTCGGCGTCCTCAAAATAACTACCGGGCTCAGGATAAGAATGAGCAGAGCCAGAACAATAAATGTATAAGGCCGGCTGAGCGCTATTTTGACGATCCACATCGTGGTCTCCTCGGTTCTTTACAGGGGCTTCTCGAGCCTTGCGAACAAACGATATTGAAGAGGATACGTATCGTAATTCTAAATAGTCTTGGGTATCTGATCTGTCAGGAATCTCGCGGGATTTAAAAAAATCCTGTAAACCTCGATCTGAGCTGGTTGGCCGCTGGGATCGAACGCGGGCCTGCAGAGCACATTGAGACGTCCGGGGGCAAAATCTCCCCGATAATGGGCCCATGGTTGCTTTTGAACCGTAACGCGATATGCCCGGAAATTGGCCGTTTAACGAATCGCGTTCAATCAAAATCTGTGGACATTGAGATTGCTTCCGATCCCGCGACCTCGGTCTCCAGCGCGGCGAGCTTGTCCCGGACTGCTTTGACCGCGTCCGGCCCGAGCAGCAGGTGAGCCGGCGGGTTAGCGGTCTGCACAACTTTGAGAATCGCACGCGCGGCTTTTGCCGGATCCCCCAGTTGTTTGCCACTCCGTGCCGCACGCGCCGCAAGCAATGGATCGATGAGGGCATCGTAGTCCGCGATCGTCCGCTGCGCTCGAACCATGGAGCGACCCGCCCAGTCCGTTCGGAACCCTCCCGGTTCCACAGCCGTGACCGCGATGCCGAATCCCTTCACCTCTTTGCCGAGCGTCTCCGAGATGCCTTCGAGGGCAAACTTGCTGCCGTGATAGTAGCCAAGGCCCGGGAAGGTGACCATGCCACCCATCGAAGTGATATTGACGATGTGACCCTGGCGGCGTTGCCGCATGTACGGCAGTACAGCCTTAATCACGGCGACAGCACCGAATACATTTACCTCGAACTGCTTACGCAAATCCTCGAGCGGCGACGCTTCAATCGTTCCTTCGTGGCCGTAACCCGCATTGTTTACAAGAACATCGATGGGACCGATCTGGGCCTCGACCTGGGCGACAACCGCCAGCACCGCAGCGTCGTCCGTTACCTCCAGCACACCGCCAAAGGACCGCCCAGGGGCGAGAGCCTCAAATTCCGTGCGAGCCGCTTCACTGCGCACCGTTCCCACGACACGGTGGCCAACAGTAAGTGCTTCCGTCGCCAGCGCCCGGCCGAGGCCAGAACTGACGCCCGTAATAAAGAAAGTCCTGGCGATCATTGGGCTTTGTCCTTTCACAATCGAGGACTGACGATCTTCCTCACCGGGTGAGACGGCGAGCGCTCACCGACAAACCAGTCGATACAAATACGATACGGAAAGGATCGTTAAAGATGCAAAAAGATCGGCGTTGAATCCGCACGGAAGCTTTGTTCTTGTCACTCTGTCGCTACGTTTGTGCGCTTCTGGGAATCAGAAACTATATGCTATTTGCAGAAGCATGAACCCGAGGTTGCCAGACTTGAGAGACAGATCCGATGCGCGTAGGCCAAAAGGACGCCCAAGAAGCCATGAAGCCCACGTGGCTATACTGAAGGCCGCGCTGAGTGAAGTTCATGAACTCGGCTTTCGCGCATTGAGCATAGACTCACTGTCTGTGAAGTCAGGGATTGCGAAGACTACGATCTACCGCCGCTGGCCCAACAAGGCGGCCGTGGTGATGGATGCTTTCTTCTACGAAATTGGCCCCGGCATCGCTTTCGTTCCTTGTGAAAAGTCAGTCGACAGCATTCAGATCCAGATGCAAGCACTTGCTAAAGCATTCAGGGGCAAATTCGGTCCGCTGATCAAGGCTTTACTTGGAGAAGCGCAATTTGATCCCGAGTTGGCAGAAGCTTTTCGCGATCGATGGATTGCGCCGCGGCGAGAAGCTGCAAAGGCAGTGATAAGAGACGCCATCGGCAAGGAGGAACTGCGTTCCGATATTGACCTTGACACAACCATCGATGCTTTGTATGGCGGACTCTACTACCGGTTGCTGATCGGCGCTGGACCGCTTTCCCAGGCATACGTCGATGATCTCTTTCGTCATGTTATGGGTGGTCTTCGGCCAAGAAGCCGCAAAGGCTCCCGCCAAGCGTAGGCGTCCTGAGTTAGAAGTTCTTTCACAAAACCTGGCGACGCTGGCCAGGATTCGTCGGCTATTCTTTTATGCCGGGTCTTGAAGGGGCGGGGCTTCAGCCCCGCCGAGGTACGGGCTGAAGCCCGTACCCTTCGAACCAGAGAGTTTTTCCGCAAGCCTGTAAAGCCCGTCCCCTTCAAGACCAGACGCCTGTAGACTCCGTGAAACTAGGTAGATACATTGTTCTAACTCAGCACACAGCTGCCGTTCTCATATACCGAGAGAACGCGGAAAACGCGCAAGCTCGGCTGGTGTCGAGCCATCTGGAACTGAGCAGCCCGGCGCAGCAATGTATTTGCTCCCGGCCTGCTCCCTTGCCTCTGTCCACTGCTTCCGGATCTCCGATGTTGTCAGCTTGTCGTAATCGATCTCATCGACTCCCCCGGCGATCGGCTGGGAGTACACTTTTCGCATATCAGAGATGGGGATGCCGCTGGTCTTTACAGAGTATTGAACGACCGGCGCATGGAAGCCCTTGAACTGGTCGACGTAGGGCCGCTCGAGATAATGCAGGTGCAGGACGGTTAGTTTCGTATCAGCCAGTGCATCAAAAACACGCTTGTCATAGGGGCGGCTGTAGCGTTCATAGTCGGTAACGGAACCGAATTTGCTTTCCCCATTGTAGATACTGACCAGTGCTCCAGATGCCCCAATGTCCTTGATATGCCGGACGTGATTGAGGGTCGATTGCGTAATGGCTTCCAACGCAGTATGCCACCCGTCTGGGTTCGCCTTCTGGAAGTCATGGAGGCCGCTGATGGTCTCGTCTCGCGTCTCGTCCGACTTTCCTAGTTTGACAAACTGCGGTTCGGCCCCAAACAATATCATGGCTGTCATGTACGGGCCATAGATCGTGTCGATGAAGTACGCATCCCCATTCAGCCCGTCGCGGATTATTTTGAGCGTACTCAGTTGTTCCGGAAATGGGGAGTCCACGGCCTTGAGCTCATACCACTTGCCGGTGGTCGATTTTGGATAGTCAAAGTCATTCATTACTTTGACTATGTCGGTATTGTAGGTGCGATGGAATTGCAAATGATCCTGGGCCTCTAACTGCGGTGTCGGCCTCTTATAGTGGTGGTAAAAGGTGAACGGGGGCCGGTCAAGGTCCTGTCCCGCCAATGCACGGTCAACACGTTCTTTGTGGGTTAAAGTGGCCGTGCTTTTGCCGAAAACCGGCTTCGTAAGCGCAAGGCTGGCTGTGGCGGCAGCGGAGCGTAAAAAGCTACGTCGATTCATGATCAAGTCCTCCTCAGGACATGAGAGCCCCAATAGATTCCCGGCACTTTAGTCGCGTCCGCGAATCTTCGTGAGCAGCCTGAGAATTTCGAGGTACAGCCACACCAGCGTGACCATAAGCCCGAAGGCACCGTACCACTCCATATACTTTGGAGCGCCCATTCGTACGCCATTCTCGATGAAGTCGAAATCGAGGACCAGGTTGAGCGCAGCGATTCCTACGACAATCAGGCTGAAGCCAATCCCGATCGGCCCTGAGCCGTTGATTGAAGTAAAGTGAACCCCGAAGAAGCCCAGTCCGAATTGCAGTAGATAAAACAGCATGACTGCGCCGGTCGCAGCCACGATCCCCAGCCGGAGCTTCTGTGTCACTGGAATCAGGCCCGAGCGGTACGCGAGCAAAAGAACCAGCAAAGTGCCAAATGTCAGGCTGACCGATTCGATCGCAATTCCAGGGAAGCGCAGCTCGAGAATAGACGAGAAGGCGCCTAGCGCCAGCCCTTCCAGTAGCGCGTAAGCTGGCGCGGTCACTGGAGACCATTCCTTCTTGAAGACCGTAACCAGCGCGCAGACAAGTCCACCGATGGACCCGATCCACATCCAAGGGAGTACGGTGGCAGCGGAACGCGATTGCGTAAAGAGGTGCCAGGTCCATGCTGCTGTCGCGATCGAGCAAAGCAGAAGAAGGCCCGTCTTGTTGACCGTACCCTGCAGTGTCATCCCGCTGTCGAGCTCTCCGAAGCCCTCAAAACGCTTCTCGTTCAGTACGGGATTCGATGTCCTCATCAGTTGTGCCAATTGCCACTCTCCTTGCTCAGGTTATTCCGCCACCAGTTTACGGCAACGACTCGCATGAAAGTCTTCGCCAGAGGAGGGGCCGGTCATTTTTACCAGGTTGATGAACTCCGCGCTGCCTACGAGTCGGCGACAACTACCCCTTACGCCAGAACATCTGCCTCTACAAGTCCAAAACTTAGGCCACCATCTACAGGTCAGGACCGAGCGGCCGGGGCTTCTTTGACGGCCCTTGTAAGGCCCGACAACCATGGCATAGACTAATGTATATGCCATAATCTCAGGGGAGAATGCCATGCAGCGCACAGCTAAGATATTCATGAATAACCGGAGTCAGGCAGTCCGGCTTCCGAAGGAGTTCCGGTTCACCACTCCTGAGGTGTTCATTCGTAAAGAGGGGGATGAGGTGATTCTTTCCGCTCGTCCCAAGGACTGGTCGGCTTATCTGACCTCGGGTCCCGTCGCCTCGGAGGTGTTCATGGAGGGGGTTGAGGGTCTGCCAGTACAAGAGCGCTCACTCTGATGGCGGTTTATATGATCGATACGGACATATCGGCCTATATCATGAAGCGTTCTCATGACGCGGTCTTGAGGAGACTTCAGAAGGTTCCCGTCGGTGATGTTTGTATCTCAGTCATCACAAAGTCCGAGCTCATGTTCGGGATCGAGGTGTCACCGCGTCGGCAACAGGACCAAGCCGCGCTTGATGCGTATCTGCGGCACGTGGAAGTTCTGGATTATCCCAATGAGGCGGCTCTTCACTATGGCCGGATTCGCGCCGATCTCAAACAGCGTGGAACCATGATCGGTGCGAACGATTTGCTTATCGCAGCGCATGCGCGTTGTCTCGGACTCACGCTTGTGACCAACAACACTCGCGAATTCGAACGCGCCCAAAGCCTCCGCATCGAAAACTGGACCGAGGTGAATATCTGATTGACGCTTCATAGACGTGAATGTCAATTTCTTGTTCTGAATCGTTGGGCAGACTACTAAAATCGCCTTCGGAGGAGCCGGAAATGCTCTCGAGTTATCCGTTAGTCGGCTTTATTCCGACCCATCGATGCGCAACGCGCTCGCCAATTCTATGTTGACGTGCTGAAGTTGCAGTTCGTGGCGGATGACCATTTTGCGTTGATCGTGAGGGCAAATCGGTCAACCATCCGGATTGTTCGGCTGGAGAAATTGACACCGGCCGCCTACACCATACTTGGCTGGGAGGTTTCTGACATTGCTACAACTGTTGGCGAGCTGGTGCAGGCGGGAGTTTCATTTCTCCGCTTCCCGCCCTTGCCGCAGGATGATCTTGGCATCTGGACGACACCCTCCGGAACTCGTGTTGCATGGTTCCATGACCCCGACGGCAATATCCTGTCAGTGTCACAGCATTGAATTGTGTGCAACGCGTCGCTGACATGATAGAAGATAAGCCACACAATCACATCTGCTGGTGAACGTTTTGAAGACCCTTGATCGCATTCTCAGTTGTCTGCTGATACTTGGTGGTACAGGCCACACTTTCGGATCTTTTCACTTCTACAAAACTGATCCGATGACCCTGCTTTGGTCGCTGTGCGCGAGCCTTTTCGTCTTTTTGTTCGCCGCCATCAGTCTCATACGGGCGGGGCGCCCCGGAGATACTGCGCTCGCATGGCTTTGCCTCGCCGCCGGCCTCTGCTGGATTGTGGCCTCTCTTCGCTTCGGTTCACTGATAGGCAATTTCTTCGACTTGCGTCCGATGATCTTCACCGTTATCACGCTCGGCCTCTGTGCTATGCGCGTGCGCACCTTGATCGTGACCCGCTGACCGCGGAGTTGCGAGCCCATCGGCCGGAGTCCAACGCGACCATTTGGCATAATTGGCAGCGAGAGACACCGAGGAAGAAATGAAATTTGGGGTCAACACCCTCATCTGGTCCGCAACGTTTGATGCATCCTATTTCGGCCTGCTGCCCGTCATCAAAGAGGCAGGTTTCGATGGAGTTGAAGTTCCGCTGTTCCGGCCGGCGGAATTTGCCGCGTCCAATGTTCGCAAGGCGACCGAGGCATATGGTCTGGAATGTAACGTCTGTACGGTCCTGGTGGACGATCTCAGCATGATCAGTGAGAACGGCGATATTCGGCGCCGGGCTCGCCTGCACCTTGAAGACGTAGTAAAAGCCGCAGCAGAAGCGGGCGCCAGCATTGTCGCCGGACCTCTCTACAGCCCGGTCGGCTACTTGCCGGGCCGGCGCCGGACTAGCGATGAATGGAATTGGGCCGTCGAGGGCTTTCAATCCCTCGGCGATACGCTCGTCGCTAATCGCGTTACTTTCGCCATCGAACCTCTGAATCGATTTGAAACCTATTTCCTGAACACGGCCGCCGACGCTGCGGCGCTCGCCGAACAGATTGGCCATGCAAATATCGGCATTCTCTTTGACACCTTCCACGCCAATATCGAAGAAAAGAATATTGCCGCGGGTTACTGCACGGTCGGCACCCACCTCAAACACGTCCATACGTGCGAAAACGATCGTGGCATACCCGGATCTGGGCATGTGGAATGGAAGGAAGTCTTTCGAGCACTGCGCCAGTTGAAGTACGATGGCTGGCTGACAATCGAGAGTTTTGGTTTCGCGCTCAAGGGTTTGAGCGCCGCCGCGGCAATTTGGCGAGACATCGAACGCACGCCGGAATCAATCGCCTTCGAAGGCGTTAAGTTCTTGAAAACGAGCGTGGCGGAGTCCGCCGGATATTAGGTAAAAGGTAAGGCAATCTATTCACTCGGTCCTGAGTTCAAGGCCTTACCGGCGGAGCTCTCTCCGGCGGTTCTTGTGCACTTCTCGTGGTTACGCTGCCAATTCGTCAAGCATGTGAGGTGGAAACCCAGGCGCATGATGGCTAATTAAATCAATAGCTTGGGGCGTTTTGGCCGTAATCCCGCGCACCCCGTGCTCTTTCCAGGTCCTCGAGAACAAGTCATTTCGTCTATATTTGCAAAGGACGCGACTTCGCATCGCAAACCCATAGTCCTCATCGGAGATTCTGAATGCCGCAAGTGATCCGCTCACCGAAGGTGTACGACGTCTGCATCATAGGCTCTGGCGCGGGAGGCGGGACGGCCGCCAAGGTGTTGACCGAGGGTGGGCTGAATGTTGTCATGCTGGAGGCGGGGCCGCTGCTGAATCCCAGCAAGGACTACAAGGAGCATGTGTGGCCGTACGCGTTGCCCCATCGCGGAGCCGACATCGGAGGGCGGGCGCGCCACGAGCTAAACGGCGAATTCCTGGCGCCCAATGGCTTTTGGGAAATCGAAGGCGAGCCATATACCACGGCTTCGGGCTCAGATTTTCGCTGGTTTCGCTCGCGGATCGAAGGCGGCCGCACGAATCACTGGGGACGCATCGCACTGCGCATCGCGCCGGCGGACTTCAAGGCTCGCTCCAGGGATGGCATGGGCGACGACTGGCCGATCAGCTACGAAGATCTCGCGCCCTACTACGATAAGGTCGATTCGTTTATTGGCGTCTTCGGAACGAAAGAGAATATTCCCAGCGCTCCGGACGGAATGTTTCTGCCGCCGCCCCGGCCGCGCTGCACCGAAACCCTGGTCAAGAAGGCCTGCGATCACTTGAATATTCTTTGTGTTCCGTCGCGCATGGCCATCCTGACGAAACCGCTGAATGGACGCGCGCCGTGCCACTACTGCGCGCAATGTGGACGAGGATGCATCAGCGCTTCCAACTTCAGTTCCAGCCAGGTGATGATTCCGCCGGCACAGGCCACCGGGCGCTTTACGTTGATTGCCAACGCCATGGCTCGGGAGATCGTGGTTAACAAAGACGGGCAAGCGCAAGCCGTCTCCTACATCGACAAGACGACGCACAAGGAAATGCGCATCCATGCCAAAGCGTTTGTCGTGGCGGCGAGCGCCTGCGAATCCGCGCGTCTGTTGCTCAATTCACGCTCCACACTCTTTCCCGATGGGCTGGCCAATTCATCCGGGGTTGTCGGCCGCTACCTGACCGATTCCGTCGGCACCAATGCATCGGGATATTTTCCTCAATTGGCAGCGGTAGCTCCGCACAATCATGACGGTATCGGCGGCATGCACATGTATATGCCGTGGTGGAAGTTCGATCGCAAGAATGATTTTCCGCGTGGCTATCACATCGAGTTCGGCGGGGGCCGTCACATGCCCGGTGTAGGCCAGTTCGACGAGATGTGCGAGGAAACTGAGGGTTACGGAGCATCGTTGAAGCAGAAGTGCCGCAGCACCTATGGGACGTTCATTGGATTTTCCGGGCGCGGCGAGATGATTCCCAATCCCGATACCTACTGCGAGATCGATCCGGATGTGGTCGATAAGTGGGGTATCCCGGTACTGCGTTTCCATTTTGCCTGGAGCGACAACGAGATCAAGATGGCGAAAGATATGCAGGAGACCTTTCGCGCGATCGTCGAAGAAGCAGGAGGCACCTTTTACAGCAGAGCTAAGCCGGAGGGAAAATCACCCTACGGAATTTCCGATGGGGGAGAGATCATTCACGAACTTGGAACGGCGCGGATGGGAGACGATCCGAAAACCTCGGTCCTGAATAAGAATTGCCAGGCGCACGACGTCAAGAACCTGTTCGTCGCCGACGGTGCATGTTTTGTGTCGGGTCCGGAGAAAAACCCGACGCTCAGTATCATGGCACTGTCGTGGAGAACTTCAGAATACTTGATCGATCAGGCTAGAAAAGGGGAGATATAGCATGTCTGTCGGTCCCGTATCCCGGCGTGATGTATTGAAGTCCCTGAGCATTGGGGCCGCGGCGAGCTCAGTTCTGCGAGTCATCCCGCTCCAGGCGGCGGAGTATGCCCACCACATGATCTCGTCCGAGAAGGCGGTGAGCAAGACGGGCGCGTACGCGCCGAAGTTTTTCCCCCCGCAGCAGTACAAGACCCTGCAGGCGCTGTGTCAGACGATTTTCCCTGCCGACGCGGATTCGGGGGGCGCCATCGAGGCCGGGGCTCCCGAGTTTATCGACTTGCTCACCAGTGAGAATCCGCAATACCAGTTGACTCTCGGCGGCGGTCTGATGTGGCTTGATTCCGCATGTGTCGATCGTTATGGCAACGCCTACCTGGACTGCACGGCGCAGCAGCAGACCGAAATGCTCGATCGAATCGCATATCGCAAGAGCATCGAGCAGGATGCGAGCCTGAGCCAGGGGGTCGCGTTCTTTGCATTTCTGCGCAACCTGGCCGCGGACGGGTTCTTCACCAGCAAGATTGGCATCCAGTATCTGGGTTATATCGGAAATGGGTTCCTAACCGAATTCCCGGGATGTCCGCCGGTACCGGGCGTTTAAAGCATTTTTACTATTACTGTGATCTGGTGGGATTGGCGAAGTGCGGCCATTCTTTGGCGGAATGGCCGCGTTCAGTCCAGTTTCCTCGATTACACCAATAGGAAAAATGCTCTAGGGCGATTTCATCGCCATTTCCGCAGCCAGGCGAGGCCTGCGGAAGTACCGGCCTTCGGCCGGTATTCGCAGCCGATCCAACCGTCGAAACCAAGCTCGTCGATCAGGTCGAGCACATAGTCGTAGTTAAGTTCGCCGCGGTCGGGCTCATGACGTTCGGGCACGCTCGCGATCTGGATGTGGCCTACGGTTTTCTGTCCGGAAAGATACTTCCGCAGCTTCATAGTCACATCGCCCTCGACAATCTGGCAGTGGTAAAGATCCATCTGCACCTTGAGCATCGGGTTACCGATCTCGGAGGCAATGGCGTGCGCCTCATCCTGCCGGTTCAGAAAGTAACCCGGCATATCCCGTGGATTGATCGGCTCGATCAGGAGTTCGGTGCCCGCAGGCGCCGCGAGTTCGGCTGCCCATGCCAGATTGGCCATAAAGGTGCGGCGCAGGACAACGCGCTCCACTCCTTGCGGCTGGACGCCGGCCATCACATGCACCCGCGGGCAGCCTAATGTCTGCGCATACTCGAGCGCGGTGTGCACTGCGGTACGAAACTCGGCTTCTCTGCCCGGCAAGCATGCCAGGCCTCGATCGCCCATGGCCCAATTCCCGGGCGGGGCATTGAGCAAAACCTGGACCAAGCCATGCGCTTGCAACCATGCGGCCAGCTGCGGCGCGGGATGGTCATAGGGGAATAGGTATTCCACCGCCGTGAAGCCGTCGTTGGCGGCAGCGGCAAAGCGGCCGGGAAATGGATATTCCCCATACATCGTGCTGAGGTTTGCGGCGAAGCGCAACATGCCTTGCGTCCTCAAAGTAGAAAAATGGAAGCGCGTACCACAAGGCTCCGAGATGATTATGGACTAGCCCGGATTGCTCTCCCGCTCAGATGCGGATGAGGCNNTGGGAAGTAGCGACACGATCCTGTCGGCGGATGCGCGAGCCTGCAGTTGCACAAAGCTGCCGGGGGTGCCCCACGTTCGCACCAGCGTACGTGGGATAAATTAGGTTTGTTTTCCGTTGCTTTCTGCTCACGTGCGCAATCGAACCTTCCTGACCGCTATGATAGCAGGACTATATATGAAAGACGTTCTGGAAAAAGCGGCAATCGACCGTCCTTGGAAAGGATATAGCACGGAGCTGGAGTGTTGTTTCCTTGCGCCCCCGGCGACCGGTGCTAGCTCAGTGCGACGACTTCGTAATCGAGCACCGAAGGTACTTCAAAGTGCAATGTAGAGCCAACCTGCTTGAATGGAAGATCGCGGAGCGCACGCAAGGCACGCACCGAGTTGATTTTGCGGCCATCGGAGACTTGAAACTGCGTTTGCAATGGTCCCGTGGGAAAGAAGTGAGTCACGAATGGACGCGTCATATTGGGGTTGGTGTAGTTCAGCAAATGTAGAGCGAACCCCGGTTCCGTCTCCCAGGCGAACATCTCAACCATGCCGCTGCCCTCGACCGTAGCGGTCGGCGCTTGCCGGTTCAGGATCCAATGCACCGAATTGATGAGAAGTTGGCTGAGGTCGGGATTTCCCGAGATCCAAAACGACCTTGCGATATCCCCTGCAAAATACACGATGCGCGAAGATCCTCGCTCGCGGAATGCGGCAGCGGGTTCTTCGGTCTGCCGGATGCGAGGGTAGACCATCTCCGGAGGGAAACGCCGGATAGTGGGGTATTACGCTTAGATTGCGGGCCCTCACTTTTTAAATGAGTGATGGGTACTCTGGAATTCAGGCCCCGGAAGGGTCGTAGTGCCCGTGAACCCTTCCAGTATCGGATGTGGTTGGTCGATGCGCATGTAGCTGTTGCCGAAGGGTCCTATGACCTCGCCGGCTACGCTGACTCCGAAGAGATCGCTCAGGCCAAAATCCTCCCGCTGCACGCCCCACTCGTTGTACCGGGAAGTTTCAAACGTAGCGAGCACGGAGCCTCCGGACTTCACGTAGTCCCGGATTGCCTCACACTCGCTGTCGCGCAGGTAGGCCGCATTTGGAAGGAGCAGCGCACGGTAAGGCTTGAGTGTCGCCGCATCGAGATTTTCCTGATGAACAAAATCGAACAGAAATCGCCCTTCGAGCAAAGCAGCGTACAGCCCTTGCAGATAGTCGGTCTGATCGATCGTGGTGCGATTCAATTTCCGCGTACGGGTTCCATCCGAGCCGTAGAAGGCGATGGTGCTCTGCGGGTAAAGCACGGCGAGATTGGCGAGCGACCGGCGGTTGCGAAAATGGGTCTGGTTGGCGGCGAGCCAGTCAAAGAACACGCGGCCATTCTCGCGCCAGCGGTTGTCTTGCGGTTGACCGCCCAGCCAGTGATACCAGGGCGCCATGCCGCTGGCCGCAGCTTGTGCCGCCCACATCGTGGCCTCCGCAGGCGCTTTTGCCGAGTGCCTCCAGTTGATGCTGCTATTGCTGTAACTGCCAACGACGTTCGTGACCGTGCGGCCATCCATCACTGACCTTGCCACTCGCCCCTGTTGTGCGCATTCCCAGATAGGTGTGTTTCCCCGCCGCCCCTGGTTATCGGCGTTGAACCAAGCCGCAACTTCACTCAGGCGTTTGACATTCTTCACTGTGTCGATGCCACCGCCCAGGTTGCCAACATAGACGGAGTTAGGGTTTCCTTCCTTTGCCGTCTTTTCCCAAAGGCTCCAGATTTCGGCAATGCGGTCCATGGAAACGTCATAGTATCTGCGGTAAATGGCACTCCCCGCATCTGTGCCTTCGGGCGGAACGCCGCCCGTCTTTTCCTTATAGATCTTTTGGCAATTGAGACAGTGGCAAACCTCCAGGGGGCCAGTGCTCGGCCAGCCGTTGGTATAGAAGCCATCCGGTGCATGGCTCTGGTTCATCTCGCGGTAGATCGCAGGCATCTGCTCGGTGAAGTAAGTGCCGAACATGCAGGTGGCGTAAAGCCACGGACATTCAGCATGTTTCCGCGGCGATCCGTCCGCGTTGTACTGAAACCACTCCGGATGAGCCTGGAATGCCTCCTCGTAGGCAAAATTGCAATCCATGCGTGCGACCACGCGAATGTCCCTCTTGCGTGCTGCCGCTGCCATATCTCCAAACAGATCTCTCGAGCCCAGAAATTCGCTGCGGTGGTGGTAAGGGACTTTTGTAGGATAGAAGGCCATGATTCCGCCGCCGTTCAACATGACTGCATTCACCTTCAATGACGCCCAATAGTCCATCCAGGCATCGGCGTTCATGGTGAGGGGATCTTGCTCGTTGAAGTTGACTTGCCCGCAGCGGAGCATACTGGAATACCAGGTCTTGTTCTGGCCGGAGGCATCGGCCTTGGGACTTTCGGCAACCAGCTTGCCGGCAGAGCTGATAGCCAGGGTGGCTGCTGAGGCTGCAATGAATTCTCGCCGGTTCAGGGCTGACACGTGGATGGCTCCTTCGGATTGCTTTCCAAGCATGGTTCGACTGTGAGTCCGTTGGTCACTGTTTCGCAAACGCATCGAATGCAGATTGCTGAAAGGCCCGGCGAATCTCACTGGCATCACCGTTCATGCCGGGCCGCTGGATCATGAGAATGTATGCGATGCCACGCACTGGATCAATCCAGGCCTGAGTACCCCATGCGCCTCCATGCCCGAAGGTTCCTGGTGAGAGCATCGCAGCGACGCCTTCGTGTGGCGTACGCAGAATGGCCACACCGATACCCCAACCATAGTTCGAGCCGTGGCTACCATATTCAGCGGTCTGCAAAAATCCTGTCGCAAGCTCCCCAGTCTGAATCGTTGTAAGCAGCTGGAATGCCGCTGGGCTGAGGTAGTGTTTTCCGCCAAACGCGCCGCCACCCAACAGCATCTGGCAAAAGCGCGCGTAGTCGGGTCCGGTTGAGAATAGCCCTCCGTTGCCAAAGGGTGGATGTCCCTCCAGGCCGAAGTCGGTGACCGGAGGCGCGGCGACAAGAACGCCTGTAGTCTTATCTTTTGTATAGGGCGTTACAGGGTGAGAGCGTGATTTTTTGCTCGGGAAAAACGTCGTGTTCTTCATTCCCAAGGGCTTGAGAATACGCTTTTGAACAAATTTGTCGAAGGGCATACCACTGACCACTTCAACAATACGCGCAGAGACATTGATACCAGACTGCGTGTATTTCCAACGTGCGCCTGGCTCGTACTGCATGGGCGCACGGAGATAAAGAGGGATAAGATCACCCAACGTATGAGCGTTCCTTACCGCGGCAACGTCGGCTTCGCCGAGACCGGACGTATGAGTGAGCATTTGTTGAATCGTGATGTGAGCGGGCAGACCTGATGGAGTCTTTAAGGCGGAGAATTCCGGTATGTATTTCTCCACGGGATCCGTTACATGTAGCTTCCCCTCGTCCTGCAGCATGAGAACGGCAACCGCTGTAACCGGCTTGGTCATCGAGGCGATCCAGAAAAGGCTATCCGTTCGCATCGGCTTATTCTTTTCAACGTCAGCTAGCCCGACGGCGTCAATGTCGAGAATCCTATCCTTTGTAGCTACAACAGTTACCGCTCCCGAGATATCTCTTGCATCGATAAACGTCTGTAGCGTTGCTCTGATGGCCTGCTGACTTCGTTCCGCGCTGAAGGCGAGTATCGAGAGTAAAGGCAGAACAAAATAGAAAGCCGATCGCTTGAACAAAAGTATTACCTCGTTGGTTACGGTGTCTAAAGAACGTGAACCTCAAGCAAGAAAGTATACAATTTCCTGCTCTGGCAGTTGATGGTGCATGCCGCAAGAGTGAAACTTATCGCTGAGAGGAACTGGATGAAACACAAGAAAGAGCAACGGAACGCGTCCGAGCGGATGACCGGGAAGCAAGCAGGCGCAGTGACGCGGCGCTCGTTTCTGCGGAAGGGAGCCGCGGCGATCAGCGGCATAACAGTAGCATCAGCGGCCGGATTTGAGACCAGCGGGGCGCAGACGAGACTGAACGCAAATGCAAGTACCGCTGATAGAACTGGCGAACGGTCGTCGAAGCCGTCGTCGTTTATCGATCTGCTGCGTGTGCCCGACAGCGTGACGGTATACCGAGGCTTCGAGAAGACCTTGCCGGTGGGGTTGATCTCGCTGGAACGCCAGGACGAGCAGTGGCGAGGCGGTCAGGTCGTCGTCGAGAGTGGGGTGGAGCAGGATGCGGTCGTGCTGACGCTTGCTGCTCCGTCAACGGCAATTGCCGCTGTACATGTGCGCTGGCGGGCGGAAGCGGCGCCGGGTCTGCGGGTCCTGGGCGATGCGTGGGAGCGCAGCTATGGAGATCTGGGCTGGCGCAACCTGATTCCGGAACGCGTGATGCCGTGGTACTTTGCGACCCATGATGGCGCGACGTGCCATGCCTATGGGGTAAAGACGGATGCGGGCGCGCTGTGCTTCTGGCAGCTCGATCCGGAAGGCGTATCGCTCTGGCTGAACGTAGCGAACGGCGGCAATGGGGTCGAACTCGGCCAGCGAAGATTGAAGATGACGACGGTTGTAACCCGGCGCGGCGCCGAGGGCGAGACGGCCCTGGAAACGGTCACGATGTTGTGCCGGGCGATGTGCGCCCGCGCGTCGCGGCCAATGGTGCCGATCTATGGCGCGAACGACTGGTGCTACAGCTATGGGCGAAGCACGGCGGAAACGATCCTGCGCGACACGGAGTTCATCGTCGAGCTTTCGCCGAAGGGAGGTGTCCGGCCGTTCTCCGTGATTGACGGCGGCTGGAGCAACGGTACGACAGCATGGCCGGATATGGGAAAGCTGGCAGCCGATATCAAGCAGCGCACGGCGCGACCGGGGATCTGGATCCGGCCGCTCGAGGCGCCGCAGGATGCTGCGCGGGGGCTGCTGTTGCCGGACGTGCGGTTCGGGGAGAAGAAGGAACGGGCTCGCGAGTTTGCCTATGACCCAACTATCCCGGAGGCGCAAGAGAGAATTCGCGCCAAGCTGCGCGAGGCGGCCGGATGGGGGTACGAGATGGTGAAGCACGACTTCTCCACCTACGACTTGCTGGGGCAATGGGGATTCGAGATGGGGCCCCAGCCTACACTGCCCGGTTGGTCACTTAACAACCGGAGCCGGACGAATGCGGAGGTGATCGCGGAGCTTTACGCGCTGATTCGCGAGACGGCCGGGGAGCACGTGCTGCTTGATGGGAGCAACACCGTGGGCCACCTGGGGCAGGGCATCTTTGACCTGCAGCGGACGGGCGACGACACCAGCGGCCGCCAGTGGGAGCGAACACGGCGCATGGGCGTGAACACGCTCGCGTTCCGGCTGCCGCAGCACGGAACGTTCTACATACTGGACGCGGATCTGGTAGGTATCACGGAGGCAGTGCCGTGGGAGTTCAACCAACATTGGCTCGACGTGCTGGCGCGCAGCGGAACGGCGACGCTGGTCTCTGCGGGGCCTCCGGCGCGCGGAAGGGAGCAGCAGGCCGCGTTGCGGGAGGCCTTCCAGATCGCGGCGGCAGGCGGCGCCGCCGCGACGCCGGTTGATTGGATAGAGGCAAGCACGCCTGAGCGTTGGCAGGCAGGAGTAAAAGCTGGGGTGGAAAACGAGCGGCGCTATCGCTGGAGTGGGATGCTCGGGGCGTCGGCGTTTCTAAGCCCGTAAGCTGCCCTCTGCCGCACTTCACGGGCAACGCCGCTGTATAGTGTGTGTCCATGAGCGGTGAACTGCAAACCGATCGGCTCTTCTTGCGGCCGCTTCAGCTCGCCGATGCAGAGCAGACGCAACGTCTCTTTCCGCAATGGGAGATCGTCAAGTTCCTGAACGTGGTAATCCCATGGCCATATCCCCCAGATGGAGCGCTTACCTACTATCGCGATGTGGCGCTTCCCGCAATCGAGCGCGGGGAGGAGTGGCATTGGACACTGCGATTGAAGCAATCGCCGGAGCAGCATATCGGCGTGATCATTCTGCACAGGGGTGAGTGGGTCAATCGCGGATTCTGGCTTGGGCTACCGTGGCAAGGCCGAGGCCTGATGACGGAGGCGGTGACGGTCGTGAATGACTACTGGTTCGATGTTCTTGACTTCAGCGTCTTGCGGGCTCCAAAGGCAGTCGTGAACGCCGCGTCGAGGCGGATCTCAGAGAAGACTGGAATGCGAGTGATTGCCGCCGAGGAGCGTGACTATGTCTCCGGTCGGTTCCTGTCGGAGATATGGGAGATTACCGCCGAAGAGTGGCGTGAGAAGAGAACGCCCGTGCAGCGCTGATCACCGGTGTGATTGCAGTAGCCTCGAGATGGAGAAAAGAAACCGCAGATCCCTNNCTCCACTGCGCTACCCCGGATTTCCCGTCGGGTCTTGTTGGATCAGCGAACTTCATGCGGCTTTCCTTAAAGTCATTCACCGGCGTTGCCGACCCACAGGGGCATGAAACGGGTTTGTTTCTTATTAGAAAGCCGCACATGGAGGCCGCGCAGCAGGAAATCCGGGTACGCTCCGGTCGGGATGACAAAGTTTAGC
>PLZN01000309.1 GCA_003152195.1 Acidobacteriaceae bacterium
CGCAGCCCGTGGCCCCTCTGTGTAGTGTTTTATTCCTTTCCTTTTCTGAACTCGATGGAGCCAAGTCTTCTCTCCCAGTCCCGAGGATGTAAGGAGACGCGTGCGAGTCGCTTGCACTTCGCTGCCGAACGGAATAGAGATTCGCACAGCGGATGCGCGTGAGCAAATCACTGCGCTGCGTGACGATCTGTTGCGCGTGCGCATCGTGCGTAGCGGGCCGTTGTCGGAAGATGCGTCCTGGGCGGTGCTGCCCAACGCGCGGACTAGTTCTGTCTCTGTTACGGCGGACATCACCGCCGCCTCCGCGGGATTTCATACCAGCGTTCTTCATGTCGTAGTCGGTCGCAGAACATTGCGGATGACGGTTTTCGACCGCGCCGGCAACGTACTCGATGAGGACGCTCGTCGTTCTCAGTTTGATGGAGCGGCATTCCACGTTTACAAGACCATGCCGGTCGATGAGCATTACTTCGGCCTTGGGGACAAGACCGGTCCGCTCGATCGGCGCAACCAGGCCTTCAGTCTTTGGAACACCGGCGCGTACCGTTTCCAGGAGTCGACCGACCCGATCTACAAAAGCATCCCTTTCTTCATGACCTTTCGGGCGTGACGCGCCATGGGTCTCCTGCTGGACAATACCTGGCGCAGCAGCTTCGATTTTGGTAAGGCGGAGCCGGGCCTTTCCTCCTTTGGCGCGGTCGATGGCCCCTTAAACTACTACTTGATCTACGGACCCTCCCCCAGGCAGGTCCTCGAATCGTATGCATGGCTCACCGGTAAACCGCCCCTCCCCCCGATGTGGGCGCTGGGTTTCCAGCACTCCCGCTACAGCTACTATCCGCAAGCGAGAGTGCTTGAAGTCGCCAATCGTCTTCGGGCTGACCGGATACCTGCTGACGCCATCTATCTCGACATCGAGTTTCAGGACAAAAAGTTTCCTTTCACCGTCGACTGCCAGCGATTTCCGGATTTCCCTGGCATGTTGGCACAGCTCAAAGCCGAGAACTTCCATTTAGTTACCATCACTGATCTTCATATTGCCGATGCTCCGCGCCTCTCGACGTTGTCCATCGGATCGATGAACCAGGATTCGCGAAGCGCACTGCAACGCATGCGGAGGTGCACAACGTTTACGGCATGCAAAACGCGCGCGCGGCCTTCGAGGGACTAAGGAAACTGGATCCCGATCTGCGGCCGATGGTGCTGACACGCGCCTCGTATGCGGGGGGCCAACGATACGGCGCGACATGGACCGGTGACAACAGCAGCACTTGGAATCATCTTCGATTAACGACGGCAATGCTCGAGAACCTGGGCTTGAGCGGCTTTGCCTTGACTGGCGCCGATGTTGGCGGCTTTGCGGGGACGCCTCCGGTTTCGCTGCTGACCAAATGGCTGGAGGTCGCGGCATTCCAGCCAATCGACCGCGATCACACCGAGAAGGGCACCGGTGACCAGGAGCCATGGGTCGGAGGTCCCGAGCAGGAGGCGATCCGGCGTCGATTTATCGAGGAGCGCTATCGACTGATGCCTTATCTCTATCAGCTCGCCGACCAGAGCTCACGCACCGGGCTACCTATGGTGCGCCCGCTCTTTCTCGAGTTCCCGGATGCGATGCCGGATAAACATCCCATCGACGTCGATCCGGGCGCTGCAGCCGAGTTCATGCTTGGTCCCGATCTCCTGATCGCCCCTTCTCCCTATCCAGAAGAGCCGGACGCCTACACCGTCGAATTTCCCTCCCCCGATTGGTACAACTACTGGACTGGTGCAAAGGTGGCGCGGCTGGCAGCCGCGTTAGACGCTTCGTTACAGGCTGTGAGCCCTCCCCCATTCTCCATCCAAGTGCAGCCCGAACTGGCTTCGCTGCCGGTCTTCGTCCGCGCCGGGTCAATTCTGCCAATCCAACCGCTGGTACAAAGTACAAGTGAAATACCAGAGGGCCCGCTCACGCTACGTGTCTATGCTGGGAACTCCTGCGGTGGGGAGCTTTATCTGGATGATGGCAAGTCCTACGCCTTCGAGCGCGGAGACTCTTTGCGGATGAACTTTCGCTGCCAGGTCACCCAGGATGGCTTGGACCTTTCCATGGGCTCGCACCAAGGGTCCTACCCAGCCTGGTGGAAGCAGATTCGCGCGGAGGTCTATGGATGGACACCAAAACAGAACAAAGTCCTGATCAGTGGCCACGCTTCGCCGCTCGCCATCGAGCACCTGCCCCAGGGGCTCTTCGTCAATGTGACCGATGATGGCGAAGGGATGGAATTGGAACTCCAATGACGCCGTCTGCTCGAACCGGAACAGCCGCCGGCCCGTGTTAGACTTCGCCCATGAATTTTTCCCCCTGTTTGTTCTTATATTCATGGTTTGCATGACAGGATTCGCCCAGTCGGCGCCGCGCGCCCGCGCCCTCGGAGTACCGTTTGACGGCAACCCCGGTCCCTTGGATGCGATCACGGATGTCAAAGGAGTGGAGGTAGGCGACACAACTCTGATCCGTGGCGAAGGTAAGCTGATCGTCGGCCATGGTCCCGTACGAACCGGTGTAACCGTGATTTTCCCTCGTGGCCGCGCCGATGCGGAGCCTGTGTACGCTGGATGGTTCTCACAAAACGGAAACGGCGAAATGACGGGTACCACCTGGGTGGAAGAATCCGGTTTTCTCGAAGGCCCCGTGGCCATCACCAATACTCACTCGGTTGGCCTGGTGCGCGACTCCATCATTGCCTGGTCTGTTCAAACCGGACGCCTCGCGCTGCAACCCTGGTCCCTTCCTGTGGTTGCCGAAACGTGGGACGGATGCCTGAACGACATCAACGGATTTCATGTCCAGCAGGCCGACGTATTCTCGGCGCTAAACGCTGCTCAAGGCGGCCCGGTTCCTGAAGGCAACGTAGGCGGGGGAACCGGCATGGTCTGCTACGGCTTCAAAGGCGGAGACGGAACCGCCTCCCGTGTGCTGTCCGCCGATGCTGGAGGCTACACGGTCGGTGTGCTGGTGCAATGCAACTGCGGAAGGCGCCCTCAACTCACAATAGCCGGCGTGCCGGTCGGTAAGCTCATTCCCGCGGCGCCGCGCACAGCGGCGCTGGAAAGCGAAGTGAGCGGCGATGTCGGTTCCATCATCATTGTTGTGGCGACCGACGCCCCGCTTTTGCCCACGCAGTTGAAACGGCTCGCCCGCCGCGCAACCATGGGACTCGCCCGCACTGGCTCCAGCTCCGGAAACTCCTCGGGAGACATTTTCATCGCCTTCTCGACTGCCAACCGTGGCGCGAACAAAGAGCCTGGTCCCAACTCAATCCAGACAGTTTCCAATGAACGCATCAGTCCCTTGTTTCAGGCCACGGTCGAAGCAACGGAGGAAGCGATAGTCAACGCCATGGTTGCTGCCCAAACCATGACGGGCATTGACGGCCATACCATCGAAGCCCTCCCGCATGACAAGCTGTCAGAATTCATGAAGCGTTCTCCCCAAGCCACGCTCAAGTAAGCCGTTTTCGTGCCCAAATCCGCTCCTAAGCGAAGCGCTGGGTGCCCCTCGCCCCAGCGAACCCGGATTTCCTGTTACGCAGCATCAGACAGAACCGCGTGTGCGGCTTTCCGTAAAGAAAGCCGNNAGTGGAGGGACCTGCGGTTTCAGCCATTTGCGCGGCCTCTGCTCTCTGGGATATATAGTGCGAACCTCTAACTCAGGATACTAGAATGCATATCTCACTAGGCGTTGAATCCCGGACCCTCTCCTTCCAAGTAAGCTGTGCCGGGTAGTAACCTGAATTTCGCGTCGATTAACTATTCATACCGGTATGTGGTTGCGACATAAGCGACATAAGTTACTTTTGGAGGGGTTATGTCGCTTGTGTAGCTTATGTCGCAAGCCAAAGAGAATCCAACTTGTTACCGTCTTCTCTCATTTGTTGATTACCGGCCGGGGAGCTGGCTTGAGGCGATTAGCATCCTGGAACGGAAGCATCCACCCCGGATACTCGAGCGGCAAGGCACTCACCTCGTCGAGCTGCTTCATTTCATCTTCGCTAAGCTTCAGGTCCACTGCCGCGAGGTTGTCCTGTAGCTGATCGAGCCGTTTGGCCCCGATAATCACGGAGGTAACGACGGGCTTCGCCAGCAGCCACGCAAGGGAGATGCGGGCCGGGGTGCAGTCGTGCGCCTTCGCGATCGGTGTTACCACGTCAAGGATCTTCCAGGTGCGCTCCTTATCTACAAGGGGAAAGTCGAATTCGGAACGCCGAGTGCCCTCCGGCTTCTGGTTCGCGCGGCTGAACTTGCCGGAGAGCAGCCCACCGGCAAGCGGGCTCCAAACCAGCAGGCCGGTCTTTTCCGCCTCCAGCAAAGGAACGATCTCGCGTTCCAGGTCGCGGCCGGCGATGGAATAGTAGGCCTGCAGCGTATCGAAGCGGGCCAAATTCTTAAACTCGGAAATACCAAGGGCTTTGGCGATCTTCCACGCCTGCCAGTTGGAGCACCCAATGTAACGAACCTTCCCCTGAGAAACGAGGGAATCGAGCGCGCGCAGCGTCTCCTCGACCGGGGTAACGGAATCGTTGGCGTGGATCTGGTAAAGGTCGATGTGGTCGGTTTGCAGCCGGCGAAGGCTGGCTTCGATGGCGTCCATGATGTGTCCGCGCGAGGCGCCTACGTCGTTGCGCCCGGAGCCCATGCGACTGAAGACCTTGGTAGCGATGACCGCGTCTTTGCGGGCAATCTTCAGATTCTTGAGCGATTGCCCGAGAGTCGTCTCGCTTCCGCCTTCGGAGTAAACGTCAGCGGTGTCGAAGAAGTTGATGCCGGCCTCAACCGATGCCTTCACGAGCTCATCAGCTCCAGCCTGGTCAACATCCCCAATGGTCTTCCAGAATCCCTCGCCACCGTGGAAGGTCATGGTACCTAGGCAGAGGGTTGAGACGAGCAGGCCGGTGTTTCCAAGAGTCTTGTATTCCACGATGAGTCCTTTGGCCGAGAGTGTCGGCGGTAATTAGACGTTGAGGCCGGAAGGGATGATTCAGGTTCGGTGGTCAGCCGCGAGCTTACACCCTTAGAATTCGTCGAAGGAGATTTGGTTGGCAGGCACACCGATCTCGGCCAGCTTCCTGGTGCAGGCCTTGATCATCATGGGCGGACCGCAGAGATAATATTCGACGGCCTTGGGGTTGGCGTGCCCGAGCAGGTATTCCTGCAGTACCACTTCGTGGATGAAGCCGACGTGGCCGGTCCAGTTGTCCTCGGGCAACGGCGCGGATAGCGCGAGGCCGAAGGCAAAGTTACGGTGTACCTTGGCGAGATCCTGAAAGTAGTCCTCGTAAAAGATCTCCTGCTTTGAGCGTGCTCCGTACCAGAAGCTTATCTTGCGCGCAGCCCGCTCGGTTTCGAGCAGGTGCGAGAGGTGGGCACGGAGCGGAGCCATGCCGGCGCCCCCGCCGATGTACACCATCTCCCGCTGCGTCGGTTTGATATGGAAATCGCCGAAGGGGCCAATGGCGGAGACGAGATCGCCGGGCTTGAGGTGGAAGACGTAACTGGAACCCACGCCGGGAGCACAGTCCTGGCCCGGGGGCGGCGTCGCAATGCGGACGTTGAAGCGTAGCGTGTGCTCCGTCCGCTGGTTGCTGGCGAGAGAGTAGTTGTTGCGGCGGCCGGCCTCGGGGTTGTGAGCCTCAAGATCGAAAAGGTGATGGTTCTCCCAGATGGCAGCGAAGGGCTGAGGGATGTCGAAATCGCAGAAGCGGATCGTGTCGAAGGCGGGGATATCGAGCTGCAGGTAATCGCCCGGCGTGAAGGCAATTTCTTCAGTTGCACCCGCAGGTTCAAGAACCAGTTCTTTGATAAAGGTGGCGACGTTGCAATTGCTGACGACACGAAACTGATAGGTTTTTTGCGCCCGGGCTCCTGCCCCGCCGGCGCGGGCAACGTTGACCAGGAGTCGACCGTTACGCTCCTCAACGGGATACGTGGCGAGGCCGCGGCAGATAGGAGCGCGCGCGGGCGAGCCATCGATCAGGTTGAAGCGCCCGTTGTGCTTGGAACACTCGATCATCTTTCCTTTGACCAGGCCCTCGGAGAGGTGAGTGTTGCCGTGGGTGCACAAACCGTCCGTGGCGTAGAGGTTGCCTTCTTCGTCGCGGTAGACGGCGTACGTGCCTTTGCCGTAGTCGAAGCGATGGACATCGGCGCGGCGGAGATCGGCGGCGGCACAAACTTCGATCCAACCTCGCGCGTCGGGTCTGGCAGGGACAGAGCGGCAACCTTCCTGCAAACGGGCCTTGGGCTCGGGTAGCTGGCGTTTGACGTGATATGCGGGATCTTTGACCTGCCTGAGAACGGCTGGGACAATTTCACGCCACGCGTTGAAGAGGCTCGGATATGGTGTGGCGCAGTCATCCTTCACCGCGGCATGCAACTTCGGCAGCGAGTGGTAGGGCACCAGTGGGTACATGTGGTGCTCGACATGGTAGTTCATGTTCCAGTACAGGTACCGGTGGATCGGGTTCATATACACCGTCCGGCAGTTGAGACGGTGATCGAGGACGTTTTCCGCCAAACCGGCGTGCTGGGTAGTACCGTAAGTGACCACGAGCCAACTGCCAAAGAGATTGGTCAAGCCAACGAACAGGAGCGGGAGCACGCTGTGGAAGTGGATGGAGAGCCCAATGACGATGGCGTAGATTGCCAGATAGACGCGAGCCCTGCGGTAGGCCTTGGGAAACTCCATCTCGGGAATGTAGGTTTTTTCCTCGGCAGACATGCGGCCGGCGGAATGTAAAAGGACGTGCCCGAAATACTTCGGATATCCCTTGAGATTGAAGAAAGACATGATAATAGCTTTCACGTCAGGCGGCCGTGGGTAGGCGATCTCCGGGTCGCGGCCAACGATGATCGTGTCACTGTGGTGGCGGACGTGACTCCAGCGCCACACTGTGGACTCGCGCATGATCATGAACGAAGCAATTTCGTAGAGCGTGTTATTCATCCAGTCCGTCTTGAACGCGGTGCCGTGGCCGGTTTCATGCCAGCGTGAGTCGGAGGTCGAGGCGTAGAGGACGCTGTAGATCAGGTAGGGGACGATAGCCCACCAGCTACCCCAAAGAGCATAAGTCGCATAACCACTGCCGAGTATGAGGGCAAACCAAAGCAGCGTGTCGCGGATGGCGGGTCCATCCCGGCGCTCAAGAAGTCCGCGCAGTGTGTCGCGCGGGACGGCGCACTGATACCAATCCGCTTCGGCGAGTCCCTTTTCCACGGCCAGGGCGGAGTTCACTCCGGTGAGACTGTAGTCGGGCTCGACCAGAGGTGCAGCGAGGATATGAGTGTCAGGGCTCATAGTCGATCAAGAAAACTCCGATAGACCATGATACGTTATGGTCGTGCAGCCTGGCTTTCCTGACCCCGGCGCGGCTCCAGCGCTTTCACAGTTATTGTGGCCTCATAAAGATCGTGAGCGATGAGGATTCATGGAAAGCGCCGCCGGGAAACCGAGGACCCCAACAACTCTCAAGCGGAGCCTCCGATTAACGGATCTCCTCCTCTACGGGATCATTGTCATTCAGCCGACGGCTCCTTTGCCCATCTTTGGCGTTCTCGCGCTTCGCTCTGGCGGCCAGGCAGTAACAACGATCCTGCTGGCGATGATTGCGATGCTTCTCACAGCAATAAGTTACGGGCGCATGGCCAGCATCTACCCCAGCGCAGGTTCGGCTTTCACTTACGTTGGCAAAGAATCAATCCATCAGCGGGATTTGTCACCGGATGGAGTATGACCATGAATTACATGCTCAATCCTATGTTTTGCATCATTTGGTGTAGCAAAGCAGCGATGAACTTTGCGCCGGGATTCATTATTGGATTTGGGCTGTCTTCTTTTTCCTGCTCTTTACCGGCCTCAATCTACGTGGAAGCAAGACGTCAGCCCACATCAACGCTGCCCTGGCGATTGGAATGGGCATCGTGATCGCGATATTCTTCCTTGCCGCGGGCTCGTTACATTGCGGGCCACCCCCACGATGGAGCGAGGTTCTTCAGCCTTCCCCTCTACAATCCACACACCTTCAGGTTAGGCTCCCTTGTGGGCGGGACATCCCTCGCCGTGCTGACTTACGTCGGCTTCGATGGTATTTCGACGTTGTCAGAGGAAGTCGAGAACCCCAGGCGCAACATCCTTCTGGCTACCGTTCTGACCTGCGTCGTCATTGGGTTTCTGTCCGCCCTTGAAGTTTATTTTGCGCAGTTGGTGTGGCCTCAAGTGCAGCCATTTCCGGATGTCGATACGGCCTTCGTATACGTGGCTGGCCGGGCCGCGGGTCCATGGTTCTTCATCGTCATGAATGTCACGCTGCTGGTGGGAGCCATCGGATCGGGGGATGGCTTCACAATTAGGAGCGGCGCGGCTGTTGTTCGGCATGGGGCGCAGTGACGCACTGCCCCGGTCATTCTTTGGCAAGGTCGATGTCAAGCACCGCATACCGCGTAACAACGTGATCTTTGTGGGTGTAACAGCCCTTCTCGGCGCATTTCTCGCTTCCGTTTCTTTGGTAGCCGAGATGCTTAATTTTGGCGCGCTCATCGCCTTCATGGGGGTAAACGCTGCGTCTCTTCTGCACTACTATGTGCGTGCGCCGGAAAAGAAGCTGCGAAATCTTGTCCCGCCCTTATTAGGTGGCCTGATTTGTTTTCTACTCTGGATAAACCTGAGCAAGCCGGCGATCATCGCGGGCGCGATATGGATGGCCGCCGGTACCTGCTTTGGCTCCTGGAGAACGCGCGGCTTCCGCGCCGACTTGGTGAACTTTGAAATACCTTCTTG
This sequence comes from Acidobacteriaceae bacterium, assembly GCA_003152195.1. Lineage (GTDB taxonomy): Bacteria > Acidobacteriota > Terriglobia > Terriglobales > Acidobacteriaceae > PALSA-350. Next base: position 8,816 of record PLZN01000309.1, read on the forward strand.
AGAGACCCATGAGCGATACTCGCCCGATCGAAGCTAACCTTCAAATTGTCCCGACACGAACGATATGTGTGGCGAGAATCCCATCTGGAATGAGACGACAGGCCGCATCTATTGGACTGACCAGGGTGGCTTGCGCCTGCACAGCTTCGAGCCCGCATCCGGCCAGTGCACGCTCCTGCGATCTGGTCTACAAATCAACGGCTTCCGTTTCAATCAGGCTGGCGGATTCGTCTTGACGAATGACTCTGGAGTCTGGCTTTGGGCTGGCTCGGCTGGCTCAGATGGCTTGTTGCTGTTGGCATCGGAAGCCGACGGCAAGGCGTGCTGCTTAAACGATTGCGTGGCGGATGCGGAAGGGCGGCTCTTCACGGGATCGTTCTTTTATCGGCCGGATGCAGATTATCCTCTGGGCCATCTCTTTCGCGTAGACGCCGATGGCACGGTGAGCGTGATCGATGACGGTATTCATCTCTCCAACGGGCTGGCCTTTTCCGTCGACTTCCGGCAACTGTATTTCACTGACTCGGCGAGCCGATGGATCTACGCCTATGACTACGACCGCGTATCCGGTGGAATCAAGAATCGCAGCGTGCTCGTCCAGGTCCCGTTGAGCGAAGGACTTCCCGATGGCCTGGTAGTCGACGCCGAGGGCTTTCTTTGGTCTGCGCAATGGTACGGCTCGCAGATTGTCCGTTACGATCCCGATGGCGCAGTGGAGCGAAGGATAGCCATCCCTGCCAAGCAGGTCTCCTGTGTGGGATTCGGCGGAACCGACCTGGAGGATCTTTATGTAACCACGGCAGGTCGATCCGAGCCGGCGCCCACCATGCCACCCGGGTACGACGGGGAGCATGGATTTTTCGGCGGTCCTTTGTATCGGCTCAAGCCTGGCGTAAGGGGACACAACACCTTAAAGGCCAGGACTCCAATGGCCATCGCAATCTTGAGAACGGCGATATCGAAGGCGTACGCCTGGAGCGAAATACCGGCAACGTCACCCGCATCGAAGTTATCGAAAACCAGTCTTCGCAGGCTATAGGCCGACAGCCTTGTCCCAATTAAGACGGTGGACAATTAGCAGTTAGCCCGAATCTCTCTGGAGGAGCGGGTGTTAGTGGCCACTGGCCAAATCTGCTCCTCTAGCTAGGCAAAAGCGAACGTGGGGCACCCTCCGTTGCTGAACTCGCATCGCGGTGCAAGTTAGACAGCAGCCCATCCGGTTAATCCGCTAATTTGGACAGGCGCTGATACACCGATGCATCAAGCGTTATGCGGGCCGAAATGCGACCCTGCCTAACTCCCGAGCCTAGAACTCGAAGCGCATGGCGAACTGCAGTTGTCGTGACGAGCCCGCGTCACCCACTGCCGTACGTGTTCCGGAGATCTGCCCGAAGGTGCTGGTTGATGTTCCGCTCGCACTCAGGGTGGGGTTGGCGAAGTTCGCGTGGTTCAGTATGTCGAAGGCATCGACACGCAGTACCAGCGCTGCTTGCTCTGTAATCTTGGTGGTCTTCTCCAGCGAGACGTCGGAGTCCGCGAACCGCGGCCCGGTAAGCGCGTTGCGGCGCAGCGTGCCAAAACCCGTGGGCTGTGCGTAGAAGGTACAGCCGGCCGCGAGCGTAGCGCAGACCTTGCCCGTGATGAAGGGTACGTTGCCATTGGCCAAGGTCGCACCGCGCCCCGTGGTGTACTGGCCCAATAGCGTCGGTCGAATGGTGCCTGACACGCCGTTATACGTAGACGTGGTAACCACGTTCATGGGATTGCCACTCTGCAGTTGAGTGATGTTGGCAAGCAGCCAGCCGTCGACCAACCGATTGCCATGGAACGGGAGATTCCAAATACCGGAGAAGACGAAGTGGTTGCGCGCGTCGAAATCCGAGAGGCCGTAGTCGCCCTTTGGATTGAAGTTATTCTGCAGCGTATATGTGCCTTGGGAACCGAGCGAGTTCAGATCCTGCGACTTGGACCACACGTAGGTCGAATTGATCTGAATTCCATGCGCGAGTGCCTTACGCATGGTGAACCACAGTGCGTTGTAGTTCGAAAGCGAATCCGAATCTACGTAAGCGATGTTGCCCAGACCCGAACCCGGCCGGATGGGGCTCGTCGTCGACAGGGCAGCATACGGCCTCGTCGCCTTGCCGTTCGGATAGATGAACTGATTGATGTTGCGCTGGATGCGCAGGTGCTTGCCTTCCGAGCCGATATAACCAAGTTCCATCACCACGCCCGGGCCTATCTGCTGCTGCAGGTTCAGGTTGTAGCTTTCCGTGTAGGCATTGCTCAGCTTTGGGTTAGTGGCGAAGGGAGCAAGCGAGGCGAGCGCGGCGCTGGAGTAGAGCGTACCCACGGGCAGCGAGCCGGTCTCGCTCAACGGGCTCGCATTCGGCGGGTTGCCGGCCAGGTTGGTCACGACACCACTGACTGGCTGGTCGGCGAGGATGCCATAGCCGCCGCGCAGTACTGTGTTGTTGTTCCCCAGCAAGTCATAGATGAAGCCGACGCGCGGCTCGTAGTTGAAGTTCTGGTTGTAGGTCTGGCTCACATGCACCAGCGTGTTAGCGCTCTGGTCAAAGTTCACCAGGCGGCCGCCCCCTTCGGTCGGCGTGCCGTTCCACTCGTAGCGGAAACCCAGTTCCGCCTCGAACCGCCTCGTGACCTTGTAGTTGTCGGACACAAAGGCGCCTGCGGCGTTCTCGAAGATACGGCTGTTGACCTGCGTCGGGGTCACAGTAAAGGCGCTGGCGATCCCATTGATGAAGTTTGGCGTCGAGCTGAAGGTGAGGGTGCCTGGAGTCTGCGCGAACGAGGCGCCGATGAACCGGCGGAACTCGCCACCAATCTTGACCGTGTGCTTCCCTAAGCTCCACGAAACCGTGTCCGAGAACACACCCGCGGTGTCGAAGCGGCCCTGAGGAAAGCCAGAGGGTCCCCCCAGATTCAGGCCGATGTCCTGCACGGTGATCTGCGGCAGCGCATTGTTGTAGGTGACACCGTTCTGGATGCCGTAGTTCAACGGGTTTTCCGGCGTATTCGGCACAAACGAAATGGCGATGCGGTTGAAGCCGAGGCGCGCCTCGTTCACCACATTGGGCGAGAAGATGTGCACCTCGTTCAGCGTGCCGATCTGCCGGTGCGCGGTGCGGTGATCGCCAAACCCTGGAATGGTGTTGCCCTGCAGGTTGGGCTCGGTGCGCGCATCCTGCTGCCACGCGTAGTAGCCGTGAAGATTGTCCTTTGTCGAGAGAGTATGGAACAGGTCACCCGAGAACTGGTCGGTTTTCACCGGCCCTGGCGACGAACCTTGGAAAACGGTGCCGGTCGCGTTATTGCCCGCAGGGATCAGATTGATCAACTGGGCGTACGCCGAGCCAGTTGGGCTGGCGGCGAATGCCGCGCGCTGTGCAGGACTCAGGACATTGCCGTTGAAGAGGAGGCCCTGATGCTGCCGCAGGCCTTCGTAACTCAGAAAGAAGAAGGTGTGATCCTTCCAGATGGGACCAGAGAAGGCACCCCCCGGGTTGTTCCGGATGAAGGAGTTCTGCCGGGCGGGTTTGCGGTTGAAGTAGTTGCGAGCGTCGAAGTAGTTGTTTCGCAGGTAGTCAAACGCCTCGCCATGGAAGCTGTTTGTGCCGGAACGAGTGGCCACGTTCACGATTGCGCCGGAGGAGCGGCCATACTCTGCCGAATAGGTCGAGTTCGAAATCTTGAATTCGGCGGTGGTGTTGATCGACGGCTGAAACGTGATTTGGTTCTGCGAAAGATCGTTCAGGTTGATGCCGTTGATCATGAAATTGACCGAGTCTTCACGCTGGCCGGCAGTGTCGAACGAATTGGCGCCTAGGCCGCGGCTAGCGCTGGTGAGATTGCCAGTAACCGGCGGGACTACGGTGCCCGGTGTCAGGTTCGTCAAGTCGAGGAAGTGACGGCCATTCAGCGGAATCTCCTGCACCGTCTTCTGGTCTATGACCTGGCCGACAGTGATGGTTTGCGCATCTAGGACTGGCGCCGCACCCTCCACCTGTATGACCTCACCGGTCGACGCAAGCCCAAGCTTTACGTCCGCCGTCACGCTTTGGGCTACCTGCAGCGTCACACTGGCCAGCTTGTAATTGGCAAAGCCGGATGCCTGCACGCTCACGCTGTAATTGCCAGGCTGCAAGGAAGGAATCGTGTAGTTGCCTTCCGAGTCCGAAGGCGCCACACGGTCAACGCCGGTAGCGAGGTTGCGCACGGTGACCTGCGCGTGCGGTACTACGGCGCCAGACGGATCGGTGACGCTGCCGGAAAGTGTTGCGGTTGACTGCGCGTAACTGGCGGCGCCAGCAATGAAGATAATAGCGAAAAGCGCGATTGCTCTATTGCGGTAGTAGTTCAAGTTACCCTCCAGAAAGTAAGAAATGCTGGGAGTCCAGGAGCTTTTCTGTGGGCCTGTTTTCTTGATTACAAAGGGGCTTAAGCATTTTCACTTTTGGTGTAATGGGAGAAACTGGGCTTCGCGCAGCCGTTCCCTCAATGAACGGTGCCCCCAGCGCGCGGTCTTTGCGTGATGGGGTGGAATGAACGGCTGCACATAACCACCCGATCCTACTCACAGTAAAAGTGAAAATGCTTTAATTCAGAATGATGCTCATTGAGGCAGCAATCCGAAGACGGCCACTCGAACACGCACCACTTTTGAGCAATGACCCAACCTATCTACGGCCAGTCGGCGAGGACCTATGTCCACGTACTTCTGTCGGGAGCCACGTCAGCCTCAGGCTACATGACTCTGTCCCATGATTTGTCATGGAAATGTAAGTAAAATGTCACAATCCCCGTATGACGTGATGCCTTGCACCCTACATTGGATGGCCGACGCTGAAGAAAATGTCATCGGCGGTGGAGAAGCATGCAGGGCGCTTTTGGCTGCTCTTCACGCTAGGATGCGAGTACGTCAAGTTCGGATATACGACGGTGGAGATAGCGAAGCTCGACGGCGTTGGTGGTGAGGGCAAGCCCGTGGTTGTAGCTTTCGAGCGCCTCTCTGTAGCGTCCCATGCGCCGGAGGAGGTCGGCCCGGGCTGCGTGGTACAGATGGTAGGAATCCAGTTCGCCGGAAGAACCCAGGCTGTCGATCAATGCTAAACCCCGTTCGAGGGATTCACTCATGGCGATGGCAACTGCATGGTTAAGCGAGACGATTGGTGAGCCCTGGCTCGCGTTGAGGATGCCATAAAGGGCGGCGATCTGCTTCCAGTCCGTTTCCGCGGCAGTCCTGGCTTCGGCGTGGACGGCGGCGATGGCTGCCTGTAACTGATACGGACCGGCGCTACGGCGGCCCAACGCGCGCTCGACCAGCTGTGTACCTTCGGCGATCTGATCCAAATGCCAAAGAGACCGATCTTGCTCCTCGAGAGTCACCAGTTGTCCGTCTCTACTGGAGCGGGCGTCGCGCCGGGAATCATGCAGGAGCATGAGAGCCAGCAGTGCCATGCTTTCCGGGTTGTCGGGCGTAAGTTCGGTGAGCGTTCGTGCGAGCCGAATGGCTTCGGCGCAGAGTTCCCGGCGCACGAGATTGTCGCCGGAGCTGGCCGAGTAGCCTTCGTTGAAGATGAGATAGAGAACGGCTTGCACGGCAGAAAGACGTTCGGGCAAGCGGTCGGGAGCGGGGACTTCATAGGGAATTCGCGCTTGCTGGATCTTGCGCTGGGCACGCACCAGGCGTTGCGCAAGAGTTGACTCGGGAAGCAGAAAGGCGCGGGCAATCTCGGGCGTGGTGAGTCCGCCCAGGGTTCGGAGCGTAAGTGCGATTTGTGCTTCCTTGTTGATGGCGGGGTGGCAACAGGTAAAGATGAGGCGTAAGCGGTCGTCTTCAAAAGGGCGGCTCATCTCTTCTTCGCTCGCGATGCTTCGCAATGCGTACTCATACAGTAGTTGATCTTCTTTGTTGCGGCGCGTCTGTTCACGGCGTGCGTAGTCGATGAGCTTTCTGCGAGCCGTGGCTGTGATCCAGGCAGCAGGGTTGGCCGGTACGCCTTCGGCTCGCCAGCTTACGACGGCGGCGGCGAAGGCGTCCTGCATCGCTTCTTCGGCGAGGTCGAAGGAATGCGAAACGCGAATGAGGCCGGCAATGATGCGTCCTGACTCGTTCCGGAAAACCGATTCGACGGTGGCGTGGTGGTCATCCATTCACAGGCACGCGCGTGGGCATTTGCCGGATGGGACGGACCTCGACGCATCCGGCTGCACCGGCGCAACCGGTAGGAATTTTGGCCGCCCACGCAAGAGCTTCGTCGAGGTCTTCGCAGTCGAGGATGTAGTATCCGGCTAACTGCTCTTTGGTCTCGGCGAATGGACCATCCGTGACCAGCACCTCGCCCTCCTGCACGCGGACGATGGTGGCCGTGGCGCTGGCTTCGAGAGGATCGGCGGCACGCAAGATACCGCGATGCTGGGTCTCGTCCAGAACGGCCCGGTGTGCCGCGAAGATTGCGCTCATTTGCTCGGGCGTCGCTGTCTCATTTTCTTGCGAGTAGATCAACATCATGTAGCGCATGGCGGACCTCAATCGATTGGCGTTCGGGGGAATCTCTCGTGAACCTTTACTTCGCAGATCTGTGCGGTGTGTCTGGCCCCGTGAGATGCGGCAGCCAACAGCCATTGATAACCGTCCCATGGGCCGAAGAGAGGGTGGGCCACAACGTGTTCGCGAAGCCGGCGGGTAACCAGCAATCGAACACTCTGGTCGCGTCTCTCCATGAAATGGTGCAACGCTTCGGGGCCGCTCCAGCGGTGGGTAGGGCAGGCCTGTGCGGGCGACTTACCTTTTCTGGAGCGCTTTGGGACCTCATGCAAAATGAAGTCATCCATTTCGCTTCGGTTGCCTGCCGGTGCTGCCTCGGGGACATGGCTCATACTTTCGATAATGGCATGGATGCTGCTTTCGATGAGGACGATGTGTTCCATGTTCTCAGCGATCGACCAGACATCATGGGCGGGTTTGAAGTCCCACTGCGCAGCGGAAAGCCCGCTCACTGATTCGACCAGGAAACCGCGTGTGATTGAGAGGTGGCGCGATGCCTTGGTGATCTGTTCTGTCGTCAGTCCGGTTTCTGAGATGACTGTGGAAGAGGTATTGTTCACGGTCCCCTCCTGGGAACTGGTTTTAGGGTTAAATATGGCAACGCCGGAGGGCGGTCCGGCGTTGCCCACCCCGGATTTCCTACTGCGCCGCCCCAGCTATGGCAGCGTGTGCGGCTTTCTATAAGGAAAGCCGCATGAAGTTCGTTGGCCCCGCCAAGCCGTACAGGAAATCCGGGAAGAGCTATGAAAAGACCATGATGGGCCGGACTTCGACGCTGCCATAACGGGCAGCCGGGATGGCTGACGCGATAGAAGCTGCTTCGTCGATACTCGTCGCTTCTAAGAGGTAGAAGCCGCCGAGCTGTTCTTTGGTTTCCGCGAAGGGACCGTCGGTGGTGAGGGTCTTGCTGTCGCGTACGCGGACGGTTTTGGCAGTTCCAGTGGGCTGGAGCGCGTTCCCCGACTTGATGACGCCTGCGTTCGTCTTACCGAAAGCGCCATATTCGGCAAACTCAGATTCGGAGAATCCGTTGGCAAAGCGCTTCTCGTCTTCGTAGATCAGGACCAGGTATTGCATAATTTCCTCCTGCCCGTACGACGTTTGGGTTGAGCCGAATCGACAAACGGCGGAAAAAAATCTTCTGCTCAACATATTTTTTGCCGTAACCGGGATTGCTTAGCGCCGGCAAAGTATCGCGGAAAGGGGAGCCTGGGTTACTATTCTTACGTTTGGTGAGTGACCCATCGCTTGCAATCCGTTTTCTGAGACAACTCCTGCCTCACCACGATTACGAAAAGGACAGACGTCGAGTTCCAACGGAGGACCGTGAACACACCAACGCTCACAGCAAAGTTCCACGTCGCTCTCAGCAAAGAATGCACCGCGGCGGCTCTGGCCGTTTTCATCTCTACGGCAATCTGGCCCCGAACCTCTCTCGCCGCCCCACAAGCGCCGGCCGCCGCCGCAAGCCAGCCCGCCCCTCCCAGGACAACCTCATCCGGCTTCCGCGAGCCCGACCCAGTCGACTTCGACGATCACGCCGGCTACGTCCAGATCTTCGACGGAGCCAACCTCAAAGATTGGGATGGCGACCCTTCCATTTGGCGCGTCGAGAACAGCGCCATTGTCGGCGAATCCACAAAGGAGAAGCCTGTCGGAAACAGCTACATCGCATACCGCGGCTACGAGGGCAAAGATTTCGACCTCAAGCTCGAGATCAAAGTCGAGAACGGCGGCGGAAGCGGCATCCAGTACCGCAGCCACACAGGGTTGCCCTGGCGCCGTCAACGTCCCGGCCAGCCTGCTCCCAATCTCAACTGGATGATGACCGGACCCCAGGCCGATTTCTGGTTTCCGGTGACCCCGATGACCGCCGAATGGACCGGCCAGTTCTACTCTGAGAACACTCCGCTCGGTATCATCGCCTGGCGCGGCCAGGTGGTGAACTCCTCGCCCGGCAAGCCGCCGCGTCTTGTCGGCAACATCGCCGGCCGCACTCCTCTGGGAGGATACGTCCGCATCAACGACTGGAATCAGTACCTCATCATGGCCCGCAGTGGCACCTTCATCCACGTCCTCAACGGACAACTTATGGCCGTCCTCGTCGACGACGACCCCAACTCGTCGAACAATCAACCCGGCATCATCGGAATCGAAATCGAAGGCACACCCAGCAAAGTCTCCATCCGCAATATCTGGTTAAAGAAGCTCCCATAATGGCCATGTGGCTTGAGCAGCTCCGGCAGACGTTGGATTGCTGCCTGAAGCCAGTTATCAGCAAAGTGTCCTCACCCTGCGGCCAGGAGATGTGCTGATCGGCTATACCGACGGCATCACCGAAGCGATGAATTTTAGAGAGGAAGAATGGGGTGAGGATCGCATGATTGCGAAAGCGATGAGCTGCGTGCACCTTTCCGCACAGCAAATTCTCGAATCTCTCATCGAAGAAGCCGACGCATTCGCCTCCGGCGCGCCGCAGCATGACGACATGACCCTGGTGTTGATGAAGACTTAGTCCAGACTTCTCACGAGAGGTGAGGAGGAGCTGCGATGTTGTGTCTGCGGTTCACTCAATCAGCAGCTGGTTCGGACCGAAGCGCCGCCCTCCCCTTTGTCATCCCGACCGAAGCGCAGCGAAGTGGAGGGATCTGCAGTTCTCTCAATCAGCAACCAATCCGGATGAAAGCGCCGCCCTCCCCTTTGTCATCCCGACTGCAGTGGAGGGGCCTGCGGTTCTCTTAACCGGTAGCTGATTCGGACCGTACGCGTTCTATAGCGTCTTCACCAGCTGAAGCCTCCAGACGGCGGTGGCCATGCTCGGCAGAGTTGCCGAAGCAGAACGATCCGCCCGAAATGTTAGGCATTGTGGGCTGCCAGGCTCTCCAGTTGTTCACGAACCGTCATAATCCGAACTGGGACGCCCGGTCGAGATGGGCATCGAATAGATTGGTCAAGTTTCCTCTGGTCACGCGCCACAGCAGCCGCTCGCTGATTGTCGCGCAGGAAACGTTGGCACAGTTGATGCCAGTGCTCGGCATCGTTCTCCTGGGGGAATCCGGCTGAGGCATGGACCGGGAAGGGTGTCTCGATGCCGTTCACCCAATCCATGGTGACCTGCTGCCAGAACGCGATGTGCCAGAGTTCCTGATAGATCGTATGGGGAGCCCCTTCAATTGCTCGATGAGCGACCTCGCTTTCGAGTCCGTCGAGAATGTGCGCCGGGGCCGCGGCCGCACTGTCGCCGACGAGGGCCCTCTCTAGTTCGTTAACCATCGCACCCGCCCTTCATTATTTATCCCGCCCCAGCCTTATGGAGGAACTCCGGAAAAAAGTTGCCCGCCATCAGAATAGCGGAACTCATCGTCCGCAGGCTGCGTATCAGGTTCTAGCGGAGGTTTTAGCGGAAGCCGTTGCCGCGCGCCAGAAAGTATCGATGGAGGTTTGTCTTGCGATACATATGCATGTGTTTCGGCTGGTATCAGGAACTGCTAAGAGACACGCGAGTCGATAATCTCGCCGCCGCCGAGGCTAAGCTCTTTGAGATGCTCGATCAGGGGGGCATGATCGTCCACGCCTATCGGGAAACCGACTCTGAGAACCCGGAACTGGTGGGCAGGCACGGCCGTCTTCGTTCGTTCCTCGCCGCCGGCGATCTGGAGCTCGTAAAACAAGGCGGGATATTGCCGCATGAAGTCGAGCGCTTTCTTCTCGATCCGGCGAACCTCGAGGCGTGGACACACGCCAGCGAGACCGCCCGTTTATTGGAGGAGCGCTGGTCGGTCGTCGACCTGTGGTCGACTCCGGACCAGTCGTGTATTTACGGGAAGGCAATGTTAGTTGCTCCAGCGACCGTTGGTGCTTCCCAAGCCCACCGCACCGGACTGCAACATTAAATTACAAAGCACGGAAAATAGGAGCAGAAGGAATGCAAATTCTGGAAGATGTTCGTTATGCGTTGCGTCAATTTGCCAAAGCTCCTGGTTTTACGGCGACGGCCATCCTCACGCTCGCGCTCGGCATCGGTGCGACGACTGCTATCTTCACCCTTGTCCATGCAGTGTTATTGAAGTCTCTCCCAGTGGCCAACCCCGAAGAGCTCTACCGCGTCGGCAACGAAGAGAATTGCTGCGTAAACGGTGGCATGCAGGACGACTGGACGCTGTTTTCCTACGAGCAGTACAAACAGTTTCGCGATCATACTTCTGGATTCGCTGAGCTGGCCGCGCTGCAGGCTGGGCAATCGCTCATTGGAGTGCGGCGCAACGGCAGCAATAAGCCCTCCGAGTCTTACAAAAGCGAATATGTCTCAGGTAATTATTTCTCGACCTTTGGAATTCCTCCCTACATCGGCCGAACGATCACGCCCAAAGACGACACCAAAGGTGCTTCGCCGGTCGCAATGATGAGTTTTCGCACCTGGCAGCAGAAGTTCGGCAAGGACCCTTCTGTCGTGGGCGCAGGCTTTGTCATCAACGGGCAGGCTTTCACGGTAATCGGCATTACGCCACCCGGCTTTTTCGGCGATCGGGTGCAGAGTAATCCTCCTGCCTTCTTCATGCCGCTCAATGTCGAGCCGCTGATATCGCCGACGGGCACCATCCTCGAGGAAGCATCGCTCGACTGGCTCGACCTGATCGGACGAATCAACCCGGGCACCAACACCGCCGCGATGGAAACACAGATGCAAGTGCAGTTGAAGCAATTTCTGCTGAGTCCGCTGAGCAAGGTCGAAGAGCGCGATAAGCCACTAGTGGCCAGGCAGACGCTACGCTTCTCCCACGGCGGCAACGGAGTACAAATGATGCGGGACGAGTATCAGGATGGATTGCATCTTCTGATGTGGGTCTCGGCGTTCGTCCTTCTCATCGCTTGCGCCAACCTTGCGAACCTGATGCTGGTGCGGGCGGCCACGCGGGAGCAGCAGACCTCGGTGCGATCGGCATTGGGAGCAACCCGCTCCATCCTCGTCCGTCAGGCGCTGACCGAAAGTATCGTATTGGCCGTGCTCGGTGGAATTGTAGGCATCGTAGTGGCCTTTGTGGGAACAAGGGTCATCTTGCATCTGGCCTTTCAAAAAGAGTATGTGCCCATTCAAGCCACACCTTCGTTGCCGGTACTTGGCTTTGCGCTTGCTGTCTCCATCCTCACTGGGATCCTCTTCGGCGTTGGTCCCGCCTGGATAACGTCCCGGGCCAATCCCGTAGAAGCACTGCGTGGAGCGAACCGTTCCACCGGCCGCAACGGAGGCTGGGGACAGAAGGCCCTGGTCGTCGTGCAGGCGGCGCTGTCTCTGGTGCTGCTGTGCGCTGCGGGGTTGTTGACCCGTAGTTTGAGCAACATGCAGCATCAGGACTTTGGCTTCGATACCACCAACCGCTACATCGTCCATATCGATCCGCAGATGGCGGGCTATAAACCTCTCCAACTCGAAGCGCTCTATCGCCAGTTGCAAGGCAACCTCAGCGCGATCCCGGGTGTGAAGCAGGTAAGCTTCTCGCTCTACAGTCCAATGGAGGGTGATAACTGGGGTGAGGGCGTCTATATTGAGGGCGAGCCGCCGCCGCCTCCTGGAACTAAGGACCATGGGGCATCCTGGTTGCGTGCGAGTCCTCACTACTTCGAGGCCATCGGTACGAAGATCGTCGAGGGCCGCGCCAACAATGAGCAGGACACGCCGTCCACCCGCAACGTGGCCGTCGTCAACCGTTTCTTTGCCAACAAGTACTTCAAAGACGGTCATGCGATTGGAAAGCACTTCAGCGATGATCTCAAGCATCCCGGCAACTTTGAAATTGTAGGGGTCACTGAGGACACGCACTACTGGGGGCCGGCGAGCAAAATGCGTCCCATGTATTTCCTCGCGCAAGGCCAGAGTGTCCATAGTGCGGAGCCCCGGTATCAGCAATTTGAGGACCGCTCGGAGTATCTCGACGCGATTGAAATCGAGACCAGGGGCGCGGTTCCGGGCCTCGAAGTGCAAGTTGGCCGCGCCGTGTCACAAATAAACCCCGACCTCGCGGTGATCAATTTCCAAAGCTTCGCTGAGCAGGTAAGCGCGAACTTTACCCAGCAGGCGATGATCGCCAAGCTAACTTCCTTCTTCGGCATACTGGCGTTGATTCTCGCCTCCGTTGGACTCTATGGTGTAACCGCGTATTCCGTAGAGCGGCGGACGAATGAGATTGGGATCCGCATGGCTCTGGGCGCGAATCGGATCAATGTGCTGGGTCTGGTCTTGCGGAGTGCCTTCCTGCAGGTAGGCATCGGGTTGGCGATCGGAATCCCGGCAACGATCTTTGGCGGCCGCGCGATGGCGAGCCAGTTGTTTGGCGTGAAGGCCTATGATCCAACCGTCATGGGGCTCACGATTCTGGTGCTCGCCGCAGCCGCCTTCATCGCTGGATTCGTACCCGCCCGTCGGGCGGCAGCCATGGAGCCGATGCATGCTTTGAGGATTGAGTGACAATCCCGTGGTAATGCAAACTCCATCCGATGATCCTGCTTTTCTGAGAAGAAACAAGCCCTCCCCTTTGTCATCCCGACCGAAGTGGAGGGATCTGCGTTTCTCTCAACCAGCATCTGATTCGCGAATGGAAGCTCCGTCCTCCCCTTTGTCATCCCGACCGAACCCCCGATTTCCTACTACGCAGCGCTACCAATGACCACGTATGCGGCTTTCATTGAGGAAAGCTGCATGAAGTTCGCTAATCCCACCAAGCTTGACAGGAAATCTGGGGTAAGTGGATCTGCGGTCGGCAACGCCGATGAATGATCTTAAGGACATCGGCGTCGTGCCAAAACTCGTATCGCGGGCTCCGTTCGTCAGGCAGCAGACCCATCGGGTGGCAAGGTTCGAGTTCTCGGCAGTGCAAACCCGACCGCGATCAGCCAAATGGAGCCTGGAACTCCGGTCGCAATCATCGGCTCGGATGCATTGCCATCCTTTCCCCTTGAACGTGACGCTCCCTGGAACGGAGCCATAGCTCGATGACGAACGTGTTGATGGAGAAGCCGATCCAAAACGCGATGCCAAAGAATTGGCTGGGCGCAAGGTGGGTGAGGGGGCTGGTAGCAAAAAAGATTCCCATGACCGGACGCGTCGTAGCAATACCTAGAAGGACCGCGATTGCCCGCAGCATCCATCGGCGCTTCAAAATCGCTTCGCCGCGTTGTCTATGCCAGTACGCACGGAGCAGCGAGAAGAGAAAAATGCTATTAAAGGTCAGAACCGCGGAGCGCTCCACCCATCCGCCGACGGGATAAACATTCATCGCGTAGGCGGTAAACCCGACCACAATGCCCAGTGGGAAGATCAGGCGCTCTGGCCACGCAGCATTGGCCGGCGTACTGAAAACCACCAGGGGCGCTACCAGTACGAAGAGTAACGCGGGAAGAATGTGCGCCAGTGTGAGGGTCGCGTGCGACGCGAATACCGCGTCGAGCGCCGCCAATTGTGGCGGCGCGGAGCGCGGGGGATAAGCGAGTGCAAGCACCCGCCGCAGGACCACCGCAACAGAGATCCCGATGCAGGCCCAGAACCCGATGCGTAACCAAAGTGGAGACGCCTGATCTTTTCGCCCGCCAGCTCCCGGCATGCCCGCCTGTCCGTCCATGTCCGCTTACTTTTTGGATCGACGACAGTTTTCATGTTCTAATTAAGTTTACATATTGTCAAATGAAANNATTCTGGCTACGTAGGATAGATGGTGTGGCGAAGGAAAAATCTGGCTCTTGCAAACGACCCTACGCTCTGGGAAGACGGTTGGAACTGTCTGACCACAAGCGCACGGCGATTCTCGCTGCTGCGAGGACGCAGCTTGCGGCTAACGGATATCTTCAACTCACCATGGACACTCTTGCCCGTGAAAGCGAAGTGACGCGCCAGACGATCCACAACCTTTTTGGCACAAAGGCGGGAGTTCTCGAAGCGCTTTTCGATCAGCTCGCGCTGGACGGCGGCATGGAGCGGATGCGCAATGTGATGCAGCAGACGAATACCGAATCGATGCTGGCCGGCTTCGCGGAAGTCTTTGCCGATTTCTGGTCAAGAGACAGGCTGCTGATCCGGCGAATTCATGGAATCGCCGCCATCGATCCGGAGTTTGGTGCGGCAGTCGAGGCGAGAAACCGGCGCAGGAAGATGGCTGCGGCTCGGGTTGTCGACCAACTGAGGGATGGCGGCAGAGATCCCGAAAATAGAACCCAGAGGATCGCTACTCTCTATGCGCTGACATCTTTTGAATTCTTTGACGCGCTGGCTGAAGCTTGCGGAGACGTGAAGGATGCCGCCAATTCCGTGCTCGTGCTGGTAAGGAAGGCCTTTGCATCAAAGCCTTAGCCCGGAGTCCCGGCATTTGCCGGGACGGCNNCAGTCCCGAAGGGACGGCTGAATTCAGCCTTGGCACTCTTGTAGCGGAGGAGATCTTCTGCTTGTGACCGCAGACAAGCCTTGGGCAAACGTGACCTATTGGCTTAACTATTTTTCAGTACCAAATTGTGGCAACCCGAATCTATAACACTGTGGCCCCCAGATACTTTTCCCGCGCACCGCATTTCAGGAGGAATCAGTAC
>PLZN01000374.1 GCA_003152195.1 Acidobacteriaceae bacterium
ACCCGCGCATAGAGGTCCCAGCAGTAATCGTCAATGCGCTGCCCCTGAACTTTGAGATCGGCCAGCAACTGCTTGACGCCGGCCAGATCGAAGCCCTCGAAGTGGGTTAGGCCTACAACCACATCGGCGACCTGGACACCGGTGTTGTCGATGTAATTCTGTACGTCTACATGCTGCCCGGCGGCACGCAGCAGGAGAACAAAGGTGTCACCAAGAATTGCGTTGCGCAAATGACCGATGTGCGCGGCCTTGTTGGGATTGATGCTGGTGTGCTCGACCAGGGAGCGAAGATGGCTCTGTTCTTCCACGGTTTCGTCGCGTGCGATCGCCATGGCGGCTGCCTGGCGGTCCAGTTTGCCATTGATATAGCCGGCGCCAGCGACGGCAAAGGAGGCAAAGCCGGTCAGCGGCATCAGCTCCGCGACCAGTTCCCCGGCGATCGCGCGTGGCGATCGTTTGAGACGGCGGGCCAGCTCGAAGGCGACGGGCAGCGCGTACTCGCCCATCTGCAGATCGGGCGGCTGCTCGATGGCGATTTGAGAGAGCTCAATCTGATACTTAGCGCGAAGGACAGAGCGGAGGCGCTCGCGAAGAAGTCTCTGCTGTTTGCGATACACGTAGATTCACCGGCCGGCCGCGCGCTGCGTAGGTTCCCGGATTTCCTGTTCGCTGCATCACCCACGGCCGCGTGTGCGGCTTTCTGTAAGGAAAGCCGCATAAAGGTCGTTGGTTCCCATCAGGCACAACAGGAAATCCGGGAGATCGCGCAAAACCCCTGATTTTATTGCCGATTTTAGCAGAAGGCTCACCCCGCCTTGCGGTCGACGCGTCACTTGGCCGTCGGTGTGCGGCGATTGCGCCTGGTATGGCCTGTTAAGATTGTGAATAGTGTGGTGTCTAACGATGCACCATCACCACCGCCCTTCTCATGTCCGATACCCCCAAGTTCTACATCACCACCCCGATCTATTACGTGAATGCCCGGCCGCACATCGGTCACGCGTACACCACATTGGTGGCCGACGCCATCGCGCGGCGCAAGCGAGCCCTGGGCTTTGAAACATGGCTGCTGACAGGGACTGACGAGCACGGGCAAAAGATCGAGCGCTCGGCCCGCGCGGCCGGACAAACACCGCAGGAGTTTGCCGATGCGGTCTCCAGCCAGTTCCGCGGCCTGTGGGATCGGATGGGGCTTAGCTACGACGATTACATACGAACCACCGAGGGGCGGCACCGCAAGGGCGTACAGAAGCTCTTCCTGGAGCTACAGCAGCGCGGCTTCATCTACAAAGGGAGCTACACCGGCCAGTACTGTGTCTCCGACGAGCTGTATGTCGATGCGCCTCCGGGTTCCCCCTGCCCCGACTGCGGGCGCATTACGGAGACAGTGAGCGAAGAGAACTACTTCTTCAAGCTTTCCGCCTTCGAGCGCAAGCTGCTGGAGCTGTACGAAAAACATCCGGAGTTCGTCCGCCCCGAAGCAAGACGGAACGAAGTCATCTCCTTCGTGCGCGGCGGATTGAAAGATCTGTCGATCAGCCGCACCAGCTTCAATTGGGGCATCCCGGTCCCGGGCGACGAAAAGCACGTGATTTACGTGTGGATGGATGCGCTGGCCAACTACATCACCGCNNGGCAAGGAAATCAGCCGCTTTCACTGCGTCTATTGGCCTGCCTTTCTCATGGCTGCTGGTTTGCCGCTACCCAAAAGCGTGGTGGCGCATGGCTGGCTGCTTTTCGAGCAGAGCAAAATGTCGAAGTCGCGGGGAAACATCGTACGCGCGGAAACGATTGTCGAGACGTTGGGCGCCGATGCGCTGCGCTACTTCCNNTCGTCTTCGGGCAGGACGGCAGCTTTTCTTTTGACGCGCTGGTGCAGCGCTATAACGCAGATCTGGCCAACGGGTACGGTAACCTGACCAGCCGGACGTTGGCGATGATCAATCGGTATTTCGACGGGTTGGTGCCGGCGGGAGAGGCTGACCCGCGCATCGCAGCCGCGGCGGAGACCGCGGCGCGGGAGTTTGCCCAGCACTTCGATGCGCTGGACTTTTCCCGCGCGCTCGAATCTTTATGGGCATTGGTCGCGGTGGTCGACGGGTACATTACGGATAAGGCTCCGTGGAAGCTGGCAGCCTCGCAGGATCCGGCTGCCCGTACCCTGCTGGCCTCGATTCTCTACACTTGCTCGGAGGCGCTTCGTATCATCACCGCTCTGGTCTATCCCGTGCTACCAGATGCCGCTGCAAGGATTTGGGCGCAACTCGGGCTGGGCGATATCGCCCATGCGGATCTCAGCGATGTGCGTTGGGGACAACTGACGCCAGNNGACCAAGCTCGGGGAATCAGGCCCTATCTTTCCGCGCGCAGAAAAGGACACCATCGAACGCATGAACGAATTGGAGAAGACCAGCACCGGCCAGAGCGCCGAAGCAGAGACTACGGTGGATGCCGCGGTCATCACGAGCGTTCCAGCTCCGCCGGAACCAGCGCCGCAGCCCACGATTGAAGCGGCGAAGCAGGCCACGTCGATTGCAGCGCCGCAGGCAGCGGCGGGGATCGCGGCAAAAGGCCCGTCGGCATTGACGGCGGCGGCATCCCTGGGAACCGTCTCTGCGGCGCCGGATCCGGCAGCCAAGCCCGCTACGATCACCATTGACGATTTTGCGAAGGTCGAGCTGCGGGTGGGACAGGTGCAGGTGGCGGAGCCAGTGAAGGGCGCCGACCGGCTCTTGCGGCTCGAAGTGAACCTGGGCGACGAAGTGCGGCAGATTGTCGCCGGCA
>PLZN01000459.1 GCA_003152195.1 Acidobacteriaceae bacterium
CGCGGGTTCCGTGCCAGAACGGCGCACGCCACCGGCACCAATCCTCATGCGCTCTGTAGGTATCAAAAATAAACCAGCTACCTTTCATCTCCGTATAGCCCAATTGGAGACTCCCGCGGCTCGACATCTGGCTTTCGTTGATAGGCAGATTCATGTGCTCCGCCGCGTTTCCATTTAAGTCGTATACCTGCAGAGAGCTGTGGCAACCCGGAAAATCTCCTGCTGGGAAGGTATTGGAACCGCAGCCGGTCCAACTTCCTCCATTGCACCCTGGAGTCTTGCTGCTCGAGGTCGCGCAAACGCCCTTTTGGTATTCGGGACCGTAGCTCCAGGATTTAGAAGCACTGTAAGCCTGGTTGTGGGCAATTCGCATGCGGCGAATCCCTTCTTCCGGAGTCACTCCCTTAGTAAGATCGAATCGGTAGTCGGGTGGCTCGAGACTTCCCTGACAGGCCCCCTCCCATTCATGCGCATCACAAAGCCGCTTGCCCTCTGCGCTGCAAATCTCAGCAGCTTCGCGAGCTTTCACCCATACCACTGGATAGGTACAAGGAATATCAGGAAATTCAAATTGATCGATACAGGCCTTTGCGTCTTCAGGCCGCTCTTTTGCAGGGTCATAAAGCGGCGCCATGTACTTGGACTTACAGATTTTATCGAACGTTGGGTTCTCGTAATGCACACCCATTTCCTTGAGCTTCGCCTCGCACTCTGCGGGCGTCACGGGATAACGAGTAATTGCCGGATTTCCCTGGCCGATAATTCTAGACTCCGCAAATATCTTCCGAAGTGCCTTGAGCTCATCATCCTGCAATGCGTCGACGCTCTGCAACTTTTGAAAAAGAGCGTCATTTTCCTGCTGCAGTGTCTGTGCCTTCGCTACCCAATGAGTGAGGTTAAGCAGACCCGCAAGGATCAATGATCCCAGAACGAGCGGATACAACAATCTCATCATTGACCTGCCTTAGGGATTGCGCCGCGTTATATAGAAAAAATCCCGGTTGTCTGGATAGGCTAGAAAGCGCGGAACGTTCTTACCAGAGACGAACTTGTCCACCACACCCATTCCGCGTAGCAGGTGATCGATGGACAGCTCCGGCCCGGACCGCCGATAGACCGCCAGGTACGTGTGTTCAAGCGCGTTCATGTCCAGGAGAAAAGCATATTGGCACTGGTAGGCTTGAAATATCCGAGCCATTGCAGAGGGGGTTGCGTCCGAAAATACCGCGTAGATCAAGAAGGTCTTGCCTGCTCGCTTCTGTAGCGCCAGTCCTGCCCGAATCGTGCGCAATTTCATGTCTTCGGAGCCGGACCAGTTTCCCGGACCCCAGCGATTTACCAGAGCGCCCGGAACAGTCGATCGCGAAGCCTCGTCGAATTCAACCAGGGGAACGCCATTCTGCCGGGCATAATTGACCCTCGATAGAAGTTCGTTGTCTCTTTCCTCCCAAGTCTTCATCTCTGTCTGTCCGTCATCCAGGACAAAGACCGTTGCCAGACCTGGTTGAAGCTTGCTCAGCACGACACCATCTTCCACAAAACCGTAGTGGCTGCCGTGATTCTTCTGCGCCAGTTCTCCATATCGGAAAGCTCCGTGTTCGCGCTTGAAGCCACCAGTGAAAGCTGCCACTGTCCTTGGCACATCTTCGGGATTAATGAGACCTGTAGAAACGAGGGGCGAGATGTTTTCGATGCCATCCGGTCCTGGGAGTTTTGCTTCTCTCACCCCAGGCAGAATGCGCGGTGACCAACCCTCGCCTGGAAATTCTGTGCCCAGCGCATACGAGAGATTGAATTGATCAAGATCGAATGCAACCAGATAGCAAAGCGAGGAGGCCTCTGTGCCATCCAGAGTGTTCACTCTCGTCTTGTAGCTCTGTAGAAGCAAAGGATCGACTAAATTCGGCTGAAGCAGGCTTACATAGATTCCAGGATTTCCACTCGCCGCATACCATGCACCCGGACGCAAGCCATCGCTTGCAGCGTTTTCCGCACGGATTCCCAGGTCACCGGGTGCGATGACGCGATCGGCATACATGGAATCAACCAATGCGGGCAGTGGCAAGCCATTTGCATCGCCGTGATTTCGATCAGCTCCCGGTGCTTGGGACTCCGTATAAATCTTTCCGGTTTCGCGATGAGTATCTGCCAGCAGGTGGTGAAATACGTCGATAATTTTCTCGCCGCCCCATACCTGACTACGAAGAAACTCGGTCGCCGACTCCAAAGTTGTTCGCTGACCTTTGGCAGGATTTCGCAGATAAAGGCGGCCCTCGCACAAAGGAGCGTAGATGCTCTGAGAGCTTCTTGCCCGATCGAGAGACCCCACAGAACCGTCTCCAAAGAGGTTGCAAGGATACCGCTTTCCCCCTTCCACGATTACGATCCCTGAAGGGAAGCTTTCATCCAGTGCAAGCCTTTGAGAGGCTGGCGCAGGGTTCTCCAGATGGTAGCTCGCTTCCGGGGTCTCGCTCCCGGCAACGGTCAGCACGTACCACGTGTTAACCGTAGGATTGAGATTCACAAGAATCGCTTCTCCTTGTCTCCCCTCACCAGTTCGGATGTGAATAGCACTTGACTGACGAAATTGCTGCAATTGCAAGATCGTCTTCGGAGCATCCTCTTGATATTCTGTAGCTTGGGTAGCTCCCAAGATGCGTTCCTCTCGCACCCCACCCATAGCAGGCGTAGCGGTGACGGCGGTCGACGCAGTATTAACATGTTTCGGTAGATTCACCACAGTCAGGGCAAACAGAAAGGCCAATGAAAATCCGAAGCTGATCCACACCTTTCTGGTTACATCCGAGTCTGTAGCACTATGTCTCATAATGGGTCAGGTCCCCTCTTATAACGCCAGCACCGCGGTTACCAACATCAAGAGGATCAGGATGCGGCTGGTGCGATCACTGGTCGCGAATAACACCGGATCATCCCCCATCTGTCCCCGATGTGCGACCAGCCACATTCGCCCAATCCAATAGAGCAGCAACGGGCAGAGGATCCACATGAGCTGGTGCCGGCTGTACAGAGTGTGGGCTGGTCCGCTAGTAATGTAGAAGGCCAGCACCAACACCGCCAGATAACCACTCGCCGTTCCCTTGGCAGCAAGCAATTCTGCATCACCAGCTTCGTAACCACTCGCCCTGGCAGCCTCGCCATCAACATTTCGCATGGTCAGGAGTTCGCTATAGCGCTTCACGAATGCCAGACTCACAAACAGAAACATGGAAAAGGCGACCAACCAAGGCGAGGGCCAGATGGCGACAGCTGCCGACCCAACCATCACGCGCAGAGTGTAGAGACCGGCGAGGACGAGCACGTCTAATAAGGCCACCCTTTTTAGGTAGAGCGAATATGTGACAGTTAAAACAAAATACGCCAATAGCATGGCGACACAGAGGGGCGAGACCATCGCGCCCATAATGCAGCCGACGAGCACTAGGAGTGGAATGAGTGAAAGGGCGTACGAAAGTGGCAGATCCCCTGCTGCAAACGGCCGAAATCGCTTCCGCGGATGGTGCCGGTCGGCCGCCAAGTCGAACAGGTCGTTCAAAAGATATCCGCTCGAAGCACAACAACACAGCGCTACAAAGGCAACCAGCGCCTTGCCGAGCAGTGCGGTCTCATCAAACCGGTGTACGGCGAATACCGCTGCAAAGACAAGAACGTTTTTCAGCCAATGCCGCGGGCGCAGTGGCTTCAAGTAATCCATCTTCTGCTGACCCCGTGCCTCGGAGATTCTGTCGACCTGCGCGACCCTTGCGACAGACATCTCCGCTTTAAGACTGGGATGGACCAGGATGACTCTTCGCGCAGAAGTCAAGATCGCAATTTCTGAGCAGCCACTCGTGGCATAGTCAAAACCCTTTTCGCCAAATCTGCGAACCAGGCGATCTCGCTGCGACTCCTTGGGCAAATTGCCAGACGCAAGGGTCTCGTCGAAAAGCATCAGATAATCCGCCAATTGCCAGGTGAGCTGCGCATCGTTCCGCGTTGCCAGGACGATGGAACGCCCTTGAGCCCGCTGCTGCTTGAGATAATCCAGAAGTTCTAGCCGATAAGGCAGGAGGCTTACATCCAAAGAAGCTCGACGGACGACCTCTCGCGTAAAATGTGACCGGCCTTTTGCCAGCCAAAATGGCAGGAGGAAAAGGTAGCGCGGACTTTTCCTGAGCAAAGCGAGTAGATACTCGAGTAGAAGATCTGTTTTGACACACGTTCCATCAAGGTCGACCACCAGGGGAGGCTCTACAGCGCATGGCTCCTTCGACGGCGTCAGATCCTCACGGATGTCTCTTTCGACAAAAGTTGACGCCATCCCACATGCCTCGTACGGTTTCCAGGCTCGTGCCTAAGAGAACCATACGGCTTGCCGGGGATCGCTATCTGTGAGCTTCATCACAGCAGGATGTGAATGGGGCGCGGGGGCACGATCTGACCCTGGAGGGCCAGGGCTGATGATTCGCTGGAGGGAGATTTCCGTCAGTACTTAAGAAAGAGTTTGCCCCAATCCGTGTGCAATGCCTGTTTGACCCTGCGGCGGCCAATCACGTTATACCAATAGACATCGTGATAGAGACGGGAGGCAGCATAGGACCAAGGGACGAGAATGGTCCGCAGCAGCAGATGCTCGAGCGGCTTTAATGGCCCCCAATAGATCATCTTCTGTCCATGACTTGCAAATGTATCGCCGCAGTGAAAATGAAAGTTAACATTGGAAATATCGTCGCCGGCCACTTCAATCTCACGCACATCTCCGCAGCCTAGTCCGCGCTCATGGGCAAGACGAATGAACTTGATCGAGAGGGGATCGAAGCCCATCATTTTGGCGGCAACCGCATCGATCGCGACCATGTCTCCGCTCGCCAGGATGTAGTTCTTCACCTCCGGGACCATGCACCGCGGTCCGGGTCCGTCGCCTGCAAACGTACCATCCATTACCGCGAAAATACCTGGGTGGATTTCCTTTTGAATTGCGAGCAAGTCGACGAGGGTTTCATGAATCACGCTGTGCGTCCAGTGGCGTTTTTCGAACAGCAGTCCGCCAAAGGCATTCTTCATTGCCCCGGTGACCTGCGTAAACACATGCGTCTTCATCGTGGGCAGATGGATGATATTGGATCCAATGAGCCGCTTCGGGATCTGGATCCCTTCCGCGTAGATCTTGTCCAACACAAGCATCTTCGCTTTAGGTTCGTAATNNTTGCATCCACCACGACAGTACGGTTGTTGCAGCCGTACAGCTTGTCTTTGCTATAGCCGTCGTTTAGAAGCGTGGAGATCACGCCATCCAGTTGCCAGGGTGTCGTAGAACAGGCAGGATAGAAATACTCCCAACTGATATTGGTCTTGAGCGCCGTCTCCTTGTCTTTAGGTAGAAACTGCTGATAGTTCGCAAGGTGCATCAACCGGCTATAATCCTCAAGAACTGTGGCCGGAGTCGTTTTCAGCACCGCTACTTTAGCCTTCGCCATCGGGATTCGCCTGCTTCCGGGATCTGCTGATGTTTTGCTTGGAACAGCTCGGACCACCTAAACAGCAGGGCAAGAGGGTACACCGGTCTCGAGCCTGGCAAGCGCCTCTCGCAGCAGCGGTGCCACCGCTAAAATGGAAATATTCTTATCCGCTATGGCCTGGGCCGATGGCGGAATTGTGTCGGTGCAAAATATATGTTTCACATTAAGCGACCATAGCTTCCTCCAGGCTTCTCCAGTGAAAAGGCCATGGGTGACAAAAATGTATATTTCTTCGACGCCGGTACTTATCAACTTTTCGCAAGCAGAAACAAGTGTGCCACCGGTGTCAAGCATGTCGTCGACGAGGATAACCTCGGAGCAAGTCTTTCCTACCAGGCTGCTGTGCACGACTCCGTGATCCGTACGTTTCTTCTCGAGATATGGCGTATCGGCGTCAGGCAAGCCCACGGCCGCCTTCACTGCCTGGCAGCGACGGACCGCTCCACTGTCTGGAGCTACGAGGGTTGCGTCCGTTAAACCGCGGCTGTGGATCTCTTTGGCAAACAGGCTGGCTGGCGAAAGAGAGATGAGAGGTATTTGGAACAACTGTTCATCGCGTTCACTGTGGACATCGACCGTTAAGATCCGATCAATACCTGAAGCTTTCATAAGGGAACCGGCCCAAGCTGCCGCTAAGCTCTCGCCCTCCTTGATCTTGTCCTGCCGGGCATAGGCAAGATAAGGAAGAATGCCCGTGATCTGGCGAGCCCCGTGTTGCCGGAGAGTATGGGAGAGCAACGTGAATGAAATCAGCCGCTCGTCCGGGGGAGTGATCGATCCAAGGATGAAACAGCACTCACCTGCTAAATGGCCCGGGATGGCTGCATACAGTTCCTGGTTGTCGAAGCGCGCCATGGAAAACAAGCGCGGCTCAAGCCCATACGCGCCTTGAAGAGCGGAGGCGAGCTGCTGATAATCCGGAAAACTTAAGAGCATCTCGGCCCCTCTCATATGCCATCGGGCCCACAAGCAGTTAGCTCATGCAATACGGTTAAGCTGTTTGAAATATTCGACTTGGCGTAAACGCTTCCGCGCTTCTTCGAGCGTCTTGTATGGTCCGCCCAGGTTCTTTCCCCTTTTCGACAGCACCTGATATCCCCCCTCGACCTCAACGATCATGCCCGGCAATCCTTTCCAATCAACGCTAGTATCCTGCTGCTGACAAACGGGATGCTGTGACGCCTATCACCGCCCAAGAACAACCGGATGCCCGAAACAGCGTTCTGCGGGACATGAGTTGGTTCTGATCCACGGCAGCACTGGTTTTCGAGACTGCAATCAGACAATACCGTGCGATTGCACTCCTCATCTATCAAAATCGAGTGACGTGGATCACCGCACAACAGGAGCGATGAGATCTAAATCTAGTAAGCGTCATAGATACGGCGACCGTAGGCTGGACCTGCTGCTCGTCTAAGAGGCTTCACCTAACCCAAAAAAGAGTGTTTGGCAATAATCAAGAGGCGGTTCAGATGCCTGTTCAAAAGACGATTGAAGATAGACTGATTTCGATTAAACAATTGGGCGATCTACCTGACCTGGGAAGACCGTGCCTGTCGATCTATCTTTCGGCCTATTCGCCGGGAAATGACTCCGTTCCCGTTGGCGCGCGTCTTCATGCTGCGTTGGAAACAGCCAGACACGAATTGAGGTCTGCAACGCTGCCAGCGGGCGAGCAAGAACTGTTGCTCCGGTCAATGTACGGATTTGCGCAGAGCGCGGGAAAGGAACGACATCGAGAAGGCATGGCAGTGTTTTGTGCCGCTGGCTTCGTCTGTGCCTTCCGCACGCCTTTTGTGGTCAGAGAGTCAGTGCACCTTATGGATACTTTCTATATAAAACCCCTGCTGTCTGCCCTGATGCACAGAGGTGAGTTTTGTATCCTTGCGCTCAGCCAGAAGCATGTGCGTTTGCTGAAATGCACGCACGGGGAGGTGAAGCCAGTGGCATTACCGGATTCGCTCCCAAAGAGCGTCGAACAGGCGGGCGCCTTCGACGCCCCCGATCATGACCTGGAGGGCCGTTCGGCTGCCGGACCTTCGTCAGGCACCGGGACACGGATCCACTTCGGGACAAATACCGCAGAGGAGAAAACTGATGCACATATTCATGACTTCTTTGAGATCATAGATCGGGAAATTAACCGTCTTTTCAGCAAGGATGTAGTCCCCATAGTTGTGGCTGCTGTTGTCCGCGAAATGGCACTTTATCGTAAGGTGAGCAAGTATCCAAACCTTCTCGATGCGGGCATCGCTGGAAGTCCGGACCGGATTGCTGATTCAGAACTTTACCGCTTGGCCCTCAATGTTCTTGACATTCAGGAGGCAGCGGACGAACAGCGGCTGCTCTTGCAATTCTCCGATAAGGAATCCAAGGGGCTCACTTTGACGGATCTCCCCTCGATTCTCATGGCGGCTCGTCGTGGTCAGGTTCACCACCTGCTATTAAGTGATGAGAGCGCCGAGGAAGATGAAATATCAAACCTGGCCGCTCTTGAGACAATCCGGCACGACGGTAAGGTCTCGTTGCTTTTGCACTCGAAGCTTCCAGCGGGACGCCCCGGCGTAGCGATGCTTCGGTACCAGGCTACGGATCGGAGTTCCTGATCGCAATCAAGCGCCTGTCGCTACTAAGACAAAGGCTTCGATGGCAGGGAAAGGGGATGGGCACCCACAAACCCCACAGCCAGAAAAGATAGCAGAGATCCATCATGCGGCTCGTGAGATCCATCATTTTGCTATCCGTTATCGCCACACCCGGCGTGATCCAGAGTATCCCACCTTCTGTCCAGGGCATTATCGATCAATCAGCCCGAGCTACCCATGAGGATTGGCAGAGAGCACCGAGCTTTGACTTCTGTGAGGTCGATCAGGATGACAAAGCGTCAAGGACATACTTGGTTGCAATGATCGCTGGATCTCCTTTTAGCCGGCTTGTCTCTGTGAACGGCCAACATCTTACAAGTGAGGTGGCAGAGAGAGAGGCTAGGAGGTTCGACGCAGCCGTTCAGCAGCGGCAACAGGAAACCCCCGAGCAGCATCAACGGAGGGTCGCGCAATACGAAAAAGAGAGGCGGCGGGATCAACTCTTCCTTGAGCAACTCACGCAGGCGATGGAGTTCACGCTAACCGGCATTGAGACTACGGATGCACACAAGACATTCGTAGTGAATGCAGCTCCGAAACCTGGATATACAGCAAAGAGTATTCAAACTGCGGTGCTCTCAGGGATGCGCGGCAAACTGTGGATTGACCAAACCTCGTTCCGTTGGGTAAAAGTGCAGGCCGAGGTTGTCCATCCGGTAATGATTGAAGGTTTTGTTGCGCGCGTTCTGCCTGGGACCCGCTTTGAGTTGGAAGAAAAGCCTATCGACGATCGGGAAATCTGGCTCCCATCTCATTTTTCTATGCAATCACGCGCTTTGATTCTCCTGCTCTTTCTAAAATCCTCCCGCCAGGATGTAACTTATTTCCACTACAAGGCGAATGGATCGTTGTCCGCACAGGACTGTCTGCGGCCAGAGTAGAGCACACCATAATGTCTCAGAGCGCCGGCGACCGCCCGGCCCGGCGTAACTGTCTCGTGCAGCCTGGTTTCGCTTAAACCCACTTCATCCGTAGCAGCCAGACTTTAGTCAGTTGAGTCAGGCCCATGTAGGCGAACAAAGTTATCACCAGGATTGGCCAGTACATGGTTGGAAGGTGCGTGAAGCCCAGCGATGAGGCTATTGGGGAATATGGCAGCCAGATCCCCAGCGCCATGATGGATAACGTCGTGAGCGTGAGTGCGCGGCTTGCGCGGCTCTGTATAAAAGGGATTTTATTGGTGCGAATGACATGGATGATGAGGGTTTGCGTCATCAGTGACTCCACGAACCACCCTGTCTGAAATAGGGATGCGCGTGCAGGATCCCAGCAGTGGAAGACCTGGAGCATAACGAAGAAAGTCGTGTAGTCGAAGATCGA
>PLZN01000525.1 GCA_003152195.1 Acidobacteriaceae bacterium
ACAGCTGCACCTTCACCAAGGAAAACTTTGCCGCGAAACCGGAGATGAATGCCCAGGAGGGGGACGCGGAACAGGCAGAAGAATACTGCGAGGCCTGCGGCCGCGTGATGGTGCTGAAGCGGGGACGCTTCGGCGCGTTCATGGCCTGTCCTGGCTACAACGAAGACCCGCCCTGCAAGACCACGCGCAAGCTGACCCAGAAGCAGCAGCAAAAGGCGCCGCAGCCCATCGGCGAGAAGTGCCCCAAGTGCGGCGAGGAACTCGTGCTCCGCAACGGCCAGTATGGAGAATTTGTCTCCTGCGGCGGCTACCCTAAGTGCAAGTACATCAAGCAAAATCTGGTCGAGGGCATGAAGTGCCCGAAATGCGGCGACGGAGACATCGCGGAGCGGAAAGCACGGCGCGGCAACCTCTTCTATGGCTGCACCAACTATCCCAAGTGCGATTTCACTTCGAACAACAAGCCAGTCCCGGAGAAATGTCCGGAATGCGGCAGTCCCTACCTGCTGGAGAAGACGCGCGTGGCCGGGGTTTACCTGGTGTGTCCCAACAACCGCAAGTCGGCCGCGGAGGACGAAGCCCCGAAGAAGCGGGCCAAGAAGGGCGCAGCGCCGGAGCCGGCAGAGCAGGTCGTCTGCAGCTACTCCAGGAAGATTGCAGAGCCTCAGATGGAGTCCTTCGAGGCTATGCGTTACCAGACCAAGGCAGAGGAAATTCCGGTCGGTTAAAACAGGCTGCGGAAAAACACTATCAGTGAAGGGTACGGGTCAGCCTGTGAAGCCCGTCCCCTTCGAACCAGATGGTTTTTCCGCAGCCTGTAAAAACCCTGGCAAGCGATCGTCTCCGGCCGGACGGAAGCACGATCTTGCCAGGATGCGGCCCCGGGGCGTACAACTCGAATGGCGGTCGTATTCGACCGAATGGAGCCAATATGAAATTGTTCCTCGTGCTTTTAGCACTTTCGACCGTGCCGGCAATGGCAGCGGACTCGACCAAGGTTTCCGGTTATATCAGTGAATCCAAGTGCGGCGCAATGCACTCGTCCAGCAACCCGAACACAGCTTGCGTGAAAAAGTGCATTGATGCCGGAAGCAGCCCGGTCTTCGTCGATGACGCAAAGAAGCAGGTCTATACCATTGACAACCCCGCCTTGGTGAAAGATCACTACGGGCATCACGTCAGCGTTGTCGCCAACGTTGACAGTAGCGCCAAGACGATGCACATCGCCACCGTAGCCATGCTGCCAGACCAGGGCAAGCAGGGTGCGTCGGATATGCATAGCATGTGCCAATAGAGAATTCGTTCCTTTCGCGGCAATGTTCGCCCTTCGCTGGACACTGCCGCGATCCCCTCCCTCAAACGCCCCTTCCCGCGGGGCTGGACAGGGCATGTATGTCATGCCCGAGGGCAAGATATGCCAGAACAGGCATGCTTCTGCTAAGGTGGGAGAAGGTGGGAAGGAACGCAAATTAACCTAGTCATGGCAAAGGCAACCTGGAATGGCAAAGTAATTGCCGAAAGCGACACGATTGAGATGGTTGAGGGCAATATCTACTTCCCGGAAAGCTCCCTCCGGCGGGAATACTTTCGTCCCAGCTCGACGATTTCGACCTGCCCGTGGAAGGGCCAAGCCAGGTATTACAGCCTTCTGGTCGATGGACAGGAAAATCAGGATGCTGCCTGGTACTATCCGGATCCGAAGCCGGCAGCCCGTAACGTCAAGAACCATGTAGCTTTCTGGCGCGGAGTTGAAGTCGAAAAGTAGCATCGACGGTTCCCCCGGCAAGGGAACGGCGGGACCGGCGCTGACAGCCTTGTTCCTATGCCTGTTGGCTTTGCCTGCCGGCGGGATGCCGGCTACGCCTGATCAAACCCAGCCCCGCGCATCTCCGTCAGCTTCCCAGCCGCAGGCCAACCCCCAAGCGAACCGAAACCCAAGCCAGGGCGCCCCTCAAGATAGGGACCTGGAGGTCTTGCGGCGGCTGGAAGAAGATTATTTGCGCGCCGAGATTGAAGACAATGGGACCATCGCGAAGTCCATTCTTGCGGATGACTACGTCGGCCTGAGAGCGGATGGGTCAACCTCCGACAAGTCGGAGGTCCTGAGCCGTCTCGCCCGGCATGAGCGCAGCCGGGAACCTTACCTGATCACCGCCACGAACATGCGGGAACACTTGTTTGGCGATTCGGCCTGCGTGACCTACACCAAGGTCTATACGCGGCCCGGCAGCCAGGCGGCTTATAGCCAGAATATCCTGCATGTTCTCACCCGGCGGGACGGAATCTGGCACCTTCAGCTCAGCAGTCCGCTGCCCGCCCTGCGGCCCTAGAGCGGTAACTTTGTCAGCTCGACCGAATTGGAGCGGAGTTCGTTACGGCCTCAAGCGAGAACCGCAGGTCCCTACGCTACCCCGGATTTCCCGTTGAATTTAATGGGTTCCGCGAGCTTCATGCGCTTTCTTTGCGGAAAGCCGCACACGAGGCCATTGTTAGTGCCGCGCGGTAGGAAATCCGGGTCCGCTTCGGTCGGGATGACAAATCTGATAGGCAAGAGCCGAGCACACGATCACCCTGCGCCGCATCACAAAACCATGGCTGTCGAACCAATCTACGATTTGTCATCCCNNTTTTTTGTTCATTAGGACCGAAGCGCAGCGCAGCGGAGGGACCTGCGGTTCTCGCAATATCCACCCCGTAGACAGTCCTGGGATCAAGCACTTGTCGTCAGCCGATTGGGGAGTCACGGAGTCGGTTCCCCACGTTACCTGCGCGTCGTTGTTTTTGTTTTTCCTGTATCTATCTCTGGGATAATAAGGCCACTCTGGCGTTCTGAACTGGCGGGCCGCTCCTGGTAGCATGCAGGCGGCAAGCACCGCAGCGTGTCCCCTGATGAAGCCACTCGTATTGGCACTGACCCCTACGCGCAACCGTCGCCTGAATGAAGTGACCGGCATGGTGCTGCTCGTGGCCGCCGGCCTGCTTTTCCTGGCGCTGGCCTCCTATCGCCCAACGGATCCGTCCTTCAATACGGTAGGAGGTTATGCCGCCGGCCGCCCAGTACACAACTGGGTTGGCCTGATCGGCGCCTCCGTCAGCGACTTTCTGTTGCAAGTGGAAGGGGTCGCCGCCTTCTTGTGCCCCTTGTTGCTGGGGGGTCTCGGGTGGACGTGGCTGCGATCTCGGCCCGCCGGTTCCCCTACCGCGAAGGCGGCCGGCACGCTCCTCGCCCTGGTATTTGCCCCGGCGGCCTTTGGCCTGATACCAGGCAACCTTCGCTGGATGCACGCCCTGCCCCTCGAAGGCCTGACCGGACGCCTGGCCGTGGACACCCTGGTCCATTACGTCAACTTTCCCGGCGCGGCGATCGTGATCGTAAGCATGGTGGTCATTGCGCTTTATCTGTCCACCACTTTCAGCTTCAACACGGCTCAGCAATGGATGGCGATTCACTTCGCCTTCGCTTTGGCTTGGCGTGACCGCATGCGCAACTGGCGTTTGGCCCGGGCGCGGACCCGTGCGGAAAAGAATGCCGCGAAACGCGACGCGGTGAGAGACAGAACACCGGTTCAGGCGCGGAAGGCGGTTGAAAAACCTGCAAGCAAGCCAGCGCGGCGGGCCGCCTTTGAGGACGTCAGCTCCACTGAATCTGCAGCGATGCCTGAGCCGCACACTCCGACGCTTTGGAACCAGATGCCCCGAACCAGTATTCCCGATCAGGAGGCGGAGGCGTTCGATTCGGAATTGGAACCCGATCTGCCCCTCGAAACAGACGCTATCGCGACCGCCATTCCGTCGCAGGGAGCAGCCGGATCACGCTTTTCCGGAGGGGAGCACGAAGCGCCGCAAGCAATTTCCGTAAAGGGCCGCGCAGATGCCGAGGTCCGGCCCGTCACCCTCGCGCCCCGCAACCTCAGCGGCTTCCGGTTGCCGCCAAGCACGCTGCTGCACCGCAGCGATGAGACCCAAATCGTCCGCGAAGACGATCTGCGCGAGCAGGCCCGGATCCTGGTCGAAAAATGCGCGGAGTTCGACGTACGCGGGCAGGTGGTGCAGATCAATC
>PLZN01000106.1 GCA_003152195.1 Acidobacteriaceae bacterium
AGTGCCATGGCGGCGAATGCGGAAGCGGCGGACATCCAGTTGTTGATTTCTCCGGGGACGGTCCTGGTGGCCACGGTGATCCTGGTGCTGGTCGGCCTGGTGAGCGGAATGGTGCCGGCGATCCGCGCCGCCAGTCTGGACCCCGTGGAAGCTCTTCGTTACGAATAGAGCTTTTTTTCGGACAGCGTCTTAGGTAAGGGGAAAACGAAACCGCAGGTCCCTCCACTACGCNNGCCGCATGAAGCTCGCGCAACCCACTAAATTCAACAGGAAATCCGGGGCAGCGCAGTGGAGGGACCTCCGGTTCCACTTTACGCCGCAAAAAAGCTACTATGAACTCCGCTCTAAGCTAGTCGGTGTCCGGCCGCTTGTAAGGCCCTTCCAGATACTTGCGCGCTTCGTTGACCGCTCCCTGGGTATTGTCGTTGGTCTGCACGGCCTGCCGGTATTCGTTGACCGCCCGGTCTCGCTGGCCAGTGACGTCAAATATCTTTCCCAGCGCGATGTGACTCCAGACCTCGGTCCACTTCGGCTCGTCGTCTCCACGAAGCGCATCACGATAGGCATTTGCGGCCGCCTGGTAGTTGCGCTGCGTGAACAAGAGCTCGCCTATGCGGTAGTTGGCGAGGGAGCTGTTGGCGTTGGCAGTGAGGGCCTTCTGGTACTCCGCCAGCGCACCCGGAAAGTCTCCCTGCGCGACCAATTGCTGGCCGCGCAAAATGGAAACCCGGACTTGCAGATCTGAAGTGTTTTTGAGCACCCAGTTCTCCGGGTCGATCGCGATATGACGTGGGCGGCCGAAGGTGTCCACGACATATTCGGACTCGGTGCCTACCACGTCCACGCGTTTGTCTTCCGTCTTGCCTTCGGTCTCGATCCGCAACTCAACCGGCATATTGAAGAGATCAAGGTCCTGACCGATCTCACCAATGGTGCGAAAGCCCTTGTTGTTCCCCAGGCGGTAGACGGTGTACTTGTCGGCGAACTGTGGTGCGCCGGTTCCATCCAGCCATTGCGCGAAGAAAGCCGTCAGCTGCTGCTGAGACTGCTCCTCGGCAACTTTTTCGACGTCTCTGGTGCGCATGGGCTTGTTGCCGTACTGCGTGATGATAGCCCGCAAGGTTTTTTGGAAGTTGTCGTCGCCGATCTCCCAACGAAGCATGTGGAAGACCATGGCTCCCTTCTCCAGAGTCATGGATTGAAATTGCGGCGAAAAAGGATCGAGGCGTCCTGCCGAGGTGAGTGGTATGGTGTCGTAGGCCAGTGCACCCGCGGAGATGTCCGTCACGGCTGCCTGCAACGCCGTCTGCCCGGCAACTTTTTCGACGTACATCAGCTCGCCATACCGTGACATGCCGTTGGTAATCCA
This sequence comes from Acidobacteriaceae bacterium, assembly GCA_003152195.1. Classification (GTDB taxonomy): domain Bacteria; phylum Acidobacteriota; class Terriglobia; order Terriglobales; family Acidobacteriaceae; genus PALSA-350. The sequence continues at coordinate 1,370 of PLZN01000106.1, forward strand.
GGCGTCATTGAGGGTTGCCGGGCTGACCATGCAGCCCCACCATTGATGGGCGATGGTGTTGGCCAGCAGGCGGTAGTTATTGCGGTCGGCGATGCGGGCGCCGGCGATGGCGGCGATCTCCGGAGCCCAGGACGCCGGCAAGGTGTCGTCCGGCAGTTCGACGACATTCAGCAGCCGCGTAGCGGGATCCCCGAAGGTTTCGCTAAAGAAATCAAATTCCTTGGTGGCGGTCTGCGCGAACTCCGCGCCGCTCTGCTTGTGCGCGTTCGTGAGGTATACGCGTACATTGGGGGAGCCCGCAACAGCCACCGGTTCATTGAACTTGCCGGCGATGATGGTGCCCGGGAAGCTCGGCTTGGTCCAGTTGAAATTGTATTGCTGCAGGCCGCCGGCTACCTCGCGGGGAGCGCCGGTGCTGCCGCTGCCGGCCACCCGGTAACCGGCGGGAATCTGTACATGGATCTCCGCGGTAAAGCGGTCCGTCAGATAGCCGGTCATGGGAAACCAACGCCCGGCGTACAGCAGATAACTGATGGGATCGCCGATCGACGCAACCTTGAGTCCTTCGACCGGAGACTCTTCGTCGCCGCTGAGCGTACCCTCATAAACAAAGGTGCAGGTGGTGCTCGCTCCCTTGCTCATGGGACTCGCCAACGCAACGCTGATGGTTGCATTGGCGCCCCGCTCTCCGCTGAGCGGGTGATTCTGAGCATCGACTACGCTATCCACCTTGAGCGCGTTGTGCAGCTCGAAGACAGCTGTACTGGTGGTGTCGGTAGCGGTGAAGGTCACCCGCGCGGTCGCCTTGAGGGTGTGTGCGGCAGGATCGAGCTGGGCATCGATGACATAGCCGGTAATGTTGATATTGGAGCGCTCCGCGGCGAAGAGACGCGGGCAAGCCAACCCCAGCAGCGACAGGATCAAGACCTTGGTGCGAAGCGAGCCAAATCCCCTGGGGAAAAGAGCGCGGGTTGTGCTGGAACTGAGCTTCATCGGAGTCATTCAACGGGCCATGAGGATACGAAAGCCGATTGCAACCGTGGCGGCTGCGTAGCAGGAATCAATTGCAGCGCAATGCGTGCTGCACGCTCAATCGCGGTCTGTTGTCTCCCCTCGCTGTTCACCCGGAGTGCAGCCCCTACCGTGCGCAAGTCTGACTGCATTGTTGCACGAGCCTCCTCGTTTTCGAGCAGTGGGCGGAGCAGCTCCGCCACTTTGGATGCGGTGAAATCATGCTGGATNNTGCGCCACGGCATAGGTTACGCGAGAGACGCGGTAGACCACCAGGAAAGGGTTGCCGATCAGTGCCGCCTCGACCGTGGCCGTGCCGCTGGCCACGACGCTGGCGCGCGCGTGCTGCAACCCGGCGCGAACATCGTGAACCACGTGCACGGAGACCCCTTTCGTCTGCCCGGCCAATGCCTTCACCTGCGAATTCTTCAGGGTGGCGGCGGCCGGCAAGAGGTATTCGTACCCTGGGCCCAGCAGTCGAGCGGCTTCGAGCATTGGCGGCAAGTTGGCGAGCAGCTCCTTGGTGCGGCTTCCAGGCAGCAAGCCAACCCAAAATTTGGACGCATCCAGGCCGTTTTCGCGAGCAAACGCCTCGCGGGTCACTGTGGGCCGGTCGAGGTCCGCCAGCGGATGGCCAACAAAGTCGGCGGCAATGCCGTGGCCGCGATAGAACGCTTCTTCGAAGGGAAAGATCACCAGCATCCGGCTGACATTGCGCTTGACGCGTCTCACCCGCCACTTCTTCCAGGCCCATAACTGTGGGCTCACGAAATAAACAACGGGTATGTTCAGACGGCGGAGCTGGGCGGCAAGACGCAGGTTTACGTCAGGGAAGTCGATGAGGATGCCGATATCCGGCCGTTCGGCGCGCAGGCTGGCCTTCAACTTCCGATATTCGCGATAAATGTGGGCCATGTGCAGGATCACTTCCGTGATGCCCATCACGGCGACATCCTCGGCGTGCACAATGCGGCGCAGTCCCAGGCTTGCCATGCGCGTGCCTCCGAGGCCGAAAAACTCAGCCTGCGGCGCCAGCCGGCGTATCTCCGCCATCAGCAGTGCACCGTAATGTTCGCCACTAGCCTCGCCGGCAGAAAGAAAGATTTTCGGGCTCGCCATCCGGTTAAGTCTCTTTCCTAAATCTTGTTAGCGGGTTCTAATCCGGATTTCTCCCCAGCTCAGAACGAATGTTGGCCTTTGGCTATCGAAACCGTCCCAGGTACGCTGGTGCGAAATCTGGGGCACCCATGGTCTATCGGCATGGGTTACCGCGGAGTCCCGGCAGTGCCGGGACTCTTATGATCGCTGTCAGGGCCAGGTGCGTGTTTTTTCACAGCTTCACCACCGTATCGGCGACAAGTCACCAGCGATATCAGCAACAGTCGTGCAACCGATCGTCCTCTCCGCTGCGATCGGACAATACGCACCCTAGTCTGTGCCTACGGCCATGCTTGCGTCCAAAAGGTCGCCGGGTGCGCGCCAGGCCTGGACTTCCTGGTCCTTGTACTGCAGCTGGTAGAGCTTCCAGTAGATGCCGCGCTGCCCCAGCAGCTCCTGATGGGTACCGAACTCGCGCAACTGGCCCTTGTGCATGACCAGGATGACGTCCGCCTGCTGCACGGTGGAGAGGCGATGGGCGATGATGACCGACGTTCGCCCCTGGATCATGCGCTCGAGAGCGGACCGCACCCGTATCTCCGTATCGGTATCGACGCTCGAGGTAGCTTCATCCAGCACCAGGATGCGCGGATCGTGCGCTAAAGCACGGGCGAAATTGATGAGCTGCTTCTGGCCGGTGGAAAGGCTGTTGCCGCGCTCGCGCAGGGGCTCGTCGAAGCCCAGGGGCAGCCCACGGATGAAATCGCCCACGTTCACTTCGTCGGCCGCTGCCTCCATGCGCTGGTCCGAGATCCAGTCCGAGCCCAGGCGGATATTCTCCGCGATGGTCCCGCTGAAGAGAAAGGGGTCTTGCAGGACGACGCCGAAATGGCGGCGCAACTCCGTGACATCCTGTTCGCGTACATCCACGCCATTGATCAGCACGCTGCCGCTCTGAATCTCGTAGAAGCGCATCATCAGGCCGATGATGGTGGTCTTGCCGGCGCCGGTGTGACCNNGCTGGATGCTCGCCAGCTGCCCCGGATCCAGCGACTGATACGTAAACCAGACATGGCGGAACTCGATGCGGCCGGACCCGTCGCTGGCGCGCGGCGTAGCCGGGCTGGTCAGCTCGGGCGGAGTGTCCAGCAGCCGGAAGACGCGTTCGCTGGCAGCCATCGCCGCTTGCAGGATGTTGTATTTTTCGCTCAAGTCCTGGATGGG
>PLZN01000451.1:0-13539 GCA_003152195.1 Acidobacteriaceae bacterium
CGATGAAGAGCCGCAGCGGCATCGTCGCCAAGTATCCCCACGTAGCGGGTAGACATACCCCAGTGTTGACAGGCCACTACCGTGGTCGCGACCTGACCTCCCGGCAACACGTTGGCAGAACGATATTCAACTTTGGAACCACGTACGGGATATTCTGCGAGAGCGATGAGCGTGTCTGTCGCGTTCAGGCCAACGCCGACAAGGTCAACCTTGGACGGTTTCGTCATCTTGCCAGTGTAAATGGAGGATGCCAGTCCAGTGGGGTCTAGGGTGTCCAAAAGCCTTCATGGACCCGGCCCGCCTCGTCTTCCAGGAGAGGCCCTGCGACGACAATCTGCTTCTGCCCGGGCGCGAATACTTCGCGACAGGGCAGATCGAGGGTGGGATTTTCAGTATGGCTGCCGGTGTAACGCAGCAGGCTGGATTCCGCCAGCGCAAAGACCACCCGGCCTAGTCCAATCCAGTAAATCGCCCCGGCACACATTGCACAGGGTTCGGTGCTGGTGTAGAGGGTGCATTTGGCGAGCGCGGCTTCGGTCAGCCGTTTGGCTGCCTCGGCACAGGCCAGCGTCTCAGCATGCTGTGTGGGGTCGCCGCGGGGCCGCACTGCATTGTTGCGTGCGGCAACTACTGTCTCGCCCCGCTCATTAACGATCAACGCGCCAAACGGGTGACGCCCGTCTTTGCGCGCCTCGCGCGCGAGCTCAATCGCTTGCCTCAAGAAAACCAGGTCCTGCTCGGTTACGTCTTCCCCTTGCATGCTTCAGCCCTCCGTTCTCGAGGCAAAGAAAATGTTGAGAATGACCGCGGTCGCGGCGGTGAGAAAGATCCCACTGTTCAAAAAGAGCCGGGCCGCATCCGGGGCGTGCGCAAAAAGTTGGGGTGAAGCTATGGGCAGCACGCCGATACTCAAGGAGACGGCAACGATGATCGCGAAGCTTGCGGATCCCACCAACCTCGACAGGAAATTTGGGGTCGCGCGGCGGAGGGACCTGCGGTTCTCACTTCATTTACGCCTAAGATCCAAGGCTCAAGCCTCGCCGTGCTGAAGCTGAACATGAGCGCCGATGCCCAGGTTATGGGCGGCGAAGGTCTCGCGGATGTCCTCGTAGAGCGGCGCAAGGATCGATGCGAGGCTCTCGCTAAGGCCCGTAATATCGGAAGCCTGGGCAGCGACAGGGACGCCCAAAGCCTCGTAGTACCTGTGAATCTCCTGTTGCAACCGCGCGGCTGACATGCGGATGTCGGGCACCGCACCAACCGGCTTCCCGGTCACCTCACTTGCCATGGCGCGCATCACCTGGGCGATATCCCTTTCGAACGCGATGCCCACTTGGGCGATGGGCTCAGGTAGATCCGTGAGCGGTTTCTGCGAGAGGTATTGGAGAGAGGTGATTTGCACCAGCAGCAGTGTACGAATGGACGGCTGCCATCGCCGAATGTCGTCGCGGATCCGCAGCTTTCGCGGACGCGAGGGACCAAACTCGAAAAGAACCGCGTCGGATTGTGCCTTCACTGCCTCAAAGCCCTGGTTGATTTGATCGCGCAACTGGCGCACTCGCCTGATGGCTTTCACCTGGTCTTGCTCCAGCAACTGCTCGGCAATCTCCGCGAACAGCTCGAGATTGCGCGCGAAGACGGCCTGCATTTCATCCAGCGCATTCCTCACCCACAAGCGATCGAAGAAAAGCCACATCGATAGCAGACCGAGCAGGACTCCGAAGACACGGTCGCGGGCGATGCTGAGCGACGTCTGTATGGCGAACTCCTGCAGATTAATCAGGTAAAACGCCAGGGCGAGCTGCAGCCCAAGGTAGGAGAGCCTCGCGGACGCGGTCCCAATCCAGGCAGAGATCGCGGTGACGACCGCAAACAACACGGTGAAGCCGGCAATCGTATCCAGGTAGGGCAGCACCAAAACCTGCGCGCCCATGCCGAAGATAAAGCCGCCAATGAACGCACCCCCGAGGCGGAGGATCTGCTTCTGCCGCGATGAGCCGATGGTGGAAAGCGCGGTGATAAAGCAAGTGGCTACCGCAGTACTTAACCCCGGCCAATTGATCGCCGTGTAAGTGAAGTAACAGACCATGGCCGCAAGCGTGCCACGCAAGGCGAATTGCAGGTGGGCGGGGTTGGTAAACGCATCGCCAACGAAGAAGGGCGCCACGCCCGCTTCATCCAAAGGCGCGGTGACGAACTCCTGTACGGATTGCGACCCGGCAAAAGCGTCCGGAATGAGCGCGACGGTCCGCTCCATCGTGGGCAGAAAGGGCAGGCTCGACGGCTCCTCTTGCAATGGCCGTGGAATTTTCGCAGGAAGTTGCTGCGACATCAGGTTTCGGCAAACTTGCGCAACTTCGTCCGCCAGGCGTTGCAGGCGCTGGCGATCCGCCGCGACAAGAGGCTGGGTGCGCTCGGCAAGAGCCAGGCGGAAGCTGGCTGCAATGTCAACCAGGCGACCCACCAGGGCGATGGCCGTGCTCATCTGAGCCTTGTAATGCACACTAAATTCGGATCGAAGGATGAGCCTGCGAAGCCTCGATGTGCCGACGCTTGCATAGAGCGAAAGCCTTTTATCCGGCTCGCTATCAAGAGGCTGCTCCGCCGACGCACACTGCAACACTTTTTCCACCGTCTTGAGACGCTCCTCGATGCCTTCCGTCAGGTCGGTCGCCGGATGGACTCTGCGGAAGACATATTCAACAATGACGGTTACCACTACGCCGATGGCAACCACGCCGGCCAGCCAGAGTGTGTTCTCCAACCGCTCGTTCACGTTGATGGTGGTTTCATCCCATAGGGAAATGGCGCCGGAAACCATAAAGCCGAAGGCCACCCCCATCCCGACATCCGCAACAATGCGCAGAAAGAGGAAGGAGAGGAAGAGGCTGAGGGCAACCCACAGAAAGTGGGTCATGGGATCGTCCAACAAGAGCCTGACGCCGAAGGCTGTGTAGGCCGTGGCAGCGAGGAAGCCGATCACGGTCTTGGACCCGGCGCGGAAGGTTGCCGTAGGATTCTCGCGGCTAAGGAAGAGAGTAAAGATCGCGCCCAGAAAGCCCCCGGGCAGACGGAACGTCATCACCAACAGCATCACAATCGTCGCAGCGATGGTGACGCGGCCTACGACCCACAGTCTTCCCGGATAAGGCGTGAGCTCATTCTTGAGAAAATTCCAGATCCACTTCCCGGTCTGATCGATGGTGCTCTGCTGGGCGACGGCCGGGAAAGCTTCGCCTCGGGCCGCCATGGCTATTTCGCCCTCTCGTCTCCACGGATAACCACCACCGCGGATTCGCTCAGGCGGAATGGCTCCGTTTCCGGCGCGTTGATACGGACGCGCACCGGGAAGCGTGTCGCCAGATGCACCCAGTTCAACGAGCGCTGGACATCCGGCAATCCAGAGGAGGTAAAGGTCCCCACCAACGTAGAGTCAGGGCGCACGCCAAAGCCGACGCTGTCGACCACGCCGTCATATTTCACCCCGGGCCTGGAGAGGACGTAAACATCGGCATGCATCCCAGGCAGGATGCGATGGAGCTGGGTCTCACGAAAGTTCGCGACTGCCCACCAGACGCGGGTATCGATCAGCGTAAAGACCTGCTGGCCGGTGTGGGCGTAAGCTCCCCGCGAGATGGTCAGGTTGGTCACCCGGGCGTCGAATGGCGAATAGACTTTGCAATTGTTCAGGTTGTATTCTGCGGTGCGAATGGCCGCGGCCCGCCCCGCGCGCTGGGCAGTCAGCGGATCGATGGTAAGAACGCTGTGCTGCGACTGGCCAAGTTGCGCATGGCTCTGCTCCTGCGCTGCCTTCGTCTGCTCGTAGGCGGCCTGGGCGGATTGCACCTGCGCTTCGGCCAGCAGCAGTTGCGAGCGTTGCTGCTGCACCGCCTGTTGCCTGGCCGTGACCGCGGTTCTCACCTGGTCCACCTGGTCCACGGTTACGAATTGCTTGGCCAGCAGCGGCTCAATGCGATGGAAGTTGTTGGTCTGGTAGAGCAGCTCGGCGTTGGCGCTGTCAAGGGCCGCCTGAGTATTCGCAACACTTGCCTTAGCTTCGTTCACCGCAGCCGCAGCGCGATCGACGTTGGCGGCCGCGCTATCGGTATTCGCCCGGGCAGCTCCGACAGCGCTCACCTGGGAGGCGATCGTCCTTCGCTGGTCGACGATCTGGCCCTCGAGGGTGGCCAGGTCGGACCGTGCTTTCTCCAGCGTGTACTCGTAGGGCCGTGGATCGATCTGAAAGAGCAGCTCGCCCTGCTTGACAAATGCATTGTCCTGCACCGCGAGCTGTGTGATCGGGCCGTCGACCTGCGGGGCAATCCCGATGAAGTTGGCAAAGACCTCCGCGTCATCGGTGCGCGGGTATTTGTTGGTATCGCCGACCACCAGCAGTCCCGTGATCAAGGCGCCGGCGATGATGGAAATGCTGACGATCCTGCCGAGATGTTGGCGCTTTGGATCCGTGTCGATGTCAGGCATCGCCTCTCCTTCCAATTAGCTGAAGAACACCAGCCACAGCGTGAACGTAAAAAACGCAGTCAAGCACGGGTACACGAGGATGAGCGGCGAAAGCTCCGGCTCAAGCTTGATGCGTACGAAAAGCAACCGCGCGGCAACGGTGAGCAGGATGCCGAGGACCCCGCACAATATCCACGAGGGGAAAAATGATCCCAGGATATTGAAAGTAGGGGCGCGCGAGCATCCGGCAGCCGACAGCGTGAGCGCGGATGACACTGAGATGGCGACGGCCCGGTTCATGCCTTGGCCACGCGACGAGGGGAAGACGCCAGTCATAGGTTCACGGCCCTTTCGCATGAAGCAGGTCGCCGGTCTGAAACGCTAACGCAGCCATCCCCGTCAAGAGTTGGGTGCGCGCGCTCACATCGGCCGTGCGCGCGGCAGCGAGAGCGCGTTGGGCCGAGACTACGTCGATCTGGCTGCGGACTCCATAGGTGTACGACTGTAACGCTGCGTTGTAGGAGGCAGAGGCAGCCTCCAGCAGTGCGGCTGCCGCCTTCTGTTGACGCAGTGCGGTGCGCGCAGTGGAGTACGCAGACCAGACTTCGTTCTCCACCTGATCGCGGATCGCATCGACGTCGGCGGCGGCCTGCTTCTGGTCGGCTCGCGCGCGGGCCAGGCGGTTTTCGCGCGCCCAGCCATCAAAGAGCGTCCAGTTCAGACTCAGCCGCGCGTTCCAGAACTCCTGGTTGGCGGAATAAACGCCAGCAGCCTGATCCTGCTCGGAGAAATTTTTGGCCAGGCCGGCGGCGCCTTCGACGCGCAGGGTTGGGAGATATGCCGTTTTTGCCGCTTTCACTTCGGCCCCGGCGGCGCGCAACTCCGCCACTCGTTGCATGAGGTCGGGCCGCTGGGCGAGCGCATAGTCGATGGATGACTCAACCGTTACCGTCAAATCATCCGGAATGGTCAGCCCTTGAATGCTCTCTACCTGCAACGGACCAACCGGCGAAACGCCAAGGGAGGTAGCCAAATCGCCGTGAGCGATCTCCGATGCCCCGACCGCAGCCTGCAGATCGTAGTCCGCCTGTGCAGCCGCGCTGCGGGCCTCCAGCACATCGGGTAACGTCGCCAGGCCATTCTCCAGGCGCGCCTCGGCCGCCTGCTGCACGGTCTGCGCGTTTTTGAGGTTTGCCTCCGCCGCATCCAGCTGGCCTTTGCTGTTGAGCACCCGGTAGTACGCCGCCATGACCTGGAAGATGATCCTGCGGTGGGTATCGTTGAACAGGAAGTTGGCGGCCAGCAGGTTGTTCCTGCTGATGGCAATGTCCTGCAATCGCCGGCCGAAGTCAAAGATGGTGTAATCGATTTCTAACGCGGGAGAAAATGTCTCTATCGTCTGCCGGTAGTACTTCGGGGCAAAGAAGAGGTTGTCGCGCGCAGTCTGCGCGATCGCCACGGCGGCCAGGGTTGGATACAGACTTGCTTTGCTGATCCCAAGATCGGCGGCCCGCGCCTTGGCATTTTCCCATGCCACACGAGTTTCCGGGTTGTTCTGCTCGGCGAGGTTGACAAGTTCAGGCAGAGTATAAGTCTTCGCGGGATCAGGAACGAAGGCGGGAGCAGGCCGCGCGGGCGCCGACGATTGCAAACTCGCAGGCCCTTGCCAGGGCTGCCCCGGAGATGCCGGGGCCCTTTGGCCGCAGGCAATGCCTCCCGCAAGCAACACGGTGAGCAGCGCGACTGATTTTCTGCCAGATCGATTCATTCCCGACTCAAAATGAGGTCTTCGGGCCGCTCGTCCCCAAACTGGATTTCCTAATAGGTATATACCGTGTGATTGCTAAGCAATCGGATAATAGCATTGCGCATTCAGCAGCGGCATAGTGGCACACAGACCGGGGGTGCCCCACATTCGCCATGTGGGACGATAAAGATAGGGAAAGCCCCACCATTGCTTTGGCCCTAGCGACACGGGAGTCAGCGCGGTTGCCCCACTCTGGGAAAGCAATGGAAACAAATCATCATCGTCCCAGGTACCCCGGATTTCCTGTCGAAGTTGGTGGCGTTGTCGAACTCCATGNNCCGCACACGCGGTCCTGTCTGGTGCTGCATAACAGGAATCCGGGTACGCTGGGGCGAGGGGCACCCATCGATTAGAAGGTGAGTGTGGTTTTCCGGTGCTTTCTGCGCATCAGGAATAGAGGTTGGGGATTTCTTACGGAGGGGCTCGCCGACTTCGCGGAAATGAAAAAAGCAGAACGGGCGGATTTTTTGGTCCGCCCGTTTTTGTTTTCTAGAGGAAATGACTACCGATACGAATTGCTGATAATAACCTCGAGGTCGACAGGAACAGCAATGGGTTGATTGCTCACCGTGCCGGGTGCGAAGCGGTACTGACTCACCGCTGCGAGGACGCTCGCGTCCACGACGGTGCTGCCAGCCGACTTGACAATCTTCAGGTCGGACGGTTTGCCTGTCTTATCGACAATCATTCCGACCACGACCTTGCAATCATTGCTCAGCAGACGCGACGCATCCGTCGATTCTGCCACGACATCGACCTTATAGATTAATTTTGGAGCGATAACTCCTGTGGATACGCGCCTGGATTGAGGCGCAGGCCCGTTGCTCGCGACCTGGGTTGGGGCAGGCGAATTTGCCTGAGCGTGCAGCATAAGAGAGGACAGGGAGAGTATGGCCACAATTACTCTACGCATGATATTCGTTCTCCTGGTCAGAGGTGCCCGTCACCAATCTAACTCTGTGACAAATACACTGTCAAGAAGTTTTTTAAACACATTAAATTCATTGGATATTTACCATACTTATTTACTATCTAGTGACCCTTTTGCGAAGGCCCTCTCTTGACAAATTTTCGTTTTCTCTGGCGTGGTGGCAGCAGGTCCGGGCCCCCACACAATCACCGTGTGATGGGTCTTAGTTGGTTCGGGATAAGCGCCAGTAAGACCTTCACCGCGGAGGCGGTGCGCTCTGGGGGAACGACCTAGCTAAATAGGAAGTTATCTGGCTGAATTCGCCGTCGGTGGCGACGGCTCCGCGTGAAGACATGATTTGCACCATGTCGTTCCATTCCTGCGCGCTAAGGCGCTGGCTGGTCGCGAGCGCTAGTGAGTGGCAACCGGAACAAACTCTGACCGTTAGATCGTGCCCCGGTCCAGGCGGCAGAAGATTGACGTCACCGCCAATGGCAGGAGCCCCCGAGCCGGCGATGTCCATTCCCGCTGCCGGTGCAGCGCTCTGCGTTGCTGTTCTAGGAAGCGACTCAGTTAGAGTATCCGTGCTCTCACCAGCCAAGCTGAAGACCACCAGATCATCGCTGAGGAGTGGTGCGCGGATCAGGCCACCGCCCGTGGCGACGACAGCGACATACTGCCGGCCCTTCGCATCGGCGTAAGTAATCGGAGTGGAATCAGCCGTGGCTGGAAGCTTCACCATCCAGAGCAGCTTGCCAGTTCTGGTATCGAAGGCACGGAAGCGAGCATCGTCGGTGGCGCCGATAAACGTCAGGCCACTGGCCGTGACGATGGCGCCGCCAAGGCCGGGGCGGCCGGTGTCCTGCTTGCCTGCGGGCAGCGTGTCGGTGACTCCCAGCGTGGATCGCCAGGCGATTTTGCCGGTATTCACGTCCACGGCGACCAACTGTCCCCACGGCGTCGGGCCGCAGGGTAGATGGTTGCTGGGATCCCAGAAGCGAAGAACTCCAGCGAGCGGTCCGGAGTTGGAATAGCTACCGTCTTGGTTACGAATAATGCGCATCGGCTGGCCCAGGTTGTTGACGTTGACCACGAACAAGCCGAGCTTCGGATCGAAGGCTCCGCCGTAGAAGTTGACGCCACCCATCGTGCCAGGCATAGGGACCGTGTAGCGGTCGAGCTGCGGAGGCGTATAGGGCACTTCTCCCAGCATCATGTTGTTGTTGTCAACCAATTGCTCGCAGAATGCTTTGTGCTCGGGCGTGTTCTGGTAGAGGTTGCCGCGGCTGAGGGTGTTTTGCGAGAGCGGCTCAGGCAGAACCGGAAAGGGCTGAGTGGGCGAAGTCTGCTCACCTGGCACATTGCTCCTGGGAACGGGCCGCTCCTCCACGCCGTAGATTGGCTTGCCGGTGACGCGATTCAGAATGAACATCAGTCCATTCTTGTTAACGGTGGCTACCGCCGGAATGGTCTTGCCGTCATGTTGGAGATCGAACAGTGTCGGTGGCGCTTCCGTATCCAGGTCCCAGATGTCATGGTGAACCACCTGGAAGTACCACAACAGCTTGCCGGTGGCTGCGTTGACCGCAACCAGAGAGGTTCCGAAGAGGTTCTCTCCAGGACGATCGATGCCGACGCGGTCATCGTTGGGAGCGCCGAAGGGCATATAGAGAATGCCGCGCGCAACATCGACGGTCATGTAGCCCCACACATTCACGCCCGAACGATTCTTCCAGCTGTCGCCTCCCCACGTCTCATGCCCCACTTCTCCCGGGCGAGGCACGGAGTGAAAAGTCCAGACCAGCTTGCCGGTGCGAGCATCCCATGCGCGGGTATCGCCGGCGGGGCCGAGGCCGCCGTGCAAGCCGCCGGGTCCCTCACCCGGGCCCGCGCCAGTGATCACCAGGTTCTTGTAGATGGTGGGTGGCGAGGGCAGGATATAGATCTTGTCTTTGCCGGTGGTCATCACCTCCGGTGTCTTCAGGTCGACCATTCCGTGGTCACCGAAATCGACGTTGGCCTGTCCGTTGGTTGCGCCGATCGAATATAGGCGGCCGCGGTGCGTGCCGAAGATGATTGCCGGCCCAGCGCCCTCCCCGCCGGGCCAGTAGGTTGCTCCGCGGGACGAGGCCTGATCGCCATCGGGGATTTGGAAGACCCATTGCTCGCGGCCGGTGGCCGAGTTCAGGGCGACCACCCGGCTGTAGGGCGTGGCCACGTACATGGTTTGACCCACCACCAGCGGCTGGTCTTCCGACACCTTTAAACCGGTGCTGCTCACTCCGCCGGCCGGGGCCGCCGGCTTCATGTGGTAGACCCACGCTACCTTCAGCTGGCTCACATTGGCCGGCGTAATTTGCGTCAGGGTGGAGTAGCGCGTACCCCCAGGATCGCGGCCGGGCATCGGCCAGTTTCCCGCTGCGTCCGGATCGGCGCTCCCGTGATCTGCTAAGCCGAAAGCGATGAATGGCAACAGAAGACAAACGACGCTCCAACCTCTCCAACTCAGCTTTGCGTGTCCTTTCATTTTGCGTCCCTCGCCGTCTTCAGAGCGATGCGCCAGCCGCGTCGCCCTGGGCCTGCAGCCGCTCCAGGCCGAGCGCCCGCTCCCGTTCGAGGCGCGCCCTCTCGGGGTCAAGGTAAAGCCAGCACAGGGCTGCTATCACCGCGGCGCCGATCATCAGATAGATAAGGGGTTTCCAGTCGCCTGCGGTCTTTTGCAGGATCAACCCGCCAACGACCGGGGTGACAAAGCCGGCTAAGTTGCCCAGCATGTTCATGGTCGCAGCGACGGTCGCGGTGTAAGAGCCGCCGATCTCCACGCAGGCGTTCCAGGAAATCGGCATCGTCAGGTCGCCGCAGAGACTGGCCAAGCCCATGCACAACATGGCGCCCAACACCGACTGAATGCGGAGAAACGCGAACAGCAGGAGCGCGGTACAAACGAAACCGAAAATGGCGATCATACGGCGCGGTACACGCGCCGGAGCCAGGCCGGAGACCATCGAACCAAATCCGCCGAAGAGAAGGGGCAGCACAGACAAAGCCGCCGCGTGCCCTGCCGTCTGGCCTCGCGCCTCGCGCAAGTAAGTAGGTAGCCAGGTGATGTAGAAGTACCAGACAAACGACAAGCAAAAGTATTGCAGGCAAAGAACCAGGACCTCGGGCGTCAGCAGCAAAGATGCCCAGGTCTTCTGCCCGGCATGGTGACTCATCAAGGCCCGCGACATTTCGAGCAGTTCCTTTTCGGCGTCGTTGACCGAAGTGTGCTGCCTGGGGTTGTCCTTGTACCAAAACCAGAAAATAGCGCACCACAGCAGACCCAGGGATGCGAATCCCACGAACGACCATCTCCAGCCGAAGAGCGTGATGCATGCCAGCACCAGGGGCGGCGTTGCCGCTCCGCCCCAACGCGCGCAAGCCCACAACAACGCTTGCGCTTTGACGCGTTCGCCCGCCGGCAGCCACACGCTGAGCATGCGCGTCAGGATGGGGAAACATCCTGCCTCGCCGGCTCCGAACAGGAAGCGAATGATCCACAGAGAGAGAACGTTCCAGGCGGCACCGGTCAAGGCAGTGAACACCGACCAGCCCAAAACGATCTGCAGCAAGACCCGCCGGACACCGATCCGGTCGCCTAACAATCCAATCGGAATTTCAAACAGGGCGTACGAGAGGCCAAACGCCCCGAAAACCAGGCCCATTTGCGCTTTGTTAAGGTGCAGATCATGGGAGATGGGCCCGGCCGCTTGCGAAATAGCAACGCGCTGCACGTACGACAGGACAGCAAGCCCGATTGCCAGGGCGACAACGCTGTACCGCGTTCGACTCGCCTTCATTCGCAGACCTCACATCGCGGCAAAAAGTCCGCCCGGACAGGGTACCAGTAAGAACACCTATAGCGCATCATCGCCTCCAGCCAGTTCGTTACCATTGCTGGCGAGCGCCATAGCAAAAGTGAAAATGCTTTAGTATACGGTTGCGGTTGTTAACCAACGGGTCGGGGCCTGCAGACAGCTGTGCGCTCACGCAAGGGACGGAATATGGCGATGAAGATCGATCTTTCGGGTAGAACGGCCGTAATCACGGGCGCGAGCCGTGGGCTCGGTGAGTCGATGGCGAGGGCGTTGTCAGAGGCGGGCGCCCAAATCGCTCTGGTGGCCCGCGATGTAAAGCGTTTGGAGTCGGTACGCGATGCGATCGCTGAGCGGGGCGGGACGGCGGCCCTATTTGCCGGCGACGTGACACGTGAGGAGGACGTCGCCGCAGTGGCGCTCGCCATCACGGAGCGCTTTGGTCATCCGCAGATTCTGATCAACAACGCCGGATCGAATATCCGCAAAGACCTGGTCGATTTTTCGCTGGAGGAGTTTCGCAGCGTCGTGGACTCGAGTTTGATTTCCACGTTTCTGATGGGCCGCGCCTTCGTTCCGGGAATGAAGGGTTCCGGATACGGCCGTATTTTGAACATGAGCTCCATCATGGGTCATATTTCGCTGCCTGGGCGCACCGCCTATTCCTCCGCCAAAGCGGCGCTGCTCGGCCTGACGCGAGCCCTGGCGCTGGAACTTGCCGGAGAAGGAATTACCGTGAACGCCATCAGCCCGGGCCCGTTTGCAACGGATATGAATGCGGCCGTCATGAACAATCCTGAGGTGAACGCGCAGTTCCTGGCCAGCATGCCGGTCGGACGATGGGGCAAGGTCGAAGAGATCGGCGCCTTGGCATGCTATCTCTGCTCGGAATTCGCGGGATTCATTACCGGCACAGACATCCTCATCGACGGCGGCTGGACCGCCAAGTAGTGCGGGTTTGTAGCAAGCACTGGCGATGGTTTGGGTTTGCCCCAGGCTGGATTTCCAGGGTTGGAAAAGAAACCGCAGGTCCCTCCACTTCGCTATGCTTCGGTCGGGATGACAAATCTTACCTTGGTCCAGGACCTTTTGGTTTGTCTTGCGGACAAACGGTGTATCGAGATCCGTGAATTTCCCACATCTCGCACAAAAAGACGTGCGAGACCCGAATTTCCTGTCCGCTGGTCTGCCAAGTCCCACGTATGCGGCTTTCTGAGAAAGCCGCATGAACCTTATAGAACCCACCGGTCCCAACAGGAAATTCGGGGATATGGGGCACCCAGAGTTGTTGCAATACCCAACGCGAAGAACGGCTGAATTTAGCGATCTACCTTCACCAGTACCAGGGCGCTTGGCTCCAGCTCGAGCTCCAGCTTTCCGCCAGTAAGATGAGTGCGCTCCGGCGCCGGGAGCGCTGTTTCACTGTTCAGTTGTTCCACTTGATCTGGGGTTGGATCGAGCGGTTTGCCCATCGCAGCATACCAGGGTCCCACGTTGCCGTGCTTGCTATCTACACGTTGTAATGTGACGCTTGCGTTCGCTTGTACATGGTGAAAGTCGAGCTCCATCTTCTGCGTGTTGGAATGTTGATCCGGGTCGACCAGATTCCATGCGGCAATTACCAGGCCGCCTGTTGCGTTCCTGGTCACGATCACGTTCTTTGCAGGGTTGGCAAGGCGCTGATTACCGAGATGGTGCAACAATGCAAAGCCGTAATAGCTCGGCTTGTTGATGCCGCCCTTAGCACGGAGTCCAAATGCACCCTCGAAGGGCTTTGCCATCGGGCCGCCTTCTTCGAACACATCGGAAAAAGTCCAGAACGACATCATGTCAACATTGCCATCGCATTCCCGTACCGTGTTGGCAACGGCCGGCCCGACAAAGGTCGTGTCGCGCGATTCATTCATACCCTGCACGTTCCACTCGGTCCAGAACAGCGGCAGGTTCGGCATGGAAGAGGCCCTGATCTGCCCCCGCACTTTCGCGATGGCTCTGCAGACCCGGTCGTCCATCGGGATGTCTTCGTTGGTGCCGAAGAGATTCTGAACCGTGTCATCCGCATAACCGTGCGATGACACGAAATCGACAGGTACATGGTTTGCCGCGTCGTACTTAAGAAAATCATCAACCCAGCCGGCAGCCGCGGTTGCCGGGCCTCCCACGCGCAGACGCGGGCTGACTGTTTTCAAAGCGCGCGCGGTGTGCGCATAGAGTTCGAAGTAGGATCCCTTGCGGGGAATGCCGTTCCAGAAGTCGATATTCGGCTCATTCCAGACTTCGAAATACCACTGCGAAACTTCGCCGATGCCATAGCGGTCCACCAGATGTTGCGCGAAGTGCGTCATCAACGCGTCCCAAGCTTCGAGACTCTTGGGTGGCGACACATTTTGCTTGTACCAGAAGGGGTGAAGCGCGTCGGGGTTGAACGCCAGCTTCTTTGGCATGAAGCTGATCTCGACTACCGGACGGACCCCATTCTTCAGCAAGCCATCGTAGATCTGATCGAC
>PLZN01000451.1:13559-19178 GCA_003152195.1 Acidobacteriaceae bacterium
GCGCGCCCGCATCGATGGCAACACGCTCTTGAGCATGGGAGGCAGAAGTGCCGGCCAGACAGCCGAGAAGCAGCAAGGTGATGCTCGCGGCGATAGAACATTTGGATTGCACCATGAATGCCTCCTACGAGGATGAGGCTCCCCGACCGTCAGGACAGCAGCACCAAGCGGGTTATCGATGGTTCAAGAATCGTTGCGGGAAAGTGGCGGAAGAAAAAAGCGGGTGCGTCTGCGAGACGCACCCGCCCAATGGTCAAAAGCTAAAGCGCGCCTGCAGATCGAGGGTTCGCGAGCCGAGCGCACTGGTGGCCTGACCAAAGTTTGGATTGCTGGTGAGGCCATCGTTGCTGATGTTGGTCGTGATGCTGCCAGCACTGAAGTTGAGATTGTTTAAGACGTTGAAGGCATCGGCGCGGATCTCGAACTTGGCATTCTCGCCCAGTACGGGAAGCTTTGGAATACCAAACGCCTTGCTGATGGTCGCATCCACGTCTTTGTAGTTCGGCCCGGTCAGGAAGTTGCGCGCCACCCCTGGATCCTGCGGAGGGCCGAAGGCTTGCGGGAGTGGTCCCGTGACCGGCGTGTACGTAGGAACGGTGAAGTACTGGAGCGCACCCAGAGGAAAGTTCTTGTTGTAGGCGCCTCCAATGCCGGCACCGGTTTTGAAGGCATCATTGCTTTGGCTTTGGCCTGCACCCCCCTTGTAAGCGGCCGGGCGTAAGGACCCATAACCGCTACCCTGGTAATAGAGGTTGCCATTCGAAATGTTGCCGTAGGTCGGCGTCCAGGGGAAGCCGCTGTGCAGGTTGAAAATGCCGCTAATGGACCAGCCACCAGCAACCTTCTCCAGCAAACTGTTGCCATGGAAGAGCACAGGTTGCCACATGCCGTAGATCTTGAAGGCCTGCCCCACGTTGTAGTCGGAGCGTCCATAAGCCAGGCGCGGATTGTAGGGGTATGGATCTTCGTAGTAGGGCTGCGAGCCGTCGTCCATGCTCTTCGACCACGTGTATTGCGTATCCAAAAGGAACGAGTGCGAGAACTGGTGCTTCAAGCCTGCCAGCAGAGCGTTGTACCGCGAGATGCCTTCGTTGTTGTAGAAGTCCACGCTATTGACGGTCGGATTCAGCGGTTGTCCGTACACCGCGCCGAGCACGTTCGCGTTGTACTGGTGGATGATGTGATGCCCCATGCTTCCCTGGTAACCCATGGTCGCCACCCACTGATGGCCGAGATCGTACTGCGTGTCTAACGAGTAGTGGTAGGTGTAGGCCGTGGGAACAGCCACGGGGAAACCTGTAACGGCGGTTGAGCCGGTAGTGGGCAGGTTATTGGCGTTGAAGCTCACGATCGTGTTCGGGTTGGGTGGATAACCGAAGAGAGAATGCGCGTTGCTGGGGATGGCGTACACGATGTCGGCGTTGATCTGTGCCGGCGAGACGCTGGTAAAGTTCGGATTGGAAACGGATGGCGGGTTGTTTCCACCGTTGGCAGCAATGGCAATTTCTTCCTGGTTGTAGTTCAGGCCGAAGCCGCCGCGGAGCACAAGCTTCCCTTGATCGCGTATCGGGCTCCAGGCGAAACCGACCTGGGGACCGAAGTTGCCCTTCTGCGCCCCATATAGATTGCCGCCCCTGCGAACCCGCAAGTTGGTGAATGTACCGGCGCCGCTGCCGAGCACCACTACGTTAAGGTTGTTCTCCTTGGAAGAAAGCGGCCCAAAGTACGAGTACCGCATGCCCAGGTTGAGGGTGAGATTCGGCCGGAGCTTGAAGTCGTCCTGCACGAAAAAGCCGTAAAGGTCGGTGCGATCATCCTGCCTGTTGGCCGTCGGAACGCCCGTCAGAGGGTTGAACGTTCCCGACTCAGCCTCAGGCGCGTCGTTGAGGAAGTCCCACACGTTGTAAAAGTAGAACTGCGGCCGGGCTGCATACGGCGCTTCGTTCAGGTAGTAGAGCCTGGTGACGCCGCCGCCAAACTTCACCGTATGCCGGCCAGCTACCTTGGTCGCCACATCCTGGTAACTATAGGTCCATTGGTTGAACACACTTGGTCCGGGTGCACCAAAATAATTGAAGGTAGTAGCCGGGTCTGACGCAGTCAACGTGCCAATGGTCGTGATGTTGGCCTGGGGCAAGCCGAACGGCTCCTGCGGATTGCTATTGATCTCGTTCCAGCGCCATCCCGCGGCATTCACGCGCGCTTCATTCAGGAAGGTGGGCGAGAAGGTATGGTTCCAAATGCCGGCGAATGCATCGTTGATCGCGGTGTGATGATAGAGGTTGTAAACGCGCACAGGACCGCTGTAGGTCGTCGTGGAGACGGGCACCCAATAAATGGTGAAGGTAACCCGGTCGTTCCTGGTTGCATCAGCGTCCAGACGTCCGTTGTATTGCTGCTCCGTGACTTGGCTTGGGTTCAGGGTTGTGTATTCGCCAATATCCGCGATCCCGTCGAGGCCGCTGCCAACCCCCGGATTCCCGCTGCTCTGGTAGGTGAGATCCTGCGTGTGCAGGCCCGTCTTAAGCGGTGAGCCGATGTCGAGGCCCTGACCTGAGATGGTGGCGCAGTTTGTGCCTTCTACGAGGCCGATGTTCGCGCAGGTCGCGCTGATCTGTCCTTGCGCGCTGACGCCGGCACCCGGGAAGGTCAGGAACGTGGACGCGATGCTGCCGCTCGGCGCCTGCTTGTCGAATGCAGTTGTGTCGTACCAACCGACCGCGGTGTTGGAGGTGTTGTTACGCAGTGTCTCGTAGGCGAAGAAGGCGAAGATCTTGTTCTTCCAGATGGGGCCACCGACACTGCCGCCGATTTGGTTGAACCGGCCCTCATCCCTGAGCAGGCCTCGTTGTCCCACTGTTCCGGGTTCGGCTGAATTGGGGCCGTTGTAACGCTGATAAGCATTCAGACCCGGCCGGTCAGCCTTGATGAAGAGGCTGCCATGAAAATCATTGGTTCCGGCCTTCGATGTCACCTGGATTTGCGCTCCACTGAAGCGGCCGCTCTCCGCGTCGTAACTGTTGGAAACGATCTTGACATCACCAACAGAATCTTCCGTCGGCGTAATCACCGTCGTTCCCCCCCACACCGCGCTGGCTGTGCTGATGCCGTCGATCGAGACTCCATTGGCGTTGTTCTGGCCGCCATTGGCGACAATCTGCGGACCATTTTCTGTCTTGAAGATTCCGTCTGTAGGGCCGCTGCCGCCGATCTGCGTGCCCGGCAGGTTGTTGGTGCCGCCGCCGGCGCTCTGTGATCCATCCCCAAAGGACCCCGGGGCAAGCTGGCTGAGCTGGAAAACGTCGCGTCCAAACGAAGGCAGATGCTGTATCTCATTGCTGCCCACCACGCCATTGATCGACGCAGTCTCGGTATCGAGCGCAGGTAGTTGATCACCAGAGACGGTCACGGTCAGTGTCGCGTCTCCAAGCTCCAGTTGCACATTGACCGCATTCGCCTGCTCCGGAATCAACTGTAGATGATCGAGAATTTTTTTCTTGAAGCCGCTCATATCGACGACGAGCGAATATTGATCAGGCGGTAGCGCGTTGAAGTTGTAAAGACCGTTGCCATCGCTTTTGGTGGTAAACGCTTTAGCGGTGCCAAGGTCGGTTAACGTGAGGGTGGCTCCGGGAATGACCGCACCGGTCGCGTCGGTTACTGTTCCCTGAATAGACGCACGAAACTGTGCCTGCGCGGGGGGAACAAGCGGGCAAGTTGCAACCGTAACTAGAAAAATGGTGCGCGCGATGCTCTTGGTCGCCTGGGTGGCTATTTTCCGTGAACTCCTACTGCTATGAAACAAATGCTGATACATACTGACCTCTCCTCAAAATGGTTGGTTCCTTCGTGCCATCGCCGGTGGAACGCTCAGCATCTTGCGGCCGGGTCCGATGCGAACGGGCACAGTCGCATTGCTCTTATTTTTTCTGGCGATAGTTCGGACTACCTAAACCGTGGATGTAGGGATGTAGCCGACTCCCTCCTTTTGGCTGCCGACTCGTCGATGCGGACACTCGATCGGAGGAGAACCGACGAGGTTAGGCGAGTTTATCGACGGTGATAACTCCGTCACCGAACTAAGATGCAAAGTTGGCACAAAACGGCTACCTGCACGATCGAGGCCTGGTCTATGGGGGGATTAGTCAAACAGAGTGGGGACACGACTCAGAGGTAGATCAAAACTGATCATCTTTCAGCAAAGAGAACAGGGAGCGCAACCGCGCTCCCTGTTCTGCTACGAAGCTGAGACTTAGGCGGCTTTCTTTGCAATCGTACCGTGGGGATCAATGACGAATTTCTTCGCCGCACCCTGGTCGAAGTCTGCATAGCCCTTGGGCGCATCATCGAGTGAAATGACCGTTGCGTTTACGATCTTCGCAATGGGCAGCCTATCGTGGAGAATTGCCTGCATCAGTTGCCGGTTGTATTGCAGCACCGGCGCTTGCCCGGTATGGAAGTGCAGCGACTTCGACCAGCCTTTACCAAACCGAACCTTCAGGATGCCGTGCTTGGAATCGTCATTCGGCGCACCCGGATCCTGCACTACATACAGCCCGGGAATCCCTACGCCACCGGCAACGAAAACTACCTCCATAAGCGAGTTCAGGACGCTGGCCGGCGCCGGTTCATTTGCCGATCCGTGCCCGCTTGCCTCGAACCCTACCGCATCGATGCCTGCATCCACGGTCGGCTCACCAACAATGGCCGCAATTTGGTCAGCCAGGGTTTCGCTTTGCGAGATGTCGATGGTCTCATAGCCCATCTTTTTCACGTGCTTCAGGCGCTCCTTGTTCCTGTCGCCGACGATGACGACAGCCGCGCCAAGGATATACGCGGATGCCGCCGCCGCCAGACCCACCGGGCCGGCGCCGGCCACATACACTGTCGAGCCAACCCCGACGCCAGCTGTCTTCGCGCCATGGAATCCTGTGGGCAGGATGTCTGAGAGCATGGTGAGATCCCGGATCTTGTCCATGGCTTGGTCTTTGTCGGGGAACTTGAGCAGGTTGAAGTCGGCAAACGGTACCAGAACGTAGTCGGCCTGTCCGCCCACCCAGCCGCCCATATCTACGTAACCGTAGGCGCCACCGGGCTGTGCCTTATTCACGGTCAGGCAAACGCCTGTATTGCGCTCGCGGCAAGCGCGGCAGCGTCCACAGGCTACGTTGAACGGCACGGATACCAGGTCGCCGATCTCGAGAAAGAGAACATCTTTGCCCTTCTCAATGACCTCACCCAGGATCTCGTGTCCAAGAACCAGCCCTTTTGGAGCCGTCGTGCGTCCACGAACCATGTGCTGGTCCGATCCGCAGATATTTGTGGACACCACCTTGAGGATGACACCGTGCTCTATGGGCTTGCCCTGCGGATCCTTAAAGGTGGGATAGTCGATGTTGTGTACTTCTACTTTACCTGGACCTTCAAATATTACGCCGCGATTACTCGCCATTGCTGTTCTCTCCATTTCAGACGCTCAACGATCTTAGATCTTGGATGCGCACGCGAGCGAGGGGGGTTTTGCACTTTGGAAGCGCCATTTCGCGTCCTGTGGGGATCTAAGGCTGTTGAGTTGATGCTTTCAGCCGTCCCTGCGGGACTCCTCCGATTGTGCGCTAG
>PLZN01000600.1 GCA_003152195.1 Acidobacteriaceae bacterium
TTTCTTTTCATTGCCGCAACCCGTGGCGCAGCTCGCCGTCCGTGCCCGTCTAAGGGTAAACTTCCCAGGAGAACGGTTCACCTGGCAGAACCCACTTGTGGACTCCGCCGCTGTCAGGTACATTGCAACCGGCGTAAGAGGAGCGCATTAGCGCATGACCCTGCTCGATGCACCATCGTATGATCCAGGCAAGGCACGCCGGCGCAGGAATCTTCTGATTGCGGGCCTTATTGCGTGCCTGGTGCTCACCGGCTTCCTTTGGTGGTTCTGGGACTGGCCCCAGGAACATCGCGTGAACCAGTTTTTCGCCGCGGTGGAAGCCAGGGACCTGCCTAAGGCCTTCGGCATCTGGAACCACGACCCAGATTGGCAGCAGCATACGCAGCTGTACGCGCAGTATCCCTATGGCCGCTTTGAAACAGATTGGGGACACTCCAGCGATTGGGGCGACATCAAGACGCATAAGATCCTGATGGCTAAGACGGTTGGCTCCGGAGTGGTCGTCGGGGTGGAAGTGAACGGACAAAAAACGCCCGTCTTCCTTTGGGTGGAGCGCAAGACAAAAACTATCGGCTTCTCCCCAGTGCAGCTTTCGACGGACTAAAGCATTATCAGAGTTACTGTGATGTGGTCATAGTAGCTATGTGCAGCCGTTCTTTGATGGAACGGCTGCGTAGAGAGCGGTTGCTCACGTTGCACCAACTCTGATAATGCTTTAGGGAACCGTCACGAGACGGTTAGAACCTCCAGCACTTTCTCCAGGCTCGCGGGATCTTCCGCGTGCCCGCACTTCTGGCTGCGATCGATCTGCCGTAACAAGCCGCTGAGCACCTTGCCCGGACCGACTTCAACAAACCTTGTGACCCCCTCGGCGATAAGCAACTGCATGGACTCCGTCCAGCGGACCGTGCCGGTGACCTGACGAATTAAAGCATCCCGCAGCGCTCCCCCGTCGGTGACCAGCGCGGCATCCACGTTGACGACGACCGGGTGTTTTGCCGGCGAGAAAGCCATGCCCTGCAACACCGGAGCAAGCGCATCCTGGGCCGGCTGCATGAGGCTGCAATGGAAGGGCGCGGAGACGTGCAGCATCACGGCCCGCTTGGCGCCACGTTCTTTGGCCAGCGAGATGGCCCTCTCAACCGCCGCGGTCGCTCCGGAGATCACGGTCTGTTCGGGAGCGTTCATGTTGGCGGGCTCGACGGGCGCACCTACCTCCCTCGAGGCGTCCTGGCAAACGGAGATCACGTGCTCGGGATGCATACCCAGAATGGCGGCCATGGCTCCGTGGCCTGCCGCCACGGCCTGCTGCATCAACTGCCCGCGGCGGCGCACGGTGCGTGCCGCGGCGGCAAACTCGATGGTGCCCGCGGCGACGATAGCCGAATACTCCCCAAGCGAATGGCCGGCAAAATAATCCGCGGTTGCGCCGGCCTCGGCCAGAACTCGCAACGCCGCGATGGACGCGGTAAAGATGGCCGGCTGGGTGAACTCCGTCAGCCGCAGCTGGTCTTCGGGTCCGTGAAAACAGAGCTCCGCCAGGTCGAAGCCGAGCGCGTCATTGGCTTCCTCGAACGTCCGGCGCGCGATCGGGAAGGCTGCGGCGAGCTCGCGGCCCATGCCGACGCTTTGGGAACCTTGACCAGGAAATAGGAAAGCAGTCTTGCTCATGGAGGGGACGGGGTCAGCTACTTAGTGGACCGGCTGGATGGGCGCGCCTACCTCGGATGCCGGATCCGCCGGCCGGCGGCAGGCAAACTCCTGCTCCAGACGCTCGTTAATACCCGCCTGGGCAAATTCTGCGGTCACGCGAATGCCGTTATAGATGGCGCGGTCGTTGGAAGAGCCGTGATTCACGATGCAAACGCCCCGGATTCCGAGCAGCGGCGCGCCGCCATATTCGGAATGGTCCAGGCGNNAGGCGCTTCTTGAAGTCGTTGAATGCCGTACGCGAAAGCAGCGCGCCTACCTGGGCAGTGACAGTGGAGTTCAACGACTGGCGCAACAGATCCCGTACCAGGCGGGCCAGCCCCTCTGAGGTTTTCAGCGCAACATTGCCGACAAAACCGTCGCAGACCACAACGTCTGCGTTGCCGTTGTAGATGTCGCGGCCTTCCACGTTGCCGATGAAGTTGATAGAGAGCTGCTTGAGCAGGGGAAAAGCCTCGCGGGTAAGATCGTTGCCCTTACCTTCTTCTTCGCCGATCGAGAGCAAGCCGACGCGGGGACGGGGAATTTTAAGCACACTGCGCGCGTACATTTCGCCCATCACAGCGAACTGCGCGAGATTATGCGGCTTACAGTCGACATTGGCGCCCACATCAAGCAGCACGCAGGGGGAGCCGGAGGACGTCGGCAGCATCTTTGCCAGCGAGGGACGGTCCACCCCGGGGAGCGCCCCGAGCACCATCTTGGCCAAGGCCATCGCGGCCCCTGTATTGCCAGCCGTAAGGAAGCCAGAGACCTGCTTCGCTTTCACCAGGCGAAGACCGACGCGCATACTGCTCTCCGGCTTCTTCCGGATCGCGGTCGCGGCTTTTTCATCCATGGTGATCCATTCCGCGGCGGGAACGATAACGATCGGCAGCTCCTCGCCGCCGGTCGCGTCATGCAACGCGGAGCGCAGGCGAGCCTCCGGCCCCACCAGGTGAACCCGCACCGGGAGCTGGCGGCAGGCTTGGATTGCGCCCTTGATCTCGGGCTCAGGAGCCTTGTCCGAGCCCATGGCGTCGAGCGCAATATCCGTTAGCATGGACACAGGGCGAGCTAGGCTTCCTTGGCTTCGAGCACTTCGCGACCCTTGTAAATGCCGCATTTGGGGCAAGCCCTATGGGGTAGTTTGCGCTCGTGGCAGTTGGGACATTCCGACAAGGTGATTGCAGTCAGCGCGTCGTGTGAGCGGCGCTTGGAGGTGCGGGCCTTGGAGTGGCGCCGCTTTGGATTCGGCATTGCAGATTCCTTTCAGGCGTTCTCCCAGACTGCCTGTCCCGGCATTGCCGGGATGCCCAAAAACGGCTGCAGCCTGCGATCGCTTTCAACTTTACGTTTTCATCCTGCTGCGGAGATCGGCCAGCGCTGTCCACCGCGCATCGACTTGCCTTGTATCGCAAGCGCAGACCTCGGTGTTCAGATTCCGTCCACAACGAGGGCAGAGTCCTTTGCAGTCCTGCTGGCAGAGCGTTCTTGGTGGCAGGGAGAGCAACACCTGCTCACGCAACACGTCCTCGACAGCCAAACGGCCTCCTTCATAGTACCCGATTTCCGTATCGGAGGTCGAGATGGCGTGCTCCGAGGCACTTGCATCGACACCGGTGGGCCGGAAAAGCAAGTCAAAGTGTTCTTCGAGCCGATGAGCGACAGGATCGAGGCAACGGGCGCAGGGCATTTCGAAGTTGGCCTGGTAGCCGGCGCGCAAACGGATGTCCTGGATCTGATTGTGCGCCCCCCGGTGTTCGGTGATGAGATCGGCACGGCCGCTCACCGGCATTCCGTCGAGTTGCCGAATCCCGGAGCCGTAATCGATGGCGCCGGCCGGGATGGTCTCATTGAATTCGAGGGGCTCCCGTTCGAGATCGAGCACCGTAATCAGCATGGCTGTAGCACCTTCACAGTTACTGTGTAGTGGCAGGAATGGTTAAGTGCCGTTCCTTCCACCCGGGCAAGCTTCGCTTGCCGCCTCAAAAGCGATAATAGACACCAATGGTTGGTTCCAGTGTGGTTCGCAGCGTATGGGTATCGAGCGAAAACTGGTGAAAATCGGGCGTCTTGTATTTTAAGCCCCGAAGTTGCACCCGCGCCCCGAAGTGCGCCAGAAACGGGTAGTTGATCCCGAGCCCATACGTGAATTCCGGCAGCAGCTGAGACGACAGATGGCTTGGCGTCGCCGTGTTCGTATTGGTGACCGTCCCTGTTGGGGAAAAATAGATAATCCCCCCGCCCAACGTCAGAAACGGCTGAAACCCGTAAATGACAGGCGACTGGAGCAGATACGAGACGCTGAGGTCGGTGACGTTGCTCTTGAGCTTGACCACGCCCTTGTTGTAAGCCTCGAAGAAACTTGTATATCCGAGGTTTGCTTCGTAGCCCGCCCAAGGGCGATAGGGCTGGCGAAAACTGACCAGCGGTCCATACGATTCGGTCGTGTCCTCGCGAATGAAGTTGCCATTGGAGGCGTTGGTAACCTGATAAAACCCGCCCACTCCAACATCGAATTTTTCTTTGGCCTGCGGCGCCGCGGGCACAGTTTGTGTGTCCTGCGCATGGGAGGGAACAGCCCACGGGAACATGCCCACCGCAACCAGGAGTGCGATTCGAGCGGTTTCACGATAAGTGTAACCGGTGAAAATGCCGCGGACGGGGCTTTTCACCAGGACAAGCCCCACTTCACTGAGGCCGGAT
>PLZN01000122.1:0-283 GCA_003152195.1 Acidobacteriaceae bacterium
CTAGATAACCGTCGGGCTGGAGTGTGCCGCAATGAGCGGCGGCACTGGACCACTCCCACGTTTCGGCTTTGGTTACCAGGCCCGCACGCACCGGATTCAACTCTGTATAACGCAACGCTTTCCACAGATGCAACTCATCCAACGGGCAGGAATAATACCTTCCCTGCCAGACATGACCACTGGAACGATGAACGGCGTTCCAATAAGAAGCATACCGGCCGTGCGTGTCCTTCAACGCGCGCCCCAGGATATCCACTTTCCCCGGGATCGTGATGAGATGGAC
>PLZN01000122.1:337-10440 GCA_003152195.1 Acidobacteriaceae bacterium
CCACACGGGCCAAACGCGTCATAAAACCCGACCTCATCGTCAATACTGAATACTGGCCTTTCTGCCCGCCTAGACGCGTAGAATACGTGCTCTCGTCGGTAGCAAGGAGACTGCGCCACACAATGGTGCACAGCGATGGATGAATTTCTCCTGTAAGTTTTGTTAACGGCTTTTCACGTTCTGTGTGGAGCGTATGAAACGGATCCAGATCCTGTGCAGGATTCGTTGGTCTGGCGGACAGCTGGGGTTTGCTTGAGGGCCAGTTCCGTCTGTCCTGGTTTATCCTGGTTTATCTTGTCTGTCCTGGTTTATCTTTAGTTGTTCGGTTAAGCGGTCAAGAACTTGCTGTCTGTTCAACAACGTTAGTGGAGAATTGATCGCTTGCAGTTCACCTTCGGAGAGTAGTCGGCCGGCCAACGATACCAGACGGTCTCGATGCGGCTGGAAGGATTGGCAAATAAGTTCAAAGGCACTTGGTAGAGCAGGGCCAAGAACGTCCCACGGCACCCCCATCGCTTCCATCTCGGCTTCTAGGTTCGAAAGATCCGTTCCCATACTTTGTGGAAACCCGCCGTACGGGAACTGGAGTTGTACAGGGTTCAGACCACAGGCGATCTCGGCGGCTCCCCCCGAAAGGCTATACACGATCTCTTCGATGGGGTCTAATGCCCGGTCTGAGTTGTGACCAACGTGCGCAAGTGAATCCGCTTCACCCTCTCCATCCAGACAAAGTTGGCACGGATTCATAAAACTGACGTGTGGTTCGAAGTCCTCAGGGAGCATCGAAGCATGTCCAATCTCATGAACTGCAGCGGAAAACTTTTCGGCGTCAGGTTGAAGAGGCATGGATCGAGTATCGCACTCACCAATTGTGCACAGTCGCTTCCGAGAAGCTAGCCTTCTCGTTACCAATCCCAAAACACATTCGCGATGAGATCGCCAGTCTCCACGAGACGAACGGGTACGGCCCTTGAGGACGCTTCCCGGACGACAGGAACGCTCCGGAAGCTTATCGTTTCCAGTTATCCTCCCACAAAGTCATTGGCATCGGGAAGGCTAGCTTTTTCCCATCGTGAACTCTGCGGCTTTCTTCTCGATGCATCCCAAGCATCAGATAAATCATGGCTGCGCGTACCAATTTGAGAAGCCGCAACGTTTTGGCGTTGAGCTCGGCGCGGGCTATGGAGTAAGCCAAGCGATTGGAACCGAAGATGTCCAAGCCTGACGCGTCATCGCTTAGGAGCCCCTCATGAACTTTCAGGTAGCTGTGTTCCAAGCGGTTCCGGATCACATAGAAATCCCGCGCATCCGGCTCGATGACCTCACTAAACTGCNNCTGCTCATCGAAGAGATCCTTGGCAAGCCAGAAGAGACCTCGGAGAGGCCAATTGTCAAGATTCACGAACTGCGGGCGAACGGGAAACGGCTTCGCACTTCGGTGCTGGTACCAAAGGGTCTTGAAATAAACGTCGCGGGCTTTAATACCGAGTTGAAGATACTCGTTCAGGAAGAATGCGAGCTTGTCGAGAAGCGAATACGCCATCCTGAAGGCGATCTTGGTCTTCTCTACGGCGAGTGAGTGGCTGGGATAATCGAGGGTGTTGTACAAAAGCACTTCACGATCGGAGAAATGGACGCGGTCCGTTTGGGTTCCCTCATAGAGAAGCCATCGGGCAGAGACGAACTCCTGCTTGATCTGATTGAAGAAGCCGACGAGGCTCGGCGGTTCATCGACCTTCGTAGTGAACGTCGGCATCATCAACACATCTCGATTTGCGATCGAATGCGCTCCGAGATCGTTCAAGGGATTCAGGAACAGCCTGCTTCTCAGGCACCACGCGCGGTATCCTTGTTCGGCCTGAGTTTTTCCCATGGGATGGTCGTGAAGCTCGATCTCTTTGAGATTCGGTACATGCGTCTCGATCCGCTGTCGGACGTTTTCAAAGTGAGCGAGTGCCTGAGGGTAGGCGCCATCGTATAACGCCTCTGTCCCGAGAGCGGATGTAAGGCCTTCGTGAGCGAACTTGAGAAAGATCATTTGATGTCCCGGGTCATAGAGGGAACGGGCATAGTTCTCCAGGCCACACCCCCGGTTCCCGACAGCCATCCCAAACTGGGAGTGCAATGCGATTGCGTGCTCCCAATACTCGAGTGCTTCTACGAAGCGCCCAGCGGTATCCATCTGATTCCCGAGATTGGTGAACACCTGACAACGACGAAGCTCTTCGAGTTGGGCAAAGCCGGGATGTGCGACGCACTTGCGGAGGTGGTAGATCTGCTTGGCAAGAAGGGGATGCTCCCAGTCCCAGGGATCGATCGTGTCATGGCGTTGGAGTACCGCCCACGCGTTCGCTCGGAAGTACTGCAAGAGCGCAGCGTCGTTGTCCTCGAGCTGCCTTGAATCAAGCTGATCGGCGAACTCAAGTGCCTTGTGGGCACCTTCCGTCTTACCGAGGTGATCGGATAGATCGATCAGCGTCCCGATGATCTCGATGGCAGTATCGGTTGGCGTCGGGGCCAAGTCCATCTTCAACAAGTGGTCGTAGAGCGCAATTGGATCAGAAATATTCTCAGCCATGACTTCTATCCTATGTTTAGGCACCGTCGTGGTTTTTGCCGGCGATCGGCCGGTCTAGTCAGCCGAAGCGATCTAGGGAAGGTGTAGATATGAGTATTGACGATCCGATCGAAGTTCATCTGGCGCACCTGAAGCAAGATCTGGACGCCGGCATCGAGAGCAACTTGACCTCCGCGACAGTTGCGGGGATCCTTTCCCTAATCCCAGGCGCTGGTTCCGCCATCCAGAGTCTTCTGGATGGTCGGGCAAGAGAAAACGTCGGACGTCGATGGGTTGAGCTCTTCGCGGAACTGCGAAAACGGATTGAAGAGGTACGCAGCTCCATTCCGAATGTCACGTTCTACGGTTCCGAAGAGTTTCAGACTCTTCTTGCTTTGGCTCAGGAACAGCTCTGGACGACGCATGACAAAGAGAAATTACGTATGCTCGCGGTCGCTCTCGCAAATAGTGGGACGGAAGAGTTTCGCAACGACGATAAAGAGCTAATGCTTCGTGCGCTTCGTGCCATCAGCCCGAGCGACCTCAAGACCCTGAATCACGAAAACCTGAAGGGCTGGTTGCCCCTAACAAAACGGATCGAGTATCCCCCCGAAGTAATTAGCAGCCTTTCCCGGCTTGCGAGCTTGGGGCTTGTCATGGAGAAGTTCCTGAGACCTGACCCAAATGTCAGCAACGAACAGAAGCTCGCGTCTTTGCTCCAGCACGGCACATGGAGAACCTTTCAGGTGTCGCCGTTCGGAGAGCGATTCATGCGTTTTGTGGAGACCCGGAGCGAGACGAGTGCCACAAGAAGAGATCGCGAAGCGTAAGGTGTTTCTCGGCAGGCGTCTTCAGGCAAACTTGGCAGAGGAACGGAAAACCCGGAAGGGATGTAAGTCCTGTGAAACGCGCTTGCGATCGGTTGCCGATCGCTTCCAGGAGACCGTCGAGTTGCATGAGTATTGACTGCCACGCTCGGCAGGTGATTCATTGAGACATGCCACCTAGTCTGTCGAAAGAAGGCGAGCGACTGCTTGAATACCTGATTCAGGTCGCGCCTCGAATCAACCCGGATGATTTGGCCACCTTTCCTACCTATTCCGGCGTGCACACGGCGCTCGGCTTGCCGATGCATGGAAGGACGTGGGGTGACAGCCTAGACCGGCAAGGCATGGGAGATGTCGCAGGTTGGGCGGCCAGCCTGGGCCTCCCGGCTATCACGGGTTTCATCGTTTCTAGTGAACGGCGACAGCCTGCCGACGGCTTTTTCCGGTTCTATCAGAAGGACCGAGACCTAGACGGTCGCTGGTGGCTTGAAGAAGTCACGAAGGCGAAGACATTCGATTGGACGACTGCATCCCCAGCAATCTCGAAACCGGTGGTTCGTTCCGATCAGCCGGAGCCCGGCTCCTCGGCTCATTCGGTCGAACGGAAGAATGCTCGGACCGTGCGCGAGCTGGCGAGCGACAAGAGCAGATTCTTTCTGAAATCTGAGTGGGGGCCAATCTCGGAGTATTGGCCGGCACTGAGCTTTTCGAAGCGTTCCGTCGGAGACTACCTCAACGCGGAATACAATCCCGCACGAGACTTCATCGTGTATGCCGGGACCAGTAACGCACAACGCACCGAAGACCCCGAACACAGGAAGCGCCTCCTCTCCCTTCTTATTGTCGAACCGGGGGAGCCTATCCCAACCGAAGACTTGGTTCCTTGGGAAAGTTGGCAGGATGCTCTGAAAAAGCACGACAAGAATTGGCCGTACTCTTTCGGCGTCCGAGCCGCTTGGAACTTCCGCGATCCGCCAACAGCCCGAGAAATCGCACCGCGGGCGTATCGCCAGTTAGGGGCCCGCAGCAACTGGGGTGGAGTCACGGAGATCGTGGGCGATGAGCGCGACGCGATGCTGGACCTGCAGCTTCACTGGGTGGAACTTCCCAATCGGGGTGTCGTGAATGCGAAGGCGGCCAAGCGCGACAAGGTGAGGGACATTCGTGAGAACGTGCCGCTGAGTAGCGCCTTGACCCGCATGGAGGCACTCATCCGCGGCAGGCTCGGTCCCGGACGGACGGTCTGGGAGACGAAACCGGCGCGCAGCCTCCCGCCCAATACAAACCTTGTTTTCCTGCTCTACGACAAGCTCGCGGAACAGAACTATCTGTGCGCGCTGTGTGGTAAACCGATGCGGCTCGATACCATGAAGAAGCTCCTACAGGTCTCGCCGGATCGGAAGGACAGCAGCAATCCCTCATATGGGACGGACAACCTGCACATCACACACCTCGCATGCAACCTTGCGAAAAACGATGGCACCACACAAGACTTCGAAGATTGGCTACAACTTGTGAGCGGAGATGCCCTGGAGGCTGAATGAATCCACCAGTTGTCACAACAATCGGAGATAAGGAAGACGCGGAGTGGTTGTTCCGCCTGCTGCAGCAGATATCGCAGCTCTCTGAGGGGGCGATTCTTACTGACAGCGAGCGTGCCGAGTTCATCGCTGCTCGCATGCGGTTGATTGAGATTCTCCGACAATGCAACGATGCTCGGCGAGAGCTCTTCCGGCTCGCGGACGAACACATTGCACAGGTGGCGGAAGGAAAAGGCGTCTTCGTCAATGAGTCGGGTGCACTGGTCATCGAGGATGACATCGGACCTAGGCTGAATCGAGTAGTGAACAGTTTTTTCGTTCCAGCGCGAACCGCTCTTTATCACCTCTGCGGGCAGAAGCCTGCAGGAGGAAAGCCGCCGGCGAAATCGATCCTAGAAATACTGACGGGCTTCAACTTCGGATTCATATTCATTTTCGACCAAGCTAAATTCGAGCAGGCAGCCCAGAAGTACCTGGATGCCGTTCCCGGAGTCCGCTCTAAAGCGTTGATCGACACCATGCGGTCGGACCGCACCAGCTGGACCTTGGGTCTGCAAGAGATTCGGGACACGATCATCCACGACACGGAGTACGACGGGTTGAAAATGCTCTACAAGGGCAATGGCCAGAAGGTGGCCATTGGCTTTCCCCGCCTGAACAACATTCCCATCTTCGAATTCGTTGAGATGTTCTGGAACAACCTCATCGATTTCTGCGAAGAGATGATCGTGATGGCGCTCTGCACGCGGATGCCACCACTCCTGGCGATCGATCGTATTCCGGAGGATCAACGGAATGGCGAGCTGCCCTACCGTTGGCAGGGCATTCTCTTGAACGAGCCGACGCCTTAACCTACAGCCCGCAAAATTCGGTGACAAAATTCGGTGACATCCATGATAGGTAAAACGGGCATGATTGCTTACGGCCCAAGTTCTGCACCAAACGCTTGCATGGCTCAAGGAGGATCGTGTGATGCAGGGAAACCGGGCGCGCCTGTCGAAGGCTTGCTGCAGTCCGGCGAAGTTTGCCGCTCTGGAAGGCGCTCCACGACCGGTTCCTGTCGATTGTGCGACCGCTTCTGAGGTCAGGTGACCATGTCCAGCACGAAGTTGTTCCACAAACGGCCATGTTTCGGGAACGGAGCATGACTACGTCCTTGCCAATCCTCCCCTCAACGACAGCGACTGGCGCGGCGAACTGTTGAAGGCCTACGGCCGCGCGCCCATCAAGCTCCAGGCCCATGGCGACAAGAGCGAACCCATCAGCTTCCGCAACATCTGGGGCCGCGAGCTCAACGAGGAATATGGGGACGCTCCCAGCCGCAGCGTGTGGCATCGATCAGTCTGCCGTCCTCCTGCTGTGAAGGTGGTAGCTGAGACCGACGGTATACATCATCTCGTCGATGCCGGGGTTGCTGGGCACCTGGCGGGAATTCGAAAAGTGGAAGTCGCCGGCGCCGAGACGAATCTCCCAGGCGTGCGTGAGACGAAGCTCCATGCCCACGGCCTCCTGAAGCGTGAAATTCAGGTAGGCGCCATCGGGCGAGAGGGCCTTCTGTGTGAATCCGACAACGCCGCCCTTGATAGTGAAATAGGGCTTCAACACCTTGCCGTCGCGCCAGAGCATGCGGAGGCCGACCGGCGTGACCGCGAGACCGGGTACCGTGGTGTAGTGGTGGCTCAAGGGATCGCCGTATTCGTCCTCAACGGCGGGCTGACGCAGGAGGGTAAGTGGCAGGATCTCGCCAACGTAATCCATGCGTGCACCGATGAATTTGCCCCAGGTGTGCCGGTCGTACTCGAAGCCGGCGACATGGAGGTAGCTCCACCAACTGCCTGCTTCGATGCCCCAGTGGCCGAAAGACGATTCGTTTTCAAAGGCGATTTCAGATTCGGGCGGCGCCGGTGGTGTGGTCGATAGCTGTGTGACCGCGCTCGCGGGCGGAGCCAGACGGGGAGCCCATACGATGCCCGTGGAGAAACGCGCGAAGTCGCTTGGGAGACCGGGAATTCTGTAGTAGGGGAATAAGGAGGTTCTGTTGATTTCGAGAGCGAAATTGGTGTGCACCACGCCGCCCTCGACGCGCAGGCTGAAGTGCCTGCTCAGAGGGGTGTCGATTCCGCCACCGGCGTAGATCGTGAAAGACGCAAGCGTCCCCATGGCTCCGTTTGCGGCCCAATTCTTGTTCAGCCAGCCTTCGCCGAAGAGCATCTTGCCGAAGATGCTCTCGCGGCCAATGCGGTGGCTATATTGGCCGCCAGCGGTGGGGAAGTGGCCGCGCTGCGGCGATCCCAGGTTTTTGCCCTGGTAGTTGGTGTAATCGAGGACGAAGCGGAGATTATGCCATGCGGGGAAGGCGGCATTGCCGTCCCAGCCGAGCAGCGGCTGCCGCGAGCCAGGGACTCCGTTGAAGGAGTTCGACAGCGCGCTAAAGCTGCCGGAAAGTTGATAGGGCGCGGTTGCTGTTTGGGCCTCTCCGACCCACAGCGGCAGACACAGGATGAGCATAACCAGTGGTGTTCGCATGGTGCGGTGGCCGGGGTCGAAACCCGGTGACACGAAACCCGGTGACGGGACGTTTCCGTGTTTACACATAACGGGCGGGTAAACGTTCGTCTGTCACCGGGTCTTGGGCGTGCCAGATATTGTCGGCGATGTGGGGAAGCTCCTTCTAATCGAATTCAAGCACCGGGTATTCAGCCATGTTTGAGGCTCCTCCCGCTCGAACACTAACGCTGAGATCCTAGCTAAAGCAGGCGCAGCATACTGCATTGACCTTCAGAACCTAGGTTCGCCATAAGATGAATTACCTTTCTGCGTGGACAGGTTACACGTAGAACTCCTGCCCCATTTGTTGGTAGCGCTTCAGACCCACAACCATGTTGCTATCTTATAGGCCCACGTACACGAAAGTCCCAGGTCTCAAAAGCGAGACCTGGGCCACCCGCCCCGCCCGCTTTAGTCCAACACCCGCCCGCTGAATTCACTTCTGTTGTCCAGAGTAATGCTGCGCGGCACCGCACTACGTTCTTCGCTCGCGCGCGTCAACAGGGCAACCACCTGCGCGCCATGCATGGAGCGCTCTGCTTCCAAGGCATTCCCGCGTGAACTGATCGACCAGGGTGAGGATGCGAAAGCCGCGCCCAGGATTGATTCGGCCCCGTAGCCTGCCCTTGCGGAACCCGCTGTCTGCGGCCGATCTTCTTTAGCATCGGGGCTTTTCCATTTTTAGGTACCACCGCCTGTCACGGCAAGCCGCTCGTTGCCGGGTTCATAATAGTCCGATGGAAACCGGCAAAGAGCTTGCCCTTCGGTTCGTAGATCGGCTGGAAGAGTATCACCGCCGATATACGCTACTGGAAACCACAGCCCGGTAATAAGGCGGTCAAGGTGCCAAGCGGGATTGGAGACGTATGAAAACCTGGGAATTCGAAGTTCTGGATCCTGCTTATGGTCAGGTAACGGAGGGCCCGGTTTGGGACGGGTCGGGTCTGTTGTTCACGCGCATCCAGCAGAGTCGCATCATGCGCTACGATCCGGCCGCCAACAGCATCACAATCGTTCGCGAAAACACGAATTACGCTAACGGGATGACGTTGGGAAAGTTTCGTGGACAGACGGAGCTGGCACTTTCACGAAACTCCCGTTCACGAAACTCCCGTGAAAGTGCTCCGTCTGTGCACGAAACTTAAGGTCCAAGCAGAGGTATCGTCCCGTCCGTTCCCCGGGTTTCCATAATCAGAAGGACGCGCCTTCGGTCGTACGCCTATTTCTGCCCTTTCGAATCTACCATCGTGCGGGCTGCGGAGCGGGCTTCCCGCTATCGCCTGGCTTCGTCTGCATCTTCCGCCAAATCGCGCATCAGGCTGAAGAACGCTGGCGACTGACCAATGAAAAGCCCCATGTCTGTCAGAAATTTGACCACGCCCATCGCAATACCCTTCGTTTCCGTGGGGCGAATCACAGAGCATCGCGGCAGTTTTCGGCTGATGAACGGGCAAGGTTCCGGCATGATCAGGTTCGTCTGGAAGTTCTCGCCACCAAACGGTGGAGAGTTCAGGTCTGGAAACGTCACCGAGACTTTTGTTACTGGATCCACTGCGGTTAGGGGAGGTGCATTGCCCGCCTTGTCCGACCAGGTTTGAAAATGCATGGTCTCGGTGGGGCCAATGCTGATCAGAATTCGCAAGACCTCTACGCTGGTGGCTCTTTGGGCCATCGAGGGATAGAGGCTGTTGCCACCTTGTTCGATTGTGGGGAAGTGAAAACCGGCAGTATTTGCGATCGCCTGAAGAAAGTTTGGGTCTGTGGTATCGGCATCGGTCCTGGGAATTGCCGTATGCTCCCCTACCGCTAAGGTTGGTATCGCCTGCGGGAAAGTGAAATTCGGATCGAGGTCAGGGTTATGGGTGCTGCTCCGATAGCGAGTCCACCAACTGGTGTCCAGCGTGAGCTGCATCAGGTTTGTGATTCGTAGTTTCCCGCTAGAGCCTGTCGCAGTGCTCCCCGGTAGAGTGCGGAACGGCTCAAGGCTCACGGTCTCTGCTCCTTTGGAGGCAAGATATGCATTGAGGAAGTTTTGATGGGTGAATTCATTGTCAGTATTGTCATGGACGTACTGTGCCATGTCGGCGTCGAGCACCGCAAGAGCGGCGGTATAGGCAGGATTCCCGCTTCCGCCCGGGACTTCGCTGTCTTGAACGCCTCCCAGTTCGTTGTACTGCACCCAAAAGTCCGTCTCCAGGATCTCTGCTGCCGCCGCGAACCGAAGCAGGGNNCCTCGAGTGAGACGACCGCCGTGTTCTTCAGGTCCCTGTTCCGCCAGTACGGCTGAGCTATTGGCCAGGAGCCCGATGCCAGTGGTCGCGATAGTTGCTGCGGTCAGTCCGTTCTTTACAAACGAACGCCGGTCGATTGCGGTTTTCATACTGTTCCACATGTCTTTCATAGAAGAGCCTCCTGAGCTAAGAGTCTGAACTTGTCTACCGGGGCTGGTGTCAGTGGAGCGTAATAATGTTGTCATTTATTTGTCTCGCCCTCACCGCACGTGCGTAGAACAAGAGTGTAGGAGCACACATCGAGCGAAACCCAATGAGGCGTTGTCCAATTTTCCAACCCGCGCTTTCAGGCGATCGCGGGCATCGTTGGCACCAGTTCCGGTCGGATGACGGGCAAACC
>PLZN01000062.1 GCA_003152195.1 Acidobacteriaceae bacterium
TCGGTTCCTCGCCGGTATCGTTTGGGCTGGGAATCGCCATGACGGCCTTCAGCCACATGAGTTTTGGCTGGCTGGGTTGGGGCCTGAGCTGGCTGGCCCAAACCGTGCTCTTCCATCAGTCGAGCTATTTTTCGCACAGCACCACGGTAGCCAATTGGGGCTTCCCGCACGGCGGACGACATGCCTATCCCCAACGTGGAGCGATGGGAGGGATGCAAAGCGGCTATAACCGGGGGTCTGGCAGCTATGGCCAGCACAGTGGGTACAACACCGCCTATGGACAGGGATTCGCCCGGTCGCCGCAAGGATATGCAGGCAACCGGCCGGGAGAAGGCTACGGCCGCGGGTACCAGACGCCTTCCGCCGGCTACGCCCGGCCGCCACAGGAAGCTTACAACCGCGTGCAGCCAGCAGTAAATAGGTCGCAGCAGTACGGCCGTCCGGCCTATGGGTCCAGCTTCTACGGCGGAGCCGGAGGCGGCTACGGCAGCAGACCGGGCACCTACTACGGCAGTCCGCAGCAGGCCTATCGCGCGCCGGCCACAAGCTTTCAGCGCAGCGATTTCGGCCAGCGGTCGTCCGGGGCCTTTGGGGGCAAGAGCTTTTCCGGGTTTTCCGGCAAGCAAGAGCACTCGGGCGGCTTCCATCCGTTTNNGCGGCGGGCACGCGCCGAAGAGCTTCGGCGGCGGCAAGAGCTTCAAAGGCGGGCATTCGGGCGGGGGTGGTCACTCGGGTGGGGGCGGTCACTGGTTTGGCAAACACCGGTGACGCGGCGTCGGTAGCCGAGTGCCTAAGCTGTGCAGGAGGTGGGTGGAGCCCCCTAGCCTGTTTACTCTTCTAACCCGCAGGTTTCCGAACCGGCCGGGACATTCTATGCTGGAGGTAGATGGTCCAGAGCTCCGCTTTTCGTTTGCCCGCCTCACGCTACACAATTGATTGGCGGAAGGCGCGAGTTGCCGGGCAGAACCCGCGTTCATACGCCAAGACCTCTTTCCCGAGTCGCGCGCCTCGAGTTCTTCGCGGGCATAGCCTCGTTGTCTTGTTCTGCTGCCTTCCTGGTCTTGCCCAATCGCAGCAAATCAAGTTGATCGGAACTCCCTTACCCGATGCACGGGCGATGGGAATCTTGCCTGGGCAGGACCTCTCCCTCCAACACGACCAGCAAACCTTAGGCAACATCAGCGGCACGGTCGTCGACCAGAATGGAAACTTCGTTTTCTCCGCCCGGGTGAGGCTTGCACGGACAGGACAAGCCGACCAGGAGGTGGTATCCGACAGGAACGGACGCTTCCTCTTTGCGGGCGTCCCTGTTGGCCCTTTTCAAGTCACGATCCTCGCAGAGGGTTTTGCGGCCCAAGCAAGGTTCGGAGTATTGCATTCCGGTGAAGCCTTAGAGTTGCCGCAGATTTCGTTACCCATTGCTGCCACCACGAGCGAGGTGCAGGTCAGCGTCACGAGATACGAACTGGCGGAAGAGCAGGTCAAGGTTGAAGAGACGCAGCGTGTGTTAGGCATCTTTCCCAATTTCTATGTCAGCTACGATCGCCACGCGCTTCCGCTCCGCCCAAAGCAGAAATTTGAACTCGCCTGGAAGAGCAGTGTGGATCCGGTCACTTTTGCGGCTAGCGGGGTGGTTGCGGGAGTGGAGCAGGCACAAAATACGTTTCGCGGCTATGGACAAGGCGCACAGGGATACGCGAAACGCTATGGCGCCTCCTATGCTGATGGCTTTATCGGCAACATGATCGGGGGCGCCATCCTGCCCTCGCTTCTCAAGCAAGATCCACGGTATTTCTACAAGGGAAGCGGCAGTACACGATCGCGGATTGTGTATGCGCTGGCGAATGCGTTCGTCTGCAAGGGTGACAATGGCCACTGGCAAGTCGATTACTCAGGCATCCTGGGAAGCCTCGCCGCTGGCGGCATCTCCAACCTTTACTATCCGGCGAGCGGCCGTGATGGAGCGATGTTGACTTTCGAAAATACGTTCATTGGCATTGCCGGCTCGGGCGTGGGGAATCTTTTTCAGGAATTTCTCATACGCAAATTGACTCCCCACGCTCAGGTCAATCCGTAGAGCGGATTTCCTATAGGTGTATCCCGAAGCTGCCGAGGATGGCGCGGCTTTTCCGCCAAGAAAAGCCGCTCTTCGCTGCACTCGATGGGGCATAGCGATAGGAAATCGCTCTAGCGGATGTTGGTTGGCTGAGCTACGGTCCCGATCGAACGCAGTGTTCTTGTCCGGTGCGTCCCTTATAGTATTGCTAAATCATCCGGTTACACCAATTGTGAAAATCCTTGAGGGGAAAGTCCGCAAGGGCAAGCGAGCGGCCGGGAGTACCGGAGTGGGAAGCAACCTCGGCGAAGGGTCAACATAAAATGGCGCTCTATGAATAAGCACAGCGACGCCAACCAGCGGCTATCGAAACAGAAGAGAGCCGCATTACGGGATTGTTGAACGTCGTCGTTGCTCTGGCCATTGCCGCCGTTGCCTATACCGACTGGGTAGTCGCCGCCAATGTTTCGCTGGGCTATCTTTATGTATTGCCAATCGCTCTCAGCGCGTTG
Organism: Acidobacteriaceae bacterium; assembly: GCA_003152195.1. Classification (GTDB taxonomy): domain Bacteria; phylum Acidobacteriota; class Terriglobia; order Terriglobales; family Acidobacteriaceae; genus PALSA-350. The sequence goes on from PLZN01000062.1 coordinate 2,569, forward strand.
GTCAACCCGCTGCCTCTTACCATCGCCTTAGCCGTGGTCTGTACTGTTTTACAAGACCTCTTCGGACCGCCGATAGCAAGCCTTCCCTTGAGGGTAGCCCACGCTGCGATCGCTCTGGCCGGTTTTCTGGTGGTCGGGTTTCTGGTCACGCTGATCGCCAAGCAACGCGCCCGGCTGGCGGCAGAGGTGCGGCGACAGCGTGATGAATACGAGCATGATCTGATCCTGGCCTCCCAGGTCCAGCAACGAGTCTTGCCCAAGCCCCCAACCGTGCCTGGACTCGAATTAGCCGCGGCCATGCAGACCGCGCGGCTGTTGGGCGGCGACTACTACGACTTTTTCCAGATCTCTGACGATGTGGTTGATGTGGTCATCGCGGACGTCTCGGGCAAGGGCGCCACGGCCTCTCTTCTCATGCCCTCGCTGGCGATGGCCCTACGCCTTCGCGCCCGGGAGTTGAGTGGGCCGGCCGCGATCATTAAAGATCTTGACGAAGTATTGCGGCAGATTACGAATTCCGCAACCTTCGTAACCATGTTCTATGCCCGCTTCCATCAGACCAGCCGAACCCTGCAATACGCCAACGGAGGTCATAACCCACCCCTCCTGGTGCGCCCGTAGACGGGTGAATCGCTGCTATTAGAAGCCGGCGGACCCATCATGGGAATTTTGCCGGATGCCCAGTTTTCCGATATTGTCATCGCGCTCGATCGAGGCGACATCCTGACGCTCTTCACGGATGGTGTGACGGAGCAAGAGAATGAGAGCGGGGACGAGTTTTCAATTGCCAGGTTGAAAGAAGTCATTCTCAGCAGAGAAACCGAACCGGCGGCTTCCGTGGTCGCCCATATCTCTGAGGCTGTCTACAGCTTTGCGGGAACAAGAGAACAGGCGGATGATCTAACCGTCGTAGTGGTAAAGGTTCAGTAATCTCAGCTCGACTCGAGGCCTTCGTCGCGATGCCTCTCATCGCTCGGTTTTCGTTTCCTTCGTACCCCATTGACAATCGAACCGAACTTCGGATATTTTGCTCACTAAGATGCTTAGGGAAGAAAACGCCGGAGAACTGATCCAGGGCACGCTGGAGATGCTCATTCTGAAGGCGCTGGCGCGTGGGCGGTTGCATGGGTACGCCGTGGCTGAGTGGATCCAGCAAACATCGCAGCAGGTGCTGAAGGTGGAGGAGGGCGCGCTCTATCCGGCCCTCCACCGGCTCGAATTGCGGGGGCTGCTGCAGGCCGAGTGGGGTGCGTCGGAAAACAATCGCCGGGCTAAGTTTTACCAACTAACGACCGAAGGCAGGAAGCGGTTGAATGCCGAATCGCACCGTTGGGCGCGACTGTCGGCGGCGGTAGCGTTTGTAATGCAAGCCTCTTGAGGTGACTCCGCATGGCCCCAGGTCTGCACGAATTTCTTCTTCGCGTGAAGTCGCTGTTTCGCCGGCGGCACATGGATCGCGAGATGGCCGAAGAGTTGGAGTTTCACCAGGCGATGCTGCGCCAAAGGCTTTTGCGACAGGGTATCCCGGCGGAAGAGGTGGACTTAGCGACACAGCGGGCCTTCGGCGATGGAGCGCGCTGGCATGAGCGGCTCTGCGAATTGTGGCAATTTCGAACTTTGGAAAATGTTCTGCGCGACGTAAGCTTCTCGGCGCGGCTGCTGAGAAAGTCGCCGGGATTCACGGCGGTTGCGCTTCTGACCCTGGCGTTGGGTGTCGGCGCGAACACGGCCGTCTTCTCGTTGATCAATGGGCTGCTGCTGCGACTGCTGCCGGTGCCGCATGCCGAACAGTTGGCGGTGCTGCGCATGGAGGAGGGCGGACCCCAGCCTAACTACGCCTTCTGCACGCCGTTCTTCCGCAGCCTGGAGGCCAGGCACGATGTCTTCGCGGATGTCTTCGCTTACAACCCGGACACGCTGCAGGTACAAGGGCGATCCGCCAATGAGAATATTCACGGGATGCTGGTGAGCGGGCAATTCTTCCGGGCGCTGCAGACAGCGCCGTTGCTGGGGCGGTATCTGACGCCGGACGATGACCGCAGGGGCGGTAGTCCGGCAGGCCTTGCAGTGGTCATCAGCGAACACTTCTGGGAGAGCTGGTTCAACCGTGCTCCGGACGTGGTTGGGCGCAAGCTGGTTATCGCCAATGTGCCCTTCACGGTGGTGGGCGTGATGCCTAAGCGGTTTATAGGAGCCGACCCCACAGAGAGGCCGCAGATCTTTGCTCCGCTTTCGGCCGACCCTATCATCGATGCGCCGAGGAACCATATCAATGACGGGATCCACGCATGGTGGCTGACCGTAGGTGCGCGACTGCAGCCTGGCGTCACTCTGGCCCAGGCAAACGCGTCGTTGTTCACGGTTTCCAACCCGATTCTGCACGAGGCGTCAAATGACGCCAGTTTTATTGTGGACGAAGAGAAGGGACATTTCCATTTCGCGGCCGAACCAGGCTCCCGAGGATTCACCTACGCCCGCCTCCTCTTTCGCCGGCCACTGGTAGCGATGTTCGCGATGTGCGGAGGAATTCTGCTGCTGGCGTGCCTGAACCTGGCGAGCCTGTTAATGGCGCGCGGCGCGGCGCGGGAACGCGAGCTGGCGACGCGGCTGGCGATCGGTGCCACGCGAGGGCGGCTGGTCCAGCAGCTGCTGGTGGAGAGCCTGTTGATTGCGGCCCTGGGGACAGGCGCCGGGCTGACGGCTGCGCCGTTAGTAAGCGGTGCGCTGGCAGCGCTACTCATGAGCGGCAACAGCGGCGTGCAGCTCGACACGCCGCTCGATCTTCGTGTGTTTGGTTTTGCCGCGCTGATTGCCGTTGCCTCGGCGCTGCTGATCGGGCTCGTGCCCGCGCTGCAAGCCACGGCGGGCAACGTGAATGACCACATCAAGGATGGCCAGCATGCCAGGCAGCCGTATGAGCGGCGCAAGATTTTGCCACGCGTGTTGCTGGCATCGGAGGTGGCGCTGGCGCTGGTGCTGGTGGTGGGCGCGGGTCTGTTAGCCACGAGCCTGCTGCGGCTCTATAGGTCAGGCGTCGGATTCGATCCCAAGGGCGTGGTGAACATTGCGTTTAGTATGGATAAACAGCAGCTCGAAGGCGATGCGCTGATGCGGCTTTACCAGGAGTTGGGCGAGGGGCTGAGCCAGCAACCGGGAGTCAAGAGTGTCAGCTTTCAGTTCATTGTGCCGCTCTCTCATTTGCATTGGACAGGGCAGTACTCTGCGCCCGGTGGAAGCCCTCAGCGGTTCAATATGAACAGCGTGGGCCCGAATTATTTCGCGACGATGCGCATTCCGCTTGATCAGGGAAGGGAATTCAGGTGGACCGATAGCAAAGCCTCGGGGCTGAAGATGATCCTCAACCAGTCGGCGGCGAAGCTGCTCTTTCCTGGCGAGGAAGCGTTAGGTCAGCAGGTGACCAATGTGGGAGAGAAGACTTCCTATGAGGTGGTTGCAGTCGTAGGCGATACCAAGTACAGTGACATGCGTGCACCGGCGCCGCCTGCTGGTTATGTGCCCATGATGCAGGACGAGCAGAAGAAGCCGTCGTTGCATGCTGTGGTGCGTGTCGATGGGCCGCAGGGTCCCCTGGCATCGGCGGCGCGTTCCCTGGCGGCGCGGTTGGCGCCGGCCATTCCCGCACCGACGTTCACGACGATGGACGAAGTGCTGAACAACTCGATGAACGCAGAGCGGATGATGGCGCTGCTGGCTGTGTTCTTTGCCGGGTGCGCGCTGCTGGTGACTGCAATTGGGCTCTATGGAACGTTGGCCTACGCGACGGCGCGGCGGACAAGCGAGATTGGAATCCGCATGGCGCTGGGGGCTCAGCGCACGCGAGTCATGGCGATGGTCTTTGGAGAAAATGCCCTGGTTGCCGCGGCCGGGTTGGGAGCCGGTCTGGTTGCAGCGCTTTTCGCGTCCAGGGCGCTCGCGAGCTTTCTCTATGGAACGTCGCCGCGCGATCCATGGGTGCTGGTGGGGTCCGTAGCGGCGCTCATTGTCATTGCCAGCGCGGCTTCACTTTTGCCGGCGCTGCGAGCGGCGCGGATCGAGCCCATGGCTGCGATCCGGTACGAATAGCTAATTCAAGCAACCTGGAACACGCGCCGCAGCGACTCTCGCCTCGAACGAACAAGCCCGAAGAGCAACAATCAGAGGAGTTTGTCTCTCATTTGACAAATCATGCCTGGTATCCACAGCAGGAGCTCTCGAAATCAGGTACCCTTAGTCGGGTAGAATAAATCGAAATGACACGGTTAGAGATCATTACTCAAATTAATGCTGAAATAAGCCTCCTCCAACGTGCGCGAGACATTCTCGCCGCTGCGCCTACTAAAGAGGCTTCGCGGGGAAAGGCGAAGAAACGAGTCTCGCTGGGGAAGAGGAAGCAGCCGGTCATCGTAGCTGCTCCCAGCGCAAACCGCTCCCAGGGCGGAGGGGCTGTTGCTTCCCCGTCACCGCAGCCGAAAGAAGAACCGCGAGTTCAACGCCTGCCCCCTAAGCGCCGGATAGAACGGCGGCAACTTCAGCGTTCCGGTAGCTCTGAAAAGGCCGCATTGAGTGGGTTAGTACCCGTCGGCCCGATCGCGGTTTCAGCGGACGAAGCACGCAAGGTACAGGAACGGAGCGCGCCACCGCCGACGCCCGTTGAGAATGAGATTCGCTCGAATATCAGTACCGAGCGCAGCCTTGGTTCTCTCGTCCAGGCGTTTGAGCGTAGCGCCGGTCTGAGCGGAACAGGAACACCGTAATCAAGATGTCTTGTCTCCTGAGTCAATGACTCCTTGCAAAAAAGTTGTCATCCCGGCCGGAGCGGACCCGGATTTCCTACTGCGCAGCACCAGCCATAGCCGCGTGTGCGGCTTTCCTTAAAGTCATACACCGGCGTTGCCGACCCGCGGCCATGGCTGGGGCCGCGCAATAGGAAATCCGCCCACCCGCCTTTTCGTGGTGCTTCCTGCCGTGCCAAACACCAACCGCGGCTTAATCGAGAACTTGTTTCTTCTTTACAGAAAGCCGCATGAAGTTCTCCGCGCCAGCAAGCTCGACAGGAAATCCGGGGAGCGCAGTGGAGGGACCTGCGGTTCGACCTTTTCCTTCTCTGTTTGCATTTCTACCTGGAAGACTGGAACCGGTCTCATAGCCCCGCTTGGGGCGGTCTGGCAGCGGGCCATCGTCAGGTTCGTGGATTATGAGACCGGTTCCCGCAGGAGGTAGTACTCGCTCCTTTCGTAAAATAGAAGGATGAAGAAGAGCCGCTCGCCGCTATACGTCACCACCCTCATCGCGGGCGCCTTCTTCATGGAAAACCTGGACGGCACCATTATCGCTACTGCCCTCCCGCAGATGGCGCACAGCTTTCACGTCGGCGCCGTCAACCTCAACATCGGCATGACGGCCTACCTGATCACGCTCGCCGTCTTCATCCCGATCAGCGGCTGGGTCGCCGACCGCTTCGGCTCGCGTTCGATCTTCGCCGCGGCCATCGCAACGTTTACGCTCGCCTCGCTGCTCTGCGGCGCATCCCACACGCTCACCCAGTTCACGCTCACGCGCATTCTGCAAGGTGTTGGCGGAGCTATGATGGTGCCCGTCGGCCGCCTCATCGTCCTGCGCACTACGCCCAAAGACAAGCTGGCCGAGGCCATTGCTTACATCACCTGGCCCGGCCTCACCGCCCTTGTTGTTGGCCCTCCTCTCGGTGGCTTTATCACCACCTATGCGAGCTGGCACTGGATCTTCTTCCTTAATCTTCCTCTTGGCATCATCGCCCTGATCCTGACCCTGCTCTGGGTGGAGAATGTGCGCACCGGGGAGAAGCATTCCTTTGACTGGCTCACCTTCCTGCTTGCAGGCTGCGCTTCCGCTGGAGCTGTTTACGCGATGGAAAAGCTCGGAAGCGAGGGTGTGCAGTGGCAGCTACCGGGCATCGTCCTCACCCTCAGCCTGCTCAGTGGGGTGAGCGCCATCGTCGCTGCCCGCCGCAATCCAGCCGCGTCGTTCATCGACCTCGAGTCGATGAAGCTCAAGACCTACTCGCTTTCCGTCTATGGAGCGAGCGCCTTCCGCATCTCCGTCTCGGTGCTGCCGTTCCTTCTGCCGCTCATGTTCCAAATCTCCTTCGGCTTGAATGCTTTTCAATCGGGCCTCTATCTGCTCGCGCTCTTCGCCGGAGACCTGAGTATGAAGGTAATCGTCATCCAGGTCCTTCGCCGCTTTGGCTTCCGCCGCATTCTCATCGTGAACGGAGTCATTACGGCTGCCTCAATGGCCCTTTGTGCGTTGCTTAGCCCCGCCACGCCAACCGTCCTCATCATTTGCATCCTCTTTTTCCACGGAGCCTTCCGCTCCATGCAGTTCACCTGCATGACTACGCTTGCCTACACGGAAATCCCACCCGGCAGGATGAGCCGCGCCAATGGCTTTCTCAGCGCCGTGATGCAGCTCAGCATGGGCATGGGCGTTGCCGTCGGCGCCATCACCCTGCGCCTCGTCGCCCACGCGCACGGCCACTCCGCCGCCGTGCCCCAACTGCGCGACTTCCATCTCGCTATCGTCTTTGTGGCGGCCCTGGCGCTCGGCCCGGTCTTCGACAGCCTCGGCCTCTCCCCCGACGCCGGAGCGACCACCAGCGGTCATCGCCAACCGGAGCTCGAAGTAAATCCCGCCTGATAGCCATCGGCGTCAGGCATAGGGCGCGGGCAGGTGGTTTGCGATGCGGTGCTCTCGCATCATCCATTGCTCGTCTGTCCGGATGCGCAGGTTACACAGAGGCCGCGCGCGGCAGAGCAGCACAAATCCCGCTGCCTTGTCCTGTTCGAAATAGGAGGCAGCATCGCTCTGGTCTACGCTGCCCGCCAGCAGTCTTCCCGCGCAGGTCAGACAGCGGCCCTGATGGCAAATGGCGGGAAGCGCGACGCCCGCGCGGGCGGCCGCATCCCAGACATATTCATCTGTTCTGCAATCGAGCGTGCGAAGGCCGTGTGGAGTTTCGAGAACGATCTGGAAGCTCCGCACGGCCGTCTCGCCGTCCTGCAATCCATTTCCCATGTTCTATGGATTGTAGAAGGGCCTGTTTTTGCTGTACGGCGCCTCCCCTGGCTCGCCCCGGCGGAAGTGCCCGGAGGGTATCGATTTGCCGTCGCGCTCATGGGCGAGCAATTCGATGAACCAGGCTTCATGCTCTATTTCTTCGTTGAGGATGCGCGCCGCCAGGTCGTAGGTGCGCGGATCCTTTCCAAAGGTCACATCGCATACTGCGCTCCAACTGCGGATGGCGCAGCGCTCCGATTCGAGCAGCAACGTCAGAATATTCACTGCCGTGGGCGGGTCGGGCAGCTTGGCGGCCACGCAGCCGGCCTGGTCGTGAAACACCTTAAGATCGTTAGGCAGGCTGCCTCCCAACTCATAGATGCGCGGCACGATCAGCTCCCAGTGCGCGCGGTCCTCGAGCCGCGCGTCCTCGCATATCTCCTTGTAGTCCTCATAGCCTGCCAGGTTCATGCGCAGGATTGTGTAGTAGTAGTAGGTGCTGGCAAATTCAGCTGCCGCATTGGCGACCAGCATCTTGATAAGATTCTCTACATCCACGCCGCGGGCGCGGATCACTTCGACGCCCACCCGTTGCGTAACGTCCCCGGATTGTACTTTGTCTTGCTGGGGCATGAATTTCCCTTCCGTATTCGTGCGTTCTCAATTGCAGGGCCAGTCTACGAATGTCGGAGCCAGAGGTAAAATACTTATTTGCAATCCTTGCCATAGGTATTCGTTCTGGCAGAGGAAAGGCGGCAGCGCATGGAGATTCACCAGCTTCGCTATTTCTGCGCGGTCGCGCGGCACGGTACCTTTACCCGTGCCTCCGCGATCGAGCATGTGGCACAGCCCTCGCTCTCGCAGCAGATACTGAAGCTCGAAGCCGAGCTGGGCGCACGCCTGTTTGACCGCCTGCCGAGGAATGCCCGGCTGACCGCCTTCGGCCATGTTTTCCTGCCAAAGGCGGAGCGCATCCTGCTTGAGTTAAGCGACGCCCGGACGGAAATGCTGGAAATGGCCGGTGAGGAAAAGGGCGACGTCGTGCTGGGCATCATTCCCACCATCGCTGCCTATCTGCTGCCGCGGCTGCTTACCGGATTTTCGCGCCAGCACACCTCGGTGAGCGTCAGCGTGGTGGAGGACGTCACGGCTGTCTTGCTCGACCGCCTGCATGAGGGCAGCATCGACATGGTCATGCTCGCGCTGCCGGCGGCAGGGGATGAGTTGGACTGCACAGAATTGTTCGAGGAGCGGCTCTTTGCCGTGCTGCCGGAGAAACACCCCCGAGCCAGGCAGAAGACCATCAAATTCGCGAATTTGAATCAGGAGAAATTTCTGCTGCTCAAGGAGGGCCACTGCTTCCGCGACAGCATGATTAAGGCCTGCCGCAAATCCAGGGCTAAGCCAAATGTGGTCTTCGAAAGCGGACAGTTTGCCACCATCCTCGCGATGGTGTCCGCCGGGATGGGCGTCTCCGCCGTGCCTGCCATGGCCGTGCAGCCGGTGGCCGGATGCCGATACATCGCCATCGCCGGCAAAGGCGGCACCCGCAAGATCGGCATCGTAAAACTGCGCCACCACTTTGAAACGCGCGCCCAACGCATCTTTATGAACCATGTGCTCGAAGCATGCAGCCCCGGATTGGCCGGCGTCACACCGTCCAAACCAAAGTAGCGTTGGGGGATCGGCGATGCAAAGGCGTTTCCCGATCCTGATCAGGTCCTGAAAGCGGCCTGTTGCACGATAGAGGTGAGAGCAAGCCCTTGGACTGGATTGTTGTGTTTGACCTGACGACTTGGCGGCCCTCAATTACACGAGCCGTCGTCTTGAAACACCCCGCTGGTGGCCATCGCGGCCAGGGAGCGCGCGCAACTTAAGATTTTCTGGCCCAGCGCATCCTTCTTCACATTGTCCGGGGTGATGTAGTTCAACTTCTTGCGCGCCGCAAGAACCTTCTTGCCGAGCTCTTGCATATGGTCGAACTCCTTGCTCAGCAACTGAAACGCCCTACGATCGGAATCGGTTGTGGCCGCTAGCGGATGTCAGGCGGAGGTTCTTGGCGGCTTGCTCACGGTAATTAGCCATCCAGACGTCCGTGACCGGGTATGAGTTCTCCATGGCATTCAGGAGCGCGCTTCGCCATTCTCTGATGTCGCTGATGGTTTCAATGGCGGCATTCAGGAAATCGAGAACTTTGATCGTGTGCAAGGGCTTCTCTCCTGAGGATCGGTTCGGCGCACGCTCACGGATGTACAGAATGAATTATCCGCCGTAAAGCAGGAATTGTACCGGGGACCAGGCTACCTGGATAGAAATCGCGCGATGCGTTCTATGCCAGACTCGACTTTCGTCCACTCCGCCGCGTAACACCATCGCAACCAGCCCTCGCCTTCGGGCCCGAAGGCTCTCCCGGGCGCGAGCCCCAGGCCAACTTCGTCGATCAATTGCTTGGCCAGGTGCAGCGAATCGGTTTGGCCGGCGACGCGGAGAAAGAGATACATCGCGCCGTCTGCCTCTGGCACTTCCAGTCTGGGAAGTTGGCGCAGCGCAGTAATCAGCCTCTTCTTCGTGTGGGCCAGCTCCGCCCGCAATTGCAGGACGTAAGGCTCGCCGTGCTGGAGGGCGATCGCGCCGGCTCGCTGCGAAAATTCCGGAACACAGGAAACGTTGTACTCGAGCAGGGAAGCGAGGTCAGACAAGATTGCGGGTGGCACGACCATCCAGCCCACACGCCAACCGGTCATAGTCCAGGCTTTGGAGAAGCTGTTGACCACGATCAAGCGATCCTCATCGTCAGTGAGCGTGAGCAAGGATGGAGCTGACCTCAACCCGTCCGCGAATATCAGGCGTTCGTAGACATCATCCGCGATAATCCATATCCCATGAAGACGGCAATGGTCGAGGATGGCCCGTTGCTCTGGCCGTTGAATGGTCCAGCCGGTGGGGTTGTTGGGCGAGTTGAGGACCAGCATTCGTGTCCCCGGCTCGAGTGCCTGCAGCAATTTATCCAACGGCAACGCCCACTGGCCTTCCCGCACTTCCAGCGAGACGCACGTGACCTGACCGCCAACGACCTTCGGTATCTCAACCGCGTTCGGCCACAGCGGCGTGACCGCAACCACGCGGTCGCCTGGCTCAACAAGCAGTTGGCTGGCCAGCATCAGCGCCGAGTTGCCCGATGCAGTCACCGCGATACGATCCGTGCCGATGGTCTGCCCGTGAAGATCCGTCAGATAGGTAGAGATGGCTTGACGCAAGTACGGCCGGCCCAAATTCTCCGAGTAGAAGGTCTCCCCCTCAGCCAATGAGGCGATGCCTGCTTCGCGAATGAAAGATGGAGTAGGCTGATCGGATTCCCCAAACCAGAATGGCAAGACGTCCGCGCGCCCCATGGCCGAGTTGGCCACCGCGCGAACCAGAGAGGGAGAGAACCTCAGCTTTGGGCTCTCCTCTTTTGTAGTTCGTGAAAAAATCGCCGAATTCACAGAACACACCTCCCTTTGTATTTTAATGCGGACCAGTGTTTGCTCAGCTCAAAGCTCCCAAAGGGGTCGAATCGCATCGGAGCAATTCTGCAGAAGATCTTGAAAATCCCAAGTTCCATCACGAGCGCTATGGCAAGCCCATCCCGATCACGGAGAACGGAATGGCCTGGAGCGACACTGTTTCACCCGATGGCCACGTTCACGACCGGTTCGCAGCCAGTTCATCCGGGACTATCGCAGAGCTCTTCGCCGCGCCATGAATGACGGCGTCTCCGTCCATGGCTACTTTCACTGGTCCCTCTTAGACAACTTCGAGTTGACAGAAGGCTACAAGCAGCGCTTTGGTCTTATCTACGTCGACTTCCGAACCTTGAAGCGAACCTTGAAGGATTCGGCGATAACTTACAGAGAAATAATAGAGACACTGTGGTGCCGATCTGTAACCGAGTTCACCGCCCTACGCTCGGTCGCACTATTTTCTCCACCGGCCGGATTCGGCAACGGAAGAGCGGGCGACCGCTCTCCCTATACCGATTGGGCGGTTGCCGGCGCAGCTCGCGGTGTCTGGTTCCTTCTAGGGATGGTCCTCTGCGTTTAATTCGGCTGTAACTGGCGTCAGCGTGCCGAACAACCCATCCACGTAGCCGTTGATGCCGGCGGCGAAAAATAGAGCCGGGCCAGGAGAAGGACTCGCCTGGTTGCTACCTCTGTTGTCGAATTCAAGGCCCCACAATCCGCTAATGACGATTGGACCGCCGCTAGCATCGAGCAGGTTTCCGAGAAACTGTCCATTGACAATGTTAAAGGCCGCAATCGTTCCGGCGAACTGGTTGCCGATCAAGAGCGCGTGGCTGAAGAATCCAAAGTCCCGTGGGGCCAATGCGACACCCCAAGGCGCGCTCAAGGTTCCCGGTATATGCTGCAGGCGCCGGACGAGGACACCTCTGCCCGAGAACAGATCGACAAATCCACACTCTTCGCCGCAATCGTCATCGGCCGCGGTCTTTGCCGCGTTCTGCTTTGCGTAAGTTACAACCAGGTTGGTCCCAACCACCTGAACATTGTAGGGCGCAAACCCCCAAGGGATCCGTTCGTCTTCGAGAACTCCTCTGGGTAGATCGAGTCGCTTGAAATTTGTGTCGAACACTTCGATCCTTCCCTTGGAAAAATTTGCTGCAATCAGGAAGTGATGTCCGTCGCCCTCGGCCAAAGTAAGGCCGGTGAAAATAGCCCCCTTTTCGATTACTTGATTGACAGCCAATTGGAGCGGGGTGACTGCTGGATTCCACGCGGAGATTGTGCCGTTTGCTGTGGCGAATATGAACAAAGCGGGAGCCGGCGTCTTGCCGGGCACGTTGGTGATCATAAAGTCGGTCGTGCCATTGAAGACGATCCCCGAAGGAGCGGAAGGACCATCCGCACCGGGAGCGTTTGGAATCACAACCGGGGACGGCGGCGCTATGATTGTTCCAGTACCTGAGTACAGAGTAGAAGTGCCGGTCCCTGCGTTGTTCACCCACCAAGGGCTGGAAGCACTTCGAGTGATGCCCCAGGCATTCTTGAGGTTTGGATCCTGAACTGGCACAGCTTGTCCACCAACGTTTGCCAGATCGGAAACCAGGTTGGTCTGTGTGTAGTGTTGGCCGAATGTGACGATAGGAGAGAACGATAGAACGCATCCGACGGCCGCAAGCCGAAGAGATTTCGAGTAGTTCTTCATGTTGCTACGCCTTCCTTGAATTCATTTGAGCCGGTGTTTTCACTTTGCTTTCCCGGCTGCGAGCCAATATACCCCCGGTTGACAGGGGATAAAAGGCGGATATTGTCTTATTTTGGAGACATTGGTTTCGCCTTGCTGCCGCTCCTAGCCTTCACCCCTGCATGAATAGAACGATGGCGAGGATCCAAGGTCCGGAAGCGCAGCTCAAAATGGAAATGTGGATTAAAACATGGTAAGTGTAAGCATGAAGTTTCATTGGCTTCTGATCGGCGCTGCTCTGCTCGGCTCGACGCAAGTCGCACCTGCGCAATCTGCATCGGAATCCGGGTGGCCGAACTACGGCAACGATGGCGGCGGCACACGCTACTCTGCGGCGCGGCAAATCGATCGCACCAACGTTGCAGGACTGCAACTGGCCTGGACTTATCGCACAGGTGCGATAAGTCCGGAAGCTAAGTCAAGAGACAAAGCGGCTTTCGAAGCTACTCCGATCCTGGTCGAAAACAAGCTGTTCCTCAGCACGCCTTACAACCACGTCATTGCCCTTAATCCGCAAAGGGGCGTCATCCTGTGGGAATACGACCCCCATGTAAACCTCTCGCAAAACTACTCTGAAGTGACATCGAGAGGAGTCTCTGCATGGCGCGATCCCGAAAAAAAGCCCGGTCAGCCCTGCCGCCTCCGCATCTTCATGGGCACTCTTGATGGACGGCTCATCGCCCTCGATGGCGAAACGGGAAAGCCTTGTCTTGACTTCGGCTCCAACGGAGAAGTGAACCTTGCCCAGGATGCAGCGACGGCAACGGAATGGACTGGCGGCTATCAGGTCACCTCCGCCCCCGCCATCGCCAAGGGTCTGGTAATCACCGGCTCTTCGATTGCAGACAATTGGAAGGTGGACACCGGACGGGGCACCGTTCGGGCATTCGACGCCCGAACCGGCAAATTACGTTGGGCGTGGAACCCCACCCCCTGGGCCGACGATACCAAGCCTCGAACAGGGGCTGGCAACGCGTGGTCGACGCTCTCTGTCGACCCGGAAGAAGATTTGGTCTTCATTCCCACCGGCAGTTCCGCCCCGGACTACTATGGCGGCATCCGCCCGGGCGACGACAAGTGGGCCAACTCCGTGGTGGCCTTGCGCGCGTCCTCGGGCAAGTTTGTGTGGGGATTCCAGGTTGTCCACCATGACCTGTGGGACTATGACGTTGCCTCGCAACCCACACTTTTCACCTGGAAAGACGGCACTCCGGCGATCGTCATCAATACCAAGATGGGCCGTGTCTTCGTGCTCAACCGGCTCACCGGTGTCCCATTGCTTCCGGTCGAGGAGCGGGCGGTGCCGCAAACCGACATTCCAGGCGAGCACAGTTCGCCAACGCAGCCCTTTTCGACGATTTCTCTGGTGCCGGAACGGCTCTCGCCGAGCGATGCGGGGGGCCCGGAAGACATGAAGTGGTGCCAGGAAAAGATCAAGGCGTCGCGGTGGGAAGGCATTTTCACGCCGCCCAGTATCCAGGGAACTGTCGTATTTCCCGGCAACGTGGGTGGCGTCAACTGGGGCAGTGCGGCCTACGATCCGGTGCACCATGTCATGGTCGCGAACACCAATCGCCTCATAGCCTGGGTCAAGCTGATTCCCCGCGATAAGTTCGAAGCCGAGAACAACACGCAGCAAGACAACCGTATCTATGGTGAATTCGGAGAACAGAAAGGAGCGCCCTACGGGCTCTATCGCACTTTCCTCTTTTCTCCCAGCAAGCTGCCTTGCAACGCTCCGCCGTGGGGTACCACCGAGGCCGTCGATCTCTTTACCGGTAAGCAGGTCTGGGATGTTCCGCTCGGCACGTTCGTTCCCGGCAAGCAGACCGGGTCCATCAACCTCGGAGGACCGATGATCACAGCCGGTGGCCTGGTTTTCACATCCGCTGGGATGGATCTCTACCTGCACGCTTTTGACATTGAAACCGGTAAAGAGCTTTGGAAATATCCGCTCCCGGCGGGTGGCCAAGCTACTCCGATGACATACACCTTGCAAGGCGAGCAGTACCTGGTTATAACGGCGGGTGGGCACGGAAAGTTGGGCACGAAACAGGGTGACTATATTCTTGCGTTCGCGCTGCCATAGATCCGCAGTAAGGCCGGCCTCTCGGTATGCCACCCGGCCTCAGCTGAGCACGCGGTTTTTCGCAGCTCCACGGGAGTGGCTTCATCAGTAAACTTTCAAGACTGTTTTTGGCACGTCAGGACAGCGGCGCGAAAGCTGAACCGCGTTAAGCCTTGGCATCTTCTGCTTTCCCTAATAAAGGTACATCCCTCCCTATCATTTTCCTGATCACGGTCGATAAACGCATTGGCAGGCATCCTGGCTCGGGATGGTGCAGTGCGAATGAAGAGAAACGACTTGCAAATACCAACTGTCGTCAGCGGGTGGGCGACGGTAACCCTACTTCATAACACCCGGTCACACTCCGCTGGCCGCGTAGTGCTCGCGATGTTCTCCCTTCTCTTACTGGGATGCGGGCTTTTTCTCCACGCAACTTCTGCATCCGGAGCTACACGAGGCTCAGGGGGCCCGGAGGAAACTGGAGGTCCAGGAGGAAGCGAAGGGCAAACAATCCCGGCTCGCGTCGTCTTCCAGGCGCTCACCGGATGTACCAATCCTAATACGGGTATTTCCAATAATGATTGGGGCATCGGGTCGGATCCCGTTTACACCGCCGTCGACAACATCGCACCAGTTATTGGAACGCCTACCTACACTTCCAATGCAATCTTTTGGATCTCTCGAGAGGTCAAGCCGGGCCAATCAGTACTAATGACGGGCGCTTTCACTGACGCTACGAAGACTGCGAGAGTGGCGTTCATTCCGCCAGGAACCGACAACTGGCAGTCCCGGGTGCGACATAGCTCCAAGGTGGTTGCCACTATCCAGCAGGGAACTACGGGCCTCTCATTTATCGTTCCCTCATATTATCCGGCTGGCATTTTTGGTTTTGAGATACAGGATCCCTCGGCTCCGCCTCTTCTCGAGCTGGCAAATGTACCATCGATCAATTGGGTGATCGGGGTACCCTCCGTGATCGACCCAAGCACAGCGCTTCAACACCAAGTCTATGATTGCGGCGCAGAGCCAGGCGAAGCCTTAAGAATTTTTGGGAAAAACTTCAGCCCGTCAAGCCAGGTTCTTATTCAATCATCAAACCTTGCCGTCTACTCACTCATGCCGTCTCACCTGGACAGCAACTCGATCGCGGTTCCGGTTCCTGCCACACTCGCTCCCGGAAAATACAATATCTGGGTTGGGAGTTCCCCCTGGAGTCCGACTTCAAGCCCGGAAAGTCAGATTACTATCTATCCGCCACCCTCCCGGGAGGTCAGATATGCTACCTGCTCGAATTTGGTAGGGGATGGAGCCACGGATAACAGTGCCCGTCTTCAAGCATGCCTGGATGGGTTTGCTCCGCCCGCCGGCTCAAATCTGCTCGTTTATATAGCAATCCCAGCGGGTAACTTTGTGCTCAAAAGTGGGGTCAAACCGCACTCCTATGAGTTCCTTGCCGGGGCATCTGCAACAGCGACCAAGTTCCGCGGTTTGCCGCCAGCCGCGCCGCCTACCGCATGGTTCACGGTCCCTCAATATTTCGGACTAGCTAATCTTTCTCTTGAGGCGCCCGCGAATCCTTACCTACTTATTAGCTCTGATAGCACGACAGGGAGTCCCCAGACCTCGGGCCATCTGTTCTTCGACTGCGTGAATTTCCAATCTACATCCGATGCATCGCATGGCTTGGAGGCGATGTTTGCCCTGGCGGGCCCGGATATTCAGGTCTACAACTCGTTCTTTCTTTCAGGCTCCACTCAGGCCTTCGATGTGAATTTTGGAGACGGAGGCATCATTTCTGGCAATCAAATTGTGTTGAACAACTTTACAGGCCTGGGGATCAGCGATAGCCAAAACCTGATCTTCGAAAGCAATCTGACGTACTCCCAAAATGTTCCTGGGCAAGGTGCTAATGGGCGCTCAGGAGGTTCCGGTCTAAGCGTAAGCCGGGGAAACAACCAGTACGGCCCGTCGGCGCTCTCCCGGGATATCTACGTGGGTTACAACACATTTCAGAATATGGGTTCGAAAGACCAGCAGATTATTACAAATGATGGGGACGGTGGATCCTACTATGGCCCCATCGCGTCGAGTACACGGGGCACGGTGGTTCTGGCGGATGATCCAGCATGGAATTGGATGGGAACCACGAACCCGCAAGCATCAAGTATGGCAATTATTTCGGGGACAGGAGCAGGTCAGTATTCTTTCCTCAAGAGTTATAGTGGGCGAACGATCAATCTGATGACGCCATGGAAGGTCGTACCCGACGAAACATCATTGGTGGTCATTTCTCAGTACGAGCTGAATATGACAGTTGCACACAACACAATAACCAACACTCTCGGCACGTCGATCGTGTTGGGTGATGCGCTCGAAGGCGTGATCGAGGACAATGTCCTGACAAATTCCGGCTACGGGATTCTAATATCAGCTTTTGGGCCGTACGGTGGTCCCGCCGCTTACGGTCCGGTTATCAATACGGATGTTCTTCGCAATACTATCGCGGTGGGAACAGGAAACTTTATCGTTCCTTCGATAAACGACAATGTGGCCGGCATCGGGATACTCGACATGCCCGGCTGTTTACTCTCAGGTCTTGTGATTCGAGATAACGTCGTTCCGTCGATAGAAACCATTTTTAGTACGAATGGATTGAATGAAATTAGCGCCAACCTGATTGAGCAAAATCAAGCTAATTGGCTTCCGACCTTCCCCATTCCCGGGTTTCTTGTGCAGGACAATACACCTCCGCCCCCGTGATCGGCTTGTTCAGCGTACTCGATACCTCCAGGGTAGCGGAGTGGAGAGATCCGCGGTGTGTTTCTTCTGTTGTCTAACCCGAACTGAGGAGAGGAGCGACAAGGTTGTGTTGGCCGGGGTAGGCAGCGCCGCGAAAAGGGGGTGCCCCATCCCCCGGATTTCCTGTAAGGTTTGGTGGGGTCAACGAACTTCATGCGGCCTTCCTTATAGTCATCCGCCGGCGTTGCCGACCCACGGGACATGAAACGGTTTGTTTCTTCGCAGCTGTCCGCCGGCGTTGCCGACCGCAGATCCCTCCACTGCGTTCGGGATGACAAAGGGGGAGGGCGGAGCTTCGATTCGAATCAGATGCTGGTTGAGAGAACCGCAGATCCCTCCACTGCGTTCGGGATGACAAAGGGGAGGGCCGACGCTGTTGCATCCGAGCGTGACAATGCCCGGCACAACGCAGGGATTCTCCTACCGCGGCGGACTTGACGAGCAGCGATAATCCAGGATTCCATTGCGGGGATTATCCGGCTGGAAGGACGGCGTGGCCGAAATCCTTCGCTAGGCGAGCGCCAGATTCAGGTTCTCAATGGCCTCGTCGACCTCTGCCGTGTTCTTGTAGCCGACGGTAACGGCGTTGACGCCCGCGTTCTTGAACGCGAACTTCATCGCCGCCTGGCGGTCCTCACGGGTTGTGAACGCACCCTCGCCCACCAGTTTCATGCTGATCACGCCCATTCCTTGCTTGCGGACCTGCTTCACGTGCGTGACTACTTCGCTCACATTTCCCGGACCTTCCGTGTCGTACTGCTCGGCATCCATCCTCGTGCCCTTATGATTCATCCGGATCATCGCGAGTTCCAGCCACTTGTTTTCCGGGACTTGGCGCAACGCCGGGAGCCCGTGCACCGACGCGCCGCGGACCAGCACAGCCTTCTTTAATTGTGCTTCCTGAACTCCGTCCTGCCACTTGAGGGTGTCTGTCGGCCAGGTGGCAGTGTGCTGGAAGTGCAGCAGCATCACGTCGAAGTATTCGGTGTTCGCGAGTTTGCGCAACTCGTCGATTTTCTGCTGCGGATCCACGCCATCGCGGGTGGTCACCTTGGACATCAGCTGATAACTATCGCGGGGAACGCCCTGCAGAGCGATGCCCAGCATCTTGTGCATTTCCGCGTAAGACTCAGAGGTCTCAAAAAAGCGAATGCCGCGCTCGTGAGCGTGGCGTACCAGCCTCGTAAACTGGTCCTGGCCCAACTCACGCTGCACTCGTCCGCCCATGGTCCCAGTGCCAAAAGCGAGCCGCGTCACCTTTACGTTGGTCTTTCCCAGTGTTACCCAATCGGTCGCTGTTTGGCGATCCGCTCGCAGAGGCAGGTTTCCGGCGCTGGCGAGCGCGCCCGCAGCCAGTCCGGTCTTGATGAAATAACGTCTGGAGTAATGAGTCATGAATCTTCCTCCAATGGGCGAATGTTACCACAAAGCATGCCCAGCTGGCCCGGCCGAGGAGCTAGGCTTTGACCGCCACTGCAGGTGTGCTCACCGTGTTCAGCTTTTCCAGCGAAGCGTGATCCAGCTTCAACTTGGTGGCCTCGAGCAGATCGGTCAGGTGCTGGTCGCTGGTTGCGCTGGCAATGGGAGCGGTCACGCCGGGTTGCACCATCAACCACGCCAGCGCTACCCGCGCTGGGGTCGACTGATGCTCCTTGGCAACCTCGTCCAGGGTGTGGAGAACGTTAAATCCCCAGTCATTCAAATACTTGCCCACGGTCCCACCGCGCGCCTTTCCCTCGGCATCCTGTTTACTGCGGTACTTGCCGGTGAGAAAGCCCGCCGCCAGCGAGTAGTAGGGAATTACCCCCAAGGTGTGTTCCTGCACCACCGGCAGCAACTCCGTCTCAAATTCCTCTCGGGCCACCAGGTTGTACTGCGGCTGTAGGGCGACGTAACTCACCAGCCCATTATCTTTGCTGGTCTTCAGAGCTTCTTTCAGGCGTGGACCGCTGTAGTTGGAGGCGCCGATGTGGCGCACCTTGCCCTGCCTCACCAACTTATCGAAGGCACCCAGCGTTTCTTCCAGCGGAGTCTCCGCGTCGTCCCTGTGCGCCTGGTACAGGTCGATGAAGTCCGTCTGCAAGCGCCGCAGCGAATCCTCGACCGCCTGCTCAATGTACGCTGCCTTCAGCCCTTTTTTTCCATCGCCCATATCCAGGCCGAGCTTCGTTGCCAGGATCACGTTGTTGCGCTTGTCGCCCTTCGCCAACCACTTGCCGAGAATCGTCTCCGACTCGCCACCCTTGTGCCCCGGCATCCATCGCGAGTACACATCGGCGGTATCGATGAAGTTCAGCCCGGCCTCGAGCGCCGCGTCCAGTTGCCGGAAAGCATCCGCTTCCGTCACCGTCCACCCGAACACATTGCCGCCGAGACAAATCACCGGAACTTCCAAATCGGACTTACCTAGCTTGACTCGCTGCATATCCAGTCTCCTATGTTTAGGATGCCTGAAAGTATGCAAACTGTCTCGGCTTCGACGGCTCTCGGCTGGGGTGCCCCTCCTCTCGCTGGAGACAAAATGACAGCACTCACCCTGCAGGGCGCGCCCGTGCCAATCGCCGTAAGCAGGAACGCTTAGTAGAAACCTGAGCCCGATTGTAGGATTAAACGGTTCTCGCAAACACATGGCCGATCATTCGCAACGATTGCTGGATTCGCGACCTTAAGCCTCGGACGTAAATCGCAGTGCAACAAATTGGAGAACCGTCTTTATGAATACTGGGATTACAGCCCGCGTCGCCGCAGCCTGTATCGCCGCCATTGCATGGGCCGGTTTGGCCGTACAGTACATCGTTGTCTACCAGGAGAATTCGTCGGTTCTGCTCACGCTATGGATTTTATTTGCATTTTTCACCATCACTACGAATCTTCTTGTGGCCGTCGTTTTCACTGGGATCGCGGCCAATCGCACGGTTTTTCGTTTTGCTTGGGTGGTTGCAGGAACCATGCTTTCGATCCTGCTCGTAGGAGTCATCTACGCCCTTCTACTGCACGGCTTGACCGAACTTTCCGGAGGATCGGCCGTGGCCAACGTGCTCGTCCACATGGTCACGCCGGTAGTCGTTCCGCTCTTCTGGATATTCTTTGTAGACAAAGGTGGTCTCACGTGGCGACATCCGTTTCCATGGGCCATCTATCCGCTGGCGTACTTGGCATACGGGCTCACACGTGGAGCGGCAACCGGCAAGTATCCATACCCGTTTATGGATGTTCTATCGCTGGGCTGGGAAAAGACGGCTATCAACTCAATATGGATCGCAGTGGCCTTCATGCTGTCCGGTTTCGCGACCGTCTGGATCGATCACCGTCTCGGCTCTCACTCGGCTGCGTAGGCCGGAGGAAATCGTAAGACTGATATCGGCTTAGCAAGCTTGGAGCATCGGGCGGTGCGAGGAAGCCGTTAGTCTTAACATCAATAGGTTGGAGGCAGTCCTGTCCCTCTGATGATGGATCGGTAGCGCTCATCGAAGTGGAGGAAATCAAATGCTGGCTCGTTCTGAACTCGGAGCAGGAGCGGGGAATGCTGTCGATAGCCCTCCTCGAGAAGAGCGGGAGCTTCCTCCCGGCGACCGAGTTGGGCATTGAGGGTAGCCAGATCGACGGGCGAGACGTACTGCGTGGAGGACTCCTTTTTGAGATCGCTCAGCTGCCAACGGACCAGGGCCTTGTAACCACCCTGCTGGAAGGCACGCCGTACACCCGCAGCAGAGACCTTGTCGGCTCCCGGCAAAAGCAGTTGCTCCAGTGCCTGCGCGGCCTCTTTCTCCATTCCTTTGCCGCGGTAGATGTCATAAATAAACCAGTGCAGCTTTGGATCTTGCGGGTTCCCTTCGAGCCGCTGGCGCGCCTCATTCAAAGCCGCGTCGTACTGTCTTGCCAGCAACAAGGAAAGGGTCATCGCCCAAGGGCGGGTAAACGGATCGAGCTCCGTAGCTTTCTTCTGCGCTTCAATGGCTTCTTCATCACGATTGAGTGCGGTAAAGATCTTCGCGCGAAAGTGGTAGGCCTCGGCGAACTTGGGGTCGAGCTCAATCGCGCGGGCAATTTCCTGCTCCGCTCGCGCCCAGTCCCACCGGTGTGTAAAGATGGCCGCCGATAGGGCAAGGTGCGCCTCGGGGAGCGTGTCATCGAGCGCAACCGCCTTGATGGCGGCTGCTTCTGCAGGAGCAAGTGATTCCTCCGGGTTCAGCTCGCCGATGATGGCGCCAGCGCTGTAGAAGATCGACAAGCCGCTGCAGCCCGATGCGTAATCCGGCTGCAGCTCTGTGGCTCTTTTGAAGTAATCGCCGGATAGGTCGTTATGGCCGGTAAACCAGAGATACCGTCCGCGCAAGTAGGCGTCGTGAGCTTCGGGGCTGACAAAGCGCGCCGGCGGCACTTGAAGAACGGCACTATGCAGCTGCTTTGCGATCGTCTGGGCCGCCTCCCGGGGCAGCGAGACCAGGTCGTTCGCGTCACGATCATAGCTTTCGGCCCACACGTGCGTGTCGCTGGGCGCCTCAATCAATTGGATAGTCATGTGCACCTTGTCGCCGGAGCGGGCGACCGATCCTTCCAGTACACCGTTGACCCCAAGCTCCCGAGCTATCTACGGCAAGGGGCGGCGCGCCCCCTTGTATTGCATGACGGATGTTCGGGAGATGATGCGTAGTGTCGAATTCTTCGCCAGCATGGTGATCAGCTCATCGGTCATGCCGTCCGCGATGTAATCCTGTCCGGGCACGCCGGAGAGATTGTCGAGCGGAAGCACAGCCAGAGAGCTGATCTTAGGTCTTGCGGCGCGGTTCAGGAATCGATCTCCCCAACCGCGCGCGTCCAGACGAATGGCGATGATGAGGAAGGCAACTGCGGTCAACGCTCCGAGGACGGCAAGCCAAACCAGGAGACGCGCGTTGCGGGAGTACCACGTCTTTCCGTTGCCGGGTAGTTCTCGATTGGCGACCGGACCCTGGGTCGGAACGGCACTCGGCGGTGCCAGGGCAGCGGCGGCATCGACCGGGGCGGCACTGTTTTGCGCCGGGGACGGGCGGACTTCCACGATGGGCCCTATAAACCGGTAGCCCCTGCCGGTGACCGTTTGCACGAAGCGAGGTTGCTCAGGGTTATCGCGCAGGACCAGGCGGATCTTGCGGACGGCGGTGTTGATGCCGTGCTCGGTATCTACAAAGACTTCGCGTTCCCAGAGGCGCTCGGCGATTTCAGTTCGGGTGACGAGCTGGCCATTTTTTGCCGCCAACAGAATGAGCAACTCCATTGGTTTTCGTTCCAGCTTCAGATTGCGTCCTGATCGACACAGTTCAAAGCGGTCACAATCCAGCGTGAAGTCGCCGAACTGGAAAACAGTGACGGCCACCGGAGCGCACCCCGCGCATGAAGTATAGCAAGCCGGCAGAGCGAGATAAAGGCCATCCTATTTATTTTCAGCAAGTTGGCGCTTCACCTAATCTTCACCCAGACTTTACCGTCTCTTCCTTGCGCACAACCTAGGGGCAGAGGTTAGCTCGTTGCCAGCTGGCATGAGGAGAAATCACATGAAGACAAATTACAAAACGTTGGCCGCCACATTCGGTGGGCTCGCACTCACGCTCTTATTCGTGCCTATTGCCAATGCCGGATGCGGTGACATTGGGCAACCATTGCCCTCTCACAGTAGCTGGCATTCTCAGCTCGGACAGGCTCGAGTTGTGCAAGCGGCGTTGGTCACGATTAGTGATCACGAAACCGGGATCGTGGGCTTTTGGCACGTGAAGTTTATGACCAAGGACAGCCCAGGATTTAAGGACGGCACCGAAGTGGACGCGGGATACTCTCAATGGCATAGCGACGGTACTGAGATCACGAACTCGGGAGGACGCTCGCCCATCACCAGCAGCTTCTGTCTGGGTGTGTGGAAGCAGGTGGGCGAGTTCCAGTATAAGTTGAACCACTTTGGCGCATCCTGGGATCCCACGGGAAGCCAGCTGATTGGTCCCGGGAGAATCCAGGAAGAAGTGACTCTGAACCCTGATGGAAACCAATTCACTGGCACCTTCACGATCGACCAGTACGACGAGTCGGGCAATTCACTAGCTCACCTCCAGGGAGTGATTAAGGGAACCCGAGTGAATACTACAGCGCAGAGCATTTTCTAAGGCTCTTGCGAGGATGTGGGCGCCTTCGCTCCGGCCAAGACCTCGCCGGAGTGAAGGCCCGTACCCTACACGTCGCGGTGGCGCCGCTTGACGGCTAGTACCGCTACAGTACTGACCGCTGCCATCAGCATCAGGTAGAAACTCGGGGCAGCATTGTCGTGGGTGACGGCGCTCAGCCAGGTGAAGATGGCCGGGGCAAAGCCGCCAAAGAGAGTGACGCCCAGGTTATAGCTGAGCGAAAGTCCCGTGACCCGGGTGCGGGCAGGAAAGATCGCCGCCATCACCGCCGGTGCAGCAGAGACATAGGCGATTTGCAGGAGTACGTCCCAGATGAGTCCCACCAGGAGTGTGGGCATGCCGGGGTAGCGGGTGATGAGAAGAAAAATAGGATAGAAGGACAGCAGCATGAGAACCGCCGCCGGAAGCATCATGCGAGTATGGCCGAGGCGGTCCGCGACATGGCCGGCCACCGGGCATAGCACGATGCCTAACAGCGCCAGAACGATGGCCACAACGTATCCGGTGGCGGGCGCCAAGTGCAACCGCGTGGTGGCGAAGGTAGGCATATAGATGGAAAAGTAGGTGCTTGCGGTGCCTACGGCGATGATGCCGGCGCCCACCACCAGCCCCGCTTTCTGTGTGCCAAAGACCTCGCGTACCGGGGTGCGGGTGGGTGTGATCTGCACGAATTCCGGACTTTCATCCAGCTTGCGCCGGATGTACATGCCGACCGGTCCCACCATGAGGCCGAAAAGAAACGGGACACGCCAACCCCAGGAGCGCAGCTGCGGGGAGGTGAGCGTGGCAGTGAGCAAAAGGCCGAAGAGTGCCGCGAGCAGCTTGGCCATATTCTGACCCGCGAACTGCCAGCTCGAGTAGAAGGCTTTGCGGCGGGTCGAGTGCTCGACCATGAAGGCCGTGGAGCTCCCAAACTCGCCAGCGACGGCGAAGCCCTGCAGCAGGCGGGCGGCGAAAATCCCAAGTGGCGCAATGATTCCAATAGCGGCATAGGGCGGCATGAAGGCCATCGCGGCGGTGCCGATGACCATCAGCCGGATAGAGAGCGTCAACGCGGATTTGCGGCCGGCGCGGTCAGCATAGGCGCCGAGAACGATGGCTCCGACCGGACGAGCGACGTAGGACAAGCCAAACGACCCGAAGGTGAGCAGCATTGAGACCAATGGGTTCGAGTTGGGAAAGAATACGCCGGCGATCGTGACCGCGAAGTAAGCGTAGATCAGAATGTCGAACCATTCCAACGCATTGCCAATGGTGGCGGCCGCGATCTGCATCGCTCCACTAGCGGAACTTGGCGCTGGCGGGACCAGCGGATCGATCGTGGCTGTACCCGGCAAGAAGACTCCTGGAAAGAGAGATTTAGATGGTCAGAATGGAAGTGTTACTGGAGGTTATATGAGGAGGAATTGGCAGACAAGAGATTTCCCGAAGAGGTCCGAACTGCGATTGCAGCGAGTTGAAGCGAGTTGAAGCGAACTGGGATCAGCGGCCAGACCTCAACAGAAAATATCCTCCAATCCAGGAAAAAATGTCTATGACGGCGGCAAGCGCGATCCCTGCCCAAAAACCGGGGCCGTGGACAGGGTCAAGAGAATAGAAGTGATGGATTACATGGGCAAAATGCAGTGCGTTGAGGAGTACGGCGATTCCACTCAGAATCTTTAAAACTCGCATAGACGCTCCTAATGACGACTGGGCTTACGGAAAGCAAGGTTACAGGAAGCCATCTATCGAATGGACCACGTCATCATCAGACTTTTGCAGTTCCCACTTTATGGCAGCAAAAGCGCCGGGGTCCTTCGCGCTTTTTGCGAAGGGTGGGATACCACGAACCTCGATACCGACCGTCGCGTATCCGGGTCCTTTGCAAAAAGCGCAAAGGACCCGGATTTCCTACTGCGCGGCCCCNNGTGGTGCTTCCTGCCGTGCCAAACAGCGATGACGGCTTAATCGAGAACGATAAAGGCGGGATTTCAGGCCAACTTTTGCTTAGCTCGGGAGCTGGATGCTTTCTTGCCGTGTGCCCTACCGGATCGTTTGCTGTAGTTCACGGCCCGGAGATTGCCTTGGGACCGGTTTCTGCGCCGATGCTCTACGGGGGGACGAAGCACCGCTTCCACTTTCAGTTGCGCAGCGCTGGGGTTCTGGCCATACTCCGGGTCGAACATGGCGATCACCGTTGCAGCGCGAACGGTATATTGCCTGGCCCATTGGCTTTCGATCAGCGTGCGTTGCACTGTCCTCCAATGCTCCGCATCCGTTTCGATATAGCCGTCGAGCCGCGGGAGTTCGCGGGAACCGTTTCGATCATTCACGGCGCCAAGAAACTCAACAAACTCCTCCAGATTTACACCCATCTGGAACACCAGTTGGCTTAATGCCAGCTGCTGCGGCGCTGTTAGCTGATCGAAATCACGGCAATAGGCCCTGGCATTGTAGATGGCCTGAATGGCAGAGATACGGAGTAGCCGCGTGGCTTCTTCTTCGGTTAACTCCGGCGTCAGCGTTTGCCTAATGATCTTTCTGCGATACTTTCTCGTCGTCCATGCACTTAGATCGCGGTTGTACTGCTGGAGGATTTGTTGCAATCGATCCGGAGCAAGACCGGCAGCCTGCCAAAGCTGAGCCGACGACGGCTCGACGAAAGGATGCGGATTGAGAGGGTCGCGCTGGGGGTGCTCGGCTGCCTGGACATCGAGACTGAATCCCGCGCCAATGAGCGGCCGGCTGGTTTTCGGGTCGGGATAGGCTGCCAGGACCCACCCTTCGTGCCTGTGGTCGCGAAGGATATCCATGAAGCTCTGCAAATCGAACTTAATATCGGAGTTCTTGAAATCAAGCAGTTGTTGAGCGCCATCTCCTGGCAACGAGGGAGCGGGATTCTCCGGGGAGAGATTCTGCGGCGTAAGTGAAGCTGAGGGCGATTCCAAGGATTGCACTTGAGGCGGGAGTGCCGCAGCCGTCGACGGCGAGCCTTGCCCGGCAGCGGAAGCGACCATCGCCAATACCAGTGTGGGAACCAAAAAACGCTTTCGTGGGCCCGTCATCTCTTCCGGATTGCTGATTTTAGAATTCTCTTGTGATACACGATGACTCAGAATCCGGCTATAAACAATGACTGAAAAGTATCAGGCATGGGGAAAGTAACGCATTCGGCACGGGTGCGTAGGAAGACCTTGGGCACTATTGAAGCTGACCCGAGGGTGGAGAGATCATCTGTGTTGCCCGTGATTCGGGCATCATCGCAAATGACAGCAATGGGCGCGTCTCCGGTTCCGTACTCTACGTCTCCACGGCAGATGGTTCTGTGCCGTCAATTGGTGCTACGGCGCGATGCGAGTTTCGCGCTTGCCGTCATCATTTCTTGATCAGCTCGGCATCCCAGTTCATCACCAGCGTGATCGGCGGAGACATTTCCGCCTCCACCGGCACCAGGGCCAGGATGCGACCGTCGGGGGCGGTATCAAAGCCGCTCACTCCTCCCGGCGGCGAGAAAATCTGCCGCGGCACTCCCGCGTGAAACTCGCCACCCTGGGTTTGAACGTCGACTACCGTTAGGGCCCCCGTGGTGTCCCTGGTGTAAAGTTGCTTTCCGTCGCGGCTCCAGGCCACGGTCGACGGCACCTCCGGCGAGATTCCGCTGCTGGAGACTTGCCAGCGGCCATTCAGACCAGGAAACGGCACGACATAGAGCTCGAAGCGGCCACTTTGGTTGGAAATGTAGGCCAGCCAGCGGCCGTCAGGAGAAAGCTGGGGTAACATTTCGTCAAACTGGGAATGCAGGATGGGCGTTGGTGGCTGCATCCCGGATGTATCCAGAGTCAGCACATCCATCCCGGTCCCGGAATTCTGCTGGTTCGCCACCAGAGTTCTCCCATCCCGGCTCCAGTCCGACACTTGGCTAAGCAATACACCATTCTCCAGGATTCTCGGCGTTCCGCTGCCGCTGGCCGGTATGATCTCGGTTTTCCTGGTCACCCATGCTACCGCCAGTTGCGTGCCGTCCGGAGACCACACGGCTGTGGGGAAGCAACCCCCTCGAAGGTCACACGCGAAGTCGTTCCCCGCTGGGTATCCAGCCGCCACAAATCCCCCTTGCTGAGGTCCGCGGGGTCATTCCGAGAGAAGACGGCCGTTCGGCCATCCGAGGATAGCACCGGCCAGTAGCGGGTGTCAGCTTCTCCCGCAGTTCCCAATTGCTTGCCAGTCCGGTCCAGCCAAACGAACCGATCCAGATTCAAGTACGAGTTGAGATAGACCAACACTCCGTTGGTGGAAACCGAGAAGTTCCCCAGCCCCCGGATCTAAGAAATTCGACAAGGCAACCCCTGATGTCTGACAAAGCAAGTGCAAGTCTACTTACGCTTGACATTCATCGGGCCGGCAACACTGCGGTTGTGCCCACGCGGACAGCATGGGCCTGGGCACGGCCGCCAGCGTTTGGTCCGCCACGACCCCTGGCGGCAGCGAGAGACCCAGATCCGCCAGAATTCCCCAGAGCGTGAAACGCCGCCACGCTCAGTCCAGGATTGCGTGAGCTATCCTCAGCCAGTTAGGCGAGTTATGCAAGTACGTGTACCAGGCGACAATCTGGCAAAACAGGAAAGCGGGAACTCCAAAGAGGTAGACCGGGTGAATGCGCCGGTTGACGATCAGATCGTGCGCTACCCCGAGAAGAATCAGAACGTCCACGCCGATAAACGACCACTCAAATGGCAGTATCTTAGACGGGAAACGCCCAAAGGCCGCTGAAGTGAGCGCACAGCAAGCCACTAAGATCAGGCGGCGATGGAACTCAGGCTTCTTTCGCCAATAGATCGCCAGCGCAAGAAGGACGCTGAAGGCGAAGATGTCAAAGAAAGGGACGATCAGAAAGGCCGCGGCATCGGCCAAATGATAGTGGAGTATATCGAAGCGACTCATCGTGATGGCCGTGGAGATCCCCAGCCCAAGCATCGCAACCCCAAGCCCACCGCCGAACCAGCCCAGCCGGCGATGCAACCACACATTGCGCGTCCGCACCAGCGCTGACTGGAAGATGTAGAAGACCACCCACAGCGAGAAGGCGGCGGCATGAACATAAAGGAGAAACGGACGGGGCACGTCTGGATGAATCAGGCGGCCCGCCACAGTTTGGCCGAAGCCATACACCACCACCGTGGCGATCAGCAGCGACATGAAAAAGTAGAAATACGTGTCCAGCAGACCCCCACGCCTGGTCGTCATCGCATTCTTTCGATTGAGAGGTGATTGTTCGTCGGATTGTAGCAGGAGCATCCGGCGCAATACCGCTACACACGCTAGCGCTCTCTTTCTGGCTAAATCCTGTGTTGCCGGCAATCCTTACTCAGACTCGTCCAAAATAGGTTTTTGAGGGAGGCGGAAAAAGATTGCCTGGCGCGCGGCCGTCCCTTCGGGACTGCACCGTGCTCTCCCGGTCAGATATCCGGCCTCACTGCCGTGGTCCTCGGTGAATGCTTCAAGTGCTGTCCAAATTGACCGCTCCAAAAAGCTGTCGGGTCG